>PLZC01000070.1:238-44206 GCA_003151985.1 Acidobacteriaceae bacterium
GCATCTGGCTGAAGTAGACAAGGCGCAGGGCTTCGGCGCGGCGGATGGAGCCTTCGGCTGGTTCGAGTTCGCCGCGCAGCAAGCGGAGGAGGGTAGTTTTGCCACTGCCGTTGGGCCCGACGAGTCCGACCTTCATGCCCGCGGTGAGAATGAAATTCAGCCCCTCGAAGAGCCGGGGGCTCTTTTGATCTTTTGGACTCGCTTCTGTGGGATCCAGGGTTGCCGGGACGTCGCAGGCGACATTGTCGAACTCGACCAGGCGTTTGCTCTTACGCATGCTGGCTTCAAAATCGATGCCCGCGGAGTTGACGGTGGTGCGGGCGTCCATGGCAGCCAACTGTCCGATCATGGCGTTGGCCGTGTCGATGCGCGCTTTGGACTTTGTGGCGCGGGCCTTGGGGCCGCGCCGCAGCCATTCAATCTCAGTCCTGACGCGATTGCGCAGGCTGTCCTGCTGCCGGCTCTGGGACTCGAGGTAGGCTTGTTTCTCTTCGAGGAAATGGCTGAAGTTGCCCTTCACGCGAAAAAGGCCGCCGGCAAAAACACGGTTCAGCTCGATAATCTCGCTTGAGGTGCTTTCCAGGAAGTAGCGGTCGTGGCTCACCGTGACGGCGGCGAACGAGGAGGATGTAAGCAGCTCTTCCAGCCACTCGATGCCGGCCAGGTCGAGGTGGTTGGTGGGCTCGTCCAGCAGCATCACTTCAGGCTGGGAAACCAGCGCCTCGATAATAGCCAGCCGTTTGCGCCACCCGCCGGAGAGGGACGCGGACTCAACATTCAGATCTGCGAAGCCGGCACGCCCGGCCAACTCGCGCAGGCGGCCTTCGCGCTCCGATTCGTTGACGTGCGCGGCCGCCAAGGCCTCTTCCAGCACTTGGCGGATCGTACGACCGCTGGCAAAACGAGAATCCTGGGGCACGTAAGCGGCGCGGGCCCGCTTGCGCACCGCAAGTTCGCCCGAGTCCGGCTCAACCTGCCCCGCAAGGACGGCCAGCAGCGTGGACTTGCCGGCTCCATTCGGGCCGATCAGTCCGATGCGATCGCCGTCTTCCACAGTGAATGAAATCTCGAAGAACAGGGGAGTGGCGCCGAATTGTTTGGTTACGGATTGGGCATTGAGAATCGGGGGCATCTCTTCCAAGGGTACCGTGTTGGGGGCCGGCGATGCAGGTCATTCCCGCACAAGGCTGTTCGGTCTGGGCAGTAATCATCATCATGACCGCAGCATCGGCTGGCATACGTTCCGGCACAGTTACCGTTCGTTGCTTAGCGAAGAAGAGACTCCGCTCGATGTCCAGCAGAAGCTGATGCGTCACGCGCACCTGTCGACCACTGAACAGTATGGCGGTCCGCCGATGGAGAACCGGCGCAAGGCGAACAGCAGGGTGGTGCGGCAAATCCTGTCTCGAAAGTCATCACGATAGCCCCAAAAAACCAAACCGGGCGCGAAATAGCGCCCGGTATCCCGTTGGGTTGGCTTTTGGGTTGGGTTTTGCTAAATGGTTGCGGGGCTGGATTTGAACCAGCGACCTTTGGGTTATGAGTTCTCAAATATAGCATTGTAAAAGAGTTAGCAGGAGTGGTTGGTTACCATGAGTAGTCCTGAGGAACTCACAGGAAGGTGGAAGAGCTTGGAGGATGGGTTGAGATTGGGTTTGGGATTTGCTGCTGACCATAGTCCCTACCCACCGATGCAGACGAGTCCACCCATAGTTGAAAGTTGAGCGGCGGTTCGGCCTGCTTCTGAAAGAATCGGGTTGCCAAACCTTGAGAGAAGAACCGCCGCGAAGAAAGCCCGGATGCCAAGAAGAGCGTGGCCGAGCGGTGTAGTGGCCCCTCGTGGGTACGTTCTTGCCCACAGCTCGATTGGCCGCCATTTACACGGCTTAACCTAATTGAACTTCCCGTAGTGGGGGGTCGGATGTTGTTATCCCATGACCGCCATTCCGAACAGTGGGCGAGAATGGTGCTACTTCCCACTTCGCGAAACGACCTAGACAAGACACGGAATGGCTAAGGCGTACCATTGAATACGCGATGATCCCGCAAATATTTGAAACGCGAACACTCGGCCCAGGGCGACTGTTCTTCTGGCTGCACCTTCACTCTGGACGCAAACGTTTGCGAAGCCATATGGAAATGGCGCATGCGATTTCCAAGCCTGGCTCGGCCAGGCGTCATCTTGCAGGTCAGTCAAGCAGCCTCCAAGCTGATCAAGGCCCTGAGGCCCGATGTTTTGTGAATCGGACCGAATGCGCAATGGCCATCTGTTGTCAGCGCTGAAAGGTGAATCGAGTGCGATTTTCACTCAACAAATCCTTGAACAAGATGTCCTGGAGACATCAGGAGTAGAGCATAAAATGCGTTTCTCGCGAAGCTTTTTGTGGCTTTTCGTTGCCTCTTTTGCCTTGGTTCCTTCGTTGGCGGGGGGGCAGGCGCCAGTTCCCGCGGAGATTGAGAACGAGCAGGTTTTAGGCATCAACAAAGAACCCTATCACGCAACCTTGATGCCCTACGCGAATCGCGCCGAGGCATTGGCTGCGGATCGCAAGGCTTCCACCTGGGCCAGGAGCTTGAATGGTCATTGGAAGTTCCATTGGGTGCCTCGCCCCGAGCAGCGTCCGGTGGACTTCTACAAGCCGGATTTCGACGTGACCGCGTGGAAGGAAATTCCCGTGCCCTCGAATATGGAGATTGAGGGCTACGGAACCCCGATCTATACAAACTTCACCTATCCCTTCAAGAGCGACTGGCCAAGGGTGATGGGCGAGCCGCCTGTGGAATACACCGCCTACAAGGAGCGCAATCCGGTGGGCAGCTACCGCCGCGATTTTCAGGTGCCCGATGGCTGGAAGGGGCGCCGCATCTTCCTCAAGTTCGACGGCGTGGACTCGGCATTCTTTGTGTGGGTCAATGGCCAGAAGGTCGGTTACAGCGTCAACAGCCGCAACCCCGCCGAGTTCGACATTAGTTCCTACCTCAAAGCCGGGCAGAAGAATGTACTGGCGGTCGAGGTTTATCGACTCAGCTCGGGTAGCTATATGGAAGATCAGGATATGTGGCGGCTGAGCGGCATCTTCCGCAACGTGACGTTGTGGAGCGCGCCGCAGGTACACATTCGAGACTTCTCGATCGTAACCGACCTGGACTCAGACTACCGCGATGCTACGTTGAAGGTCACTGCAAAGGTGCGGAATTACTCGAACGCGTCTGAGCCCGCGCGGCAGTTGAATGTCGAGTTGTTGACGCTGGACAAGAAGCCGGTCAAAGGTGGTCAGGCTTCGGTTGATGTGGCCGCCCTGCAACCAGGAGAGGAGCAGGTTGTCTCTGTGAGCATCCCCGTCTCCAATCCGGCCAAGTGGACTGCGGAGACTCCGAATTTGTACACGGCGGTTCTGACGCTGGCCAGGAACAAGCAGAACGAAGAACTGGTCTCAACGCGCGTAGGCTTCCGCAAGATCGAAATCAAGGACGCCGTCTTCATGATCAACGGCGTTGCGGTGAAAATGAAGGGCGCGGATCGTCACGAAAACTGGCCGGATACGGGCCACTATGTGACGGAAGAGCGCATGATCCGCGATCTGGAGTTGCTGAAGCAGGTGAATGCGAACCACGTGCGCACCTCGCACTATACCGACGACCCTCGCTGGTACGAACTTGCCGACGAGTACGGCATCTACCTGGTGGCCGAAGCCAATGTGGAGTGCCACGGCGACTACGGCATTCTGGACCACGAGCCGCGCTACGAACGGAGCATTGTGGACCGCAACGTGGCCAACACGGAGAACCTGAAGAACCATCCATCGGTGGTGATCTGGTCAATGGGCAACGAATGCGGCGGCGGCAGCAGCTTCGTTGCGGCGATCAATGCCGTGAAGAAGATTGACCCGACCCGTCCAACGCATTACGAGGCCTTTGGCGGTGGTGCAAAGCTGGTTGCCGATATCGAAAGCCATATGTACACGAATGTGGACGAGCTGGAAAAAGCAGCCAACGAGCCGAATCGCACCAAGCCGTTCTACCTGTGTGAATATGCGCATGCGATGAACAACTCGATGGGCTCGGTGGGCGATTACAACGACCTCTTCGACAAGTATCCCAAGCTGATGGGCGGAGCAATCTGGGAGTGGGAGGATCAGGGCTTGTGGAATCGTCGCGATCCGAAGCATCCCTTCATTGCCTACGGCGGCGGATTCGGTGATTATCCCAACGACAAATACTTCATCCACAAAGGCGTGGTTTTCTCCGATCGCTCGCCGAAGCCGCACTATCCTGAGCTGAAGCGCGCCTACCAGTGGATCAGCCTGAACGCCGTCGATCTGGAGCATGGGACGATTTCGATTCGCAATCGCTACGCCTTTACCAATCTCGACAAGTTCGCGATTCAGTGGAGCGTAAGCGAGGACGGCGTGCAGCTGGAGAAGGGGACCATGCCGGCGCTCGATCTGGTTCCCGGAGCCACCACGGAAGTCCATGTGCCGATCAAGGCGATTGCGCCGAAACCGGGGCGTGAGTATTTTCTTCAGCTCTCCTTCTTGCTGGCCAAGCCGGAGATCTGGGCCAAGAGTGGCTACGAAGTCGCGACTGCGCAGTTCAAGCTACCTTTCGAAAAACCGGCGACAGCCGCAAAGGTCGGCGGCGACGTGAGCTTCAAAGAAGACAATGCGCAGATCACCGTGCAGGGCGACCGCTTCAGCGTCGCTTTTGACAAGGCGCAAGGGGCAATCTCGCAAATCACGCGGGATCAGGTTCCGATGCTGGTTCCCGGAGGCGGACCCAAGCTCTACCTGTGGCGCGCTCCTCACCAGAAAGACGACATTTGGGCCAACGACGAATGGGTCAAATTCGGTGTCAACAACTTGCAGACCAAAGTGCTGAGCATCAACGCGATTCAACTCACGCACGCCTCGGTGCGCGTTGAAGGAGCAACCCAGCAGCTCGGCCTGAACGGCTGGTCGGCCACTCACAAGGCTGTTTACACGGTGACCGGCGACGGCAGCATCCAGGTAGAGAATGCCTTTGCGGCTGAGGGCACGCGTGTTCCGCTGGCCCGGATCGGCGTTCGCCTGTTGCTGGACAAGCGCTACGATCGCTTTGCGTATCTGGGCCGTGGGCCGATGGAGAACTACTCGGATCGCGATCGTGGATCGGACATTGGCCTCTATGCAAGCTCGGTGCGCGAGCAGTTGACGCCGTATTCAAAGCCGATGGAAGCCGGCAATCACGAAGATATCCGATGGGCGGCTCTGAGCGGCGATGGACTTCCTGGCCTGCTGGCGGTGAGCGATGGAAAGCCGATGCAGGCCTCCGCGCTTCCCTACACGGATGAGCAGTTGAGCAGTGTCGAATACTCGGTGGACTTGCCGCCGAGCAATGCGACCGTGCTCATGCTGGATGCGCGGACGCTGGGTGTCGGGTCCAGCAGCTGCGGCCCGCATCCGTTGGAGAAGTACATCATCTGGTCGGATCCAACGGAGTTTTCTTACCTGCTTCGCATCCTTCCCGCAGGACAGGAAGATTACTCCGCCGTTGCACGCGTGGCGGCTTCCAACCTGCAGCCTTAATGGTGGGTGCATAGGGTCGGTGGCCTGGGCTGTTCATGCAGGGTCTTGCCGGGGTCGCGCGAAGAGGGAATCGTAGTTGTTTTTGGTGCCCATCTGATTCACGCGGCCCCGCTGAATTACGCGGCGTTCCTTTAACGTCTGGCGTAACAAGTGACCTATGAGCATATGATTTCAGGCAGTTCACAGTTTAACGGAAGCTGAAACCGATTGAAACATGGCGGAAACTTACCGCTTGAATGGTCACTCAACTATTCTCTGTCGTGTGAAACGCCGGGCTCATAAGCCGGCTGAGAAATCGCACGGGGGTTTCCTATCCTTCTTCGGGATTCAACGGTCCGGCGTATGCAGCGATCTCGCACAGGTTGTATGGCGACGCCAACACATGGTATTGAAAGTGATCAGGCAGATGCAGACTCCTTCAATCGCGTCGGACAGGTGAGCGGCAGTGTTGAATCACTAGCGACCATCTCTCAAAAAGCATTTGAATCGTTTGGATCAACTGGCGCACCCGGCTGCATCTTTTCGCAGGAGGACATTTGTTCAGACTTTCGCATCTAATCACGATTGGAACGTGTCTTCTGGTTACGTGCTTCACTTGGCTCGCGGTCTTTGAGCGGGCTAGCGGGCAGCAAGTCGGCACCGATGGAAAGCCCCTGGCTGTATTCGGTATCGGAGCAGACGACCACACATCAAGAGATCTATCCAAGTGGATTCCACAGATGGCGGCCATTGGTATCCGCAACATGCGGGCCTGCCGCACGCTGTGGTCTGATGTCGAGCCGGAGGAAGGAGAGTGGAACTGGCTGCAATTGGACGAGCAATTGAACTACCTTGCGGATCATCACATGGAGTGCTGGGGACTGCTCTATGGTGGAGTGAAATGGGATACCAAAGATCCCGAAGGCGGATTTCCCAGTCATGACCTCGAAGCCTGGTCGAAATATGTCTTTGAAACTGTCAAGCATGCCAAAGGCCGCATCAGGTACTGGGAGGTGTGGAATGAGCCTCCTAATGGAACCAACAACGCGCCGCCGTATGAATATGGCCGGCTGATGGCGGCAACCTACGAGGCCGTGAAAGCGGCCGATCCGACAAGCCAGGTGGGCATGGCAGCGCAATCCGTCAACCTGAATTACTTGGAGCAAGCAATTCGAGGCGGTGCAAAAGACCACTTCGATTACATCACGCTTCATCCCTATGAGACGCTGGGCAGCGTGACCGACCATTGGGGGATAGAGCCTGTTTACATGCACATTGTTCCAACCCTCAGAAAAATGTTGGCGTCCCAGGACCTGCCTCGCAAAGATGTCCCGGTTTGGTTCACCGAGATGGGTTACGACGCAGGAAAGAGCCCCGAACTGCAGGCGCAGGCATTGGTCAAGGCCTATACGATGGGCATCGCCGAAGGTGTGTCTGTCATGAACTGGTTTGAAGGCATCGACGGCGACAGCGGCCCTATGGGTCTGCTAGACGAGAAAAGCCATCCACGTCCCTCCTACACGGCAATGGCGCAGATGATCAAATCCCTAGGGGACAATCCCGAGTATTTGGGTTGGGTCACTTTCAACGGACGCGATGACGCATTTCTCTTTCGGTCGTCGGGGAAGCCGGTGATGGTGGCTTGGGCGCCTGGACGCACCACTGACTTCCTGGCGTTTGCGCAGGAGGTTCAAATCGTCGACCCCCTGACCGCACGCCTCTCTTCGGCACGCTCCTGCAACCTTTCCTCGTCTCCGATTCTGGTAGAGGGCGTTCCGGAAAATCTCGTTTCGCTCGCGGAGAAGAACAAGCACCGTTCCTTTCCGTGGAATGGAGACTATACCGGCGCCAAGACTGTATTTGTCTTAATGAACCGTTCCGTCGTAGCCAAAGGCTTACACCCCCAACAGGGCGACGGGCTCCAGGCCGACGTGGTCGCTTATGGGGGCTCAGCCCGATCGGGGAGCGTGGCTGGTGGGCCTGTATTCATCGTCGACCCGAACTTTCTCTCCTACACCGCCGGCGCTATTAAGATCACAGCCGTCGTTCGTCGCACCCCTGAAAACCGCCCTGCAAAACTGATTCTCGAGTACGAATCGACCACCGGCTTCAAGAAGTTTCCGGCCTTTGATATACCGGATGACAAGAGATGGCATGTCGCCCACTGGAAAATCGATGATGCGGAGTTTGTCAGCAAATGGGTACTCAACTTCCGCTTCGATCTGGGCGACTATTTGGTCAGGAAGGTAAGCGTGACCAAGCTGGATGCAAAAGAATCCGCACTGGAATAGACCGGGCGGAAACCTGCCGCAGGTTCAATTTTCATTCGGCACAGGACAATTGGCCGACTCTCACCAGACTGGAAGACGCAAGTTGGATAAGACAATGGATGCCTTGGATCGCAGTTTGCAGGGAATCACAAGACGCAGGTTCATCGTCAACGGAGTTTGCTGTTCGCTCTATGTCGCCGCGGCCGGTTCCTCTGCTGCGAGCGCCGGCCCCGTCAGCAGTGAAACAACCGGACAAAGCGGCACCGCGCAGCCGCCGGCGCCCGGATGGGCGAAAGACCTCGTCATTTATGAAATCGCGCCGAAGGGATTCACATCACCATCAGGAGCGGGCACGGGGAACTTCAACAGCTTGAGAGAAAAACTCCCGTATCTTCGGGAGTTGGGAATCACGGGAATCTGGCTGGCCGGCTATTCGCTTTGCGATGCGCATCATTTTTACAACATCTGGACCCAGTATGCTGTCATCGAGCCGGGGAAATTCGACCCTTCCCTTGGCACCCAATCGCAATTCAAGGAATTGATTGATGAGGCTCATCGCAATGGCATTCGGATTTTTCTGGACACTATTACGCATGGCCTGATGAAGGGAAGTCCGGTGATCCGCGATCATCCTGATTGGTTTCGCGGAAGCAGCTGGGGTATGGACGACTTCGACTGGGCAGGCGGACATCCCGATCTCGACGACTGGTGGGTCAAACTCTACACAGACTTCGTGGCCAATTATGGGATCGACGGTTTCCGTCTGGATGTCGATATCTATCGGCCCGACCTGTGGGCGAGAATTCGGCGGAACTCGGCCGCTCTCGGCCATCCGATCGTCATATTCGAAGAAGTCAATTCGGCCACTGAAGGAGTGACTGATTTTACTCAGAAAGGCTTGCTCATTCCCTCCGCCGCAAGGCCTGATCCGGTCAAGAGTGAAACAAACGATGTCGACTTTGGCAACGATGTCCCCGGTGTGTATAGCCGGAAATTCGGTGAATCGGGCGACTACCGCGTCGAGGTTCAATACAGCGATGATGGAAGCACTGTCTCAGGGTCCGTGCGAGAACCGGGCAAGCTGAAAGTTCTGCTCACCGGCCTCACGACCGACATTGTGCCGCGGCGATTCCTGGAGCGCAAACCTATGCCTGATGGAATCGCCGACATTGAGCTCGTGGTTGAGAATGTCGGTAATCGTCCCATCGAGAACATTACTGTGCGGGATGACCTGGGACAGACCTGGCAGCTCCACCCCCTCGGTGAAATACGCCAACTTGGAATCGTTCAGGGTAACGCTACAGGGAGTTCGACCGGCACTCCTGTTCATCTCTTTCTGGCTACTTTGGCCGCGGCATATCCTTCGGCGCTCTTGAGTTGTCATGACAATGGTTGGGAGGGCTTCCCGGCGAATGCCAATCCGTTTACGGCGCAAGGCAGCCGGGCGCGATTCGGGTACTCTTTCCTGTTCACGCCAACCATCCCAATCTTCTTTTCCGGTGAAGAATTCGATGCGACATTTCAGCCACTGCCGGGCCTTTCACCCTATCTGTATAGTGGTGCAGAGCCTGGCAAAGGGCGCTGGCTGTACGGAGCGCAACTTGATTGGGAGGAGTCGAATCGCGAACCGCACCGGTCGATGCTTCAGGACGTCAAATCGATGATCGCGCTCCGCGGCGAGGAAAGAGATGTGTTTGCGCCGTCGATGGATCGTGTTCGTCCCAACCTCTGCGCCGTGCCCTGCAAGTGCGACACTGCCATTCCAGTTCCGTATATGCGCTGGGCCCAAAAGAAGGCGATTGTAGTTGCCGCGAACCGCAACACCGAGAAGGACGTGAAGGTTGTAATGAATATCCCACTGAAAAATGCCGGGATGGATGGCCACGCAACTTACACAATCACGTCACTCTGGCCGCAAAGACATACAACTACCGCGACACCATCGCAACTGGATGGGTGGAGCTGCGTCATTCAGCGAGACAGAACTCCCGGCGGTGGTGTTGCTGTCTGGCGCATTGAGCCTGCGTAGGCGTTCTTTGAATCGAGTTACGGTTACAAGTCAAAAAAGCCTTTTGAATTTGTCTCGGAGGAGTAATGCAGGACATTCTTGACCGCAGAGCATTTCTAAGCGCCTTGGGAGGTTTTGTTTCGAGCCTTCCCATTACTCCTGATGTGCTAAGGGCGATTCGCACTGTCGGCGGGAACTCAGAGGGAGCCAGGACCAAAGCCTACGGAAGCGGGCATTTCGGGGAGTGGGTTACCGACGAATTCGACCTGCCCGCTTTCCATTACACCTGCGATCAGACCAAGGATCCTGCCGCAGTCACACCAATTGATCCAGCATTCCTTTCGCCTACTAACCAAATGCATCAGGTCGGAAACGATCGGCTTGTTGCGGTTGTGTCGAACTACGGCTATGTACAAGTCCGCCAAGATGAAGGCGCACCGAAGTTCCTGAACGACTTTTGTCCGGAACGAGGCCAATATGGCGGCGGCATAGGCTTCCTGACGGATGGCGATAGTTTCCTCAGCACGTATTATCCGGGCAATGCCGGAACCTTTGATCGGACGTTCGGCATTGGTTATGTGCGGAAGCAAGTTGGCTGTACCAAATTCGCAGTCGATCAGGTCATTTTTGCTCCTTTCGGAGATGATCCGGTGCTGGTATCTCAAGTGCGCGTGACGAACCGAAGTGATCGTGAAGCAAACCTGAGATGGATCGAGTACTGGGGATGTCAGCCTTACCAGTTCTCATACCGCTCTTATATGCAGGCCAGGACCATTGGAAAAACAAGCCTGACGCAGGACCTGCGGCGGGATTTTAACGAACGATTCGCGCACGACGTCCAAATTCGCGATGGCAATCGTTTTCTCTTGGAGCAGAAGCGCTTCCTGGGGCGGACGTCATCGGATGAACAAGCGTGGAGAGAGGTGCTATCGCACATGGGAAAGCCCCTTCAGGATCCTGGTGCAGGAAGCTCTCGCCTGGAGGATCTCGACCCCCCGTCGACGTTTCTCGCGTCCTTGGATGGTCCGGCGGACAGATTTTCTGCCAATGGCAAGGCATTCTTCGGGTCAGGCGGTGTGAGTAATCCGAAGGGCCTGGCCCACGAACTGGACACAGATCTGAATGTGCATGGACCTGAAGCCGCTTTGCTCCTGGAACGCAGGATCACACTCAAGCCCGGAGAGAGCCGGACGCTTTACTTCTTATATGGATATGTTCCTCAAGGTACGAATGCAGCTTCATTAATAGACAGCTATCGAAAGACCCCGTCCTCTTTATGGGCACAGTCGAGCGAAAAGTGGAAGAACGACGGCATGCACTTCTCCACGAGCGAAGAGCCATGGGTTGGACGCGAACTCACGTGGGACCACTATTATCTGCGCAGCAACCTGACATACGATAGTTTCTTCCAGGAGCATATTCTCTCTCAGGGACATGTCTACCAGTACCTCATAGGTTTTCAAGGTGCGGCCAGAGACCCGTTACAACATGTTTTACCTTTCGTCTTCAGCAATCCGCAGGTTGTCAGAGAGATCTTGCGCTACACGCTGAAAGAAGTGCGTGCGGACGGATCGATTCCCTATGGAATTATTGGCTACGGGATGACCATGCCGGGTGATGTCGATAATGCCAGCGATTTGCCATTGTGGGTGCTATGGGTTGCCAGCGAGTACGTGTTGGCCACGCGCGATACTTCCTTCCTCAGTGAGGAAATCCCGACCTATCCCCTCTATGGGCCTGAAGCAAGGAAGGAATCTGTTCGCAATCTGCTGGCGCGATGTTACACGCACATGGTGAATGATGTGGGCGTGGGCCAACACGGGATCATGCGCATGTTGATGGATGATTTGTCGGATGCCATCGTTGGTGAGCACGTTCCGCCAAAACTGCGTGGTGAATGTCTTCGCACGGGCGAGAGCACTTTTAATTCCGCGATGGCTGCCTACGTGTTCGATTTCTACGCGAAAATGCTGACGTTCGCAGGCGAGAGCAACGAATTGGCAGCCGACGCCATTTCGCGGGCCGAGGCACAACGATCGGCGACGCGGGCGCAATGGACAGGAAGATGGTTCCGTCGGGCCTGGCTAGGTCCTACGCTAGGATGGGTGGGCGAGAACAGCTTGTGGATAGAGCCGCAGCCATGGACAATTATCGGACGAGTGACGAGTCCCGAACAGGCTCGCGAATTAGTCCGATCTATTGACGATTTGCTTCGCCAGCCCTCGCCAATCGGCGCCATGCAAGTTAGCCGGGGAGATCGCACGGCGGAGGAGATGGGAGCAAGAATAGGCACTTCGCAAGACGGCGGTGTTTGGCCTTCGTTTAACGGCCAATTGATATGGGCACTTGCACGCATTGATGGCGCGATGGCTTGGGACGAGTGGAAAAAGAACTCATTTGCCAGGCATGCTGAGGTCTATCCGGAAATCTGGTACGGAACCTGGAGTGGCCCCGACACACTGAATTCAGTATTGAACGACTATCCAGGCGGGACGATGCTGAGTGACACAATTATTCTACAGAAGGGACAGAAAGGGCCACTCAACATTTTGGATGACGCGGGATGGACGGACTTCCCAGTCATGAATATGCACCCTCATGCGTGGCCGCTATATACGATTCCCAAGCTTCTGGGAGTCGAGTTTACGAGCGAGGGCGTGGAACTTGCGCCGACAATTCCTCTCAAAACCTATCGATTTGATTCTCCACTGCTTGGGGTGGTGAAACTGAACGATCGTTATGAAGGCTGGTATGCACCGTTCGCCCAAAAGGGTAAGTGGTCCATCACAATAAGATTGCCTCAGAAGGAGGCCGAGCAGATCACGATGGTTGAAGTAAACGGAATTCAGCACACCGCGAAGTTCGACGCTAATGGAGCCATCAGTCTGATCGGCGAAGGTGGTCCAGGGGAACCATTCCGCTGGATGCTTCGAAAGTGAGTTGAGCAACCGCTGCTCGTCTTGAGCAGAGATTGAGATAGGCTGATCTGATGAAATTTTCTCGTGCTGTCGTCGTCCATTGTGCTATCGTCACGCTCCTCGTGGTCATCGCGGTGGGCCAGTCTTTTCATTCAGCGAACGCTGAATCCCGGAAGAACAGCACAACCAAGCGGATTCCAGTTATCGACGTGACTGACATGTACATCCCGGCATCCGACTGGGGCGACAACTTCGACCTGGTGACTGCGTACGGTTTGCCTGAGATCGATCTGAAGGCAGTCATTCTTGACATCACGCAAACCGAGCGAAAGGCCTGGACACGCGACCCCGGCATCATCGCGGTCGAACAGCTCAATTACATCTTCGACAGGAACGTTCCCTTTGCCGTTGGTCCATTTGAAAAAATGAGATCTCTCGACGACAAGATGCTTGACGCTCCGGCCTATGAGCAACAGGGTGTCAAGCTGTTGTTGCAAACGCTTCGTGACAGCCCGGACCCGGTCACGATATTGTCCTTTGGTTCGCTGCGTCCGATTGCAGTTGCCTATAATCGCGATCCAGCTTTGTTTCGCTCCAAAGTTGCCGCTATTCACATCAGTGCAGGCACCGTGTATGCGGACCTTAAGTCAGTTCCTTTTGTCGATCACCCGTGCGTCTGTGACGGGCCAAAGTTCAATCGGGAATGGAATGTCGATTTGGACCCGCTGGCATTTATTAGAATGCTACGTTCCGATCTCCCCATCGCGCTCTATCCATGCGCTCAGAGATATGGCGCCGATAAACTCGATCCGCATGATTCGTATTGGTTGATGCCGAATCTCGAATTTGTCCAGCAGATGAATCCAAAGCTCCAGCGCTACCTTGGATTTGTCTTTGGGGGCGCCAACCGGCTCGATTTCCTGAAGGCGATCGATTTTGGACTTTCCGCTGCCGAGAACACGGCCGCGGCCGAAGCGCTCAAGAAGCCACACAACGTGTGGGAGACTGCGATTTGGATCGAAGCAAGCCATCGCAAACTAGTCAAGCATGCCGATGGTTCTTACGAGATTATTCCCGCCAAATCAATTCAAGAGGGAGACTCGATCCTGCAGAATAACTTCACTCCGTGCCATATGGAAGTAAGAGGAGATGGAAACTTCGAATGTTCTCCGACCTCTGCTTCCACTAACTTCCGCTTATACGATCGCGGGGACCCGGAAGCGAACCAGACCGCACTACGGGACGCTTTGCCGAAACTATACAAGTCGTTCCTCGCACCGTGAGATCGAGTCAAGGACGCGTAGCCATTGCTTTCGGTTCCACCGGGAGCGGAACTTCACTGGGAACCGGCGCAAAAATGGGATCGTCGCCGGCCCAGGGCACTTGGCAGGTTTTGCCCTGCTGGTATCGAGCCAGGTTCGGGCGCAAGACGCGTGCGAGATCGAATTGTCGCGAAGACTCCAGTTGCTGAATGATCGCTTGTTGATACCCGGCGGCTTCATGGAAGCGTCCGGCCGCCGCGAGAGCCATGGCCAGAGTGATTCCGACTTCCAAGGCGTCACCCTGCTGATTGTTCACGAGGTTCTGGACGATGCTCAGCGCGCGGCTTTGATCGCGAACTGCCCGGTCTGGCGCTGCCGCAAGCAGCCTTGCCAGCGAGTTCGCGATGTCTGCATCAGTGGGAAATGCTGCAGCGGCATCCTCGAGCAGGGCCCGCGCCCGCGCGTACGACCCCGAGTGAACCGCGGCCATCGCCTGCATCAAACGGGCCAATCCATTCTGGGGTTCAAGCGCGGCCACGACTCCATATTCGTGCTCGGCGTCGGCGTCCTTTCTCTCGCGCATGAGAAGATTGGCCAGTTGAAAGTGAGCCGCCACTAGTCCGGGATCCAAATTGAGCGCCCGCTGAAAATGGGAGATAGCCTCGGCCTCCTTTTTGGTTTCAATCAGCAACACCCCAATGTCGTAGTGCACGGTGGCATTGTTCGGGTCGAGATCTAAAGAGTGCGCATATTCCTTCAGCGCTTCGTCAGGCTTGCCTGATCTGGCCAGGGCAAGTCCCATGTACTTGTAAGTGATCGGATCGGAAGGGTCGAGGCTGACCATCTGGCGATAGGCGGTAAGCGCGTCGGCGAAGCGATTGTCGCGCATGGCAGTTCCGGCACGTTCCAGCAAACCGAACTTGCCTTGTTTCAGGACGTTGATCTCGTCCAGCAAGGGATCCTGAATCGTGGGTTCCACGTCGCCGCGAGCCTGCAGTTGCTCCTGCATGCGAGCAAGATCGCCCAGACCGCGGTAAGTCATGGCAAGTTGATAGTGAATGCTGGAAGCCTGAGGCTCACGGGTCAGAGCTTCGGTGAAATACTTCAGGGCGGCCGCGTACTGATGCTCGCGTAATGCGACCTTGCCCAATCCGATCAATGCGGCTGCGGAGGAATCTCGCTGAGCCATTGCTTTGGTGAACCACTGCCTGGCCGCATCGAGGTGATCCAGGGTGAGTTCCACGTTTCCCAAACGCAACAGAGCCGGATTATTGGTTGGCTGGAGAGCGAGGGCGTGCTGGTAGTCGCTTACCGCCGCCTCGGTATCGCCGTTCGTTTGGCGCAGATAGCCGGAGTAGTAAAACCAGCGGAAGGACTCAGGATCAAGCCGCGCGGCGTTGGCATAGCAAGACAGCGCAGCATCTTCAAAGCCGTAGGCCTGGTAAATCTGCCCGAGGTTGCCGAAAGCCTCGGCCCGGCGGGCGCGAGAAGCATCGGCGTGTGCCAGAGTGGCCGCCAATGCGATCTGCGAGGCGCGGATTTGTTCCTGCACGAAGGGGTCTACGCCTGTAAGGTCCGGTTGAGGAACCTCCAGCATATCCACTTGGCCACTCGCAGCACGAGCAGGCGCGTTCTGCGCTGCGGAGAAGTCCGAATTCATGGCAATGCTCGCCGCAATTCCCGCGAACAGTGTCACAACCATCGCATATCGAGCCCTGATCATAGCGCGGATCTCGCGGTGCCGCTGCCCTCACGCAGCGTAGTGTATTTCCGCAACGGCAGGCCGGTCCATTCTTCGACTCGTCCGCTGACCCAGTGGGCCTGAACCTTGGTGATTTCCGGCGCATCACCAAGCCCGAACAAGACACGCGGATCGCTTGAGGAACAATAACTGCCGTCGGTGTGGACGCGCCGCCACAGCGTGGGCGCGTCTCGCCGAAAAACAGCCACGCGCGTGCCAAGCATGTCGCGATGATATTTGTCTCCGACCATCCGGAATCCGATCCACGGCTTGCGATGCCCCACGTTATTCATAAGCAGACGTGCGGGCCCGCTGTTGTTTACCACCACGACATCGATGCCTCCGTCGTTGTCGATATCGCCAAACGCCGCGCCGCGGCCCACTTCCAAACGCGAAAACGCGCTTCCGGCACGACTGCTGACGTCCTCAAATCGTCCTTTGCCGTTGTTGTGCAACAGGAGGTTGGATTGGGCATACGGGTACAGGCTGCCCTTCCGGGCTTGCTCTTCAATAATTCTCACCGCTCCGTTGACTATAAACAGATCCAACCAGCCGTCGTTATCGTAGTCAAGCATGCCTACACTGAATCCTGTATCGCGCCGGGTGGCGAGAGCGATGCCGCTCTCGTAAGACATATCGTCAAACGATCCCTTACCGTCGTTGGAATACAGGTCGGCGTGTTGCCCGGCCATAGTAGGCACGACCAGATCCTCAAAGCCGCGGCCCAGCAGATCTCCGGCATCGACGCCCATGCTGGATTGCGGATTTCCATCTCGATCCAGAGCGCAGCCCGCTATCAGCGCGTCGTTCTTGAAGGTTCCATCGTGCTGGTTGATCCACAGTTGATTGGGGCGAAAATCATCGGAGACGAAGATGTCAGGCCAGCCGTCGCCATTGAAATCCGCGCAGACGACTCCCATGGCACCATTAAACTCGCCGCCGATTCCCGAACGTGTGGTCACGTCTTCAAACGTGCCATCGCGCCGGTTGCGGAACAGGCGATTGGGTATTGGGTTGTACTCCAGAGGACTGCAATAATCTACCGCTCCGCTCGGCGAGGAGCACCTCGTCAAATGGGTGAACCTGAAATCTATGTAGTTGGCAACGAAAAGGTCGAGCCAGCCATCCCGGTCATAATCGACGAAGGCAGCACAGATGCTCCAACCCGGAACGTCGGTGCCGGATTCTGTGGTGACATCGGTGAATGTGCCGTCCCCGTTGTTGCGCCACATTTGATTGTGGCCGAAATTCGTGATGTAGAGATCGACCCATCCGTCATTGTTGAAGTCCGCAGCCGTAACTCCCATGCCATATCCCTGGGCCCTGATCCCGCTTTCTTCCGTGACGTCAACGAACTTGAGCGTGCAAGTGCCATCGGCATTGTGGACAGAATCATTGCGGTAAAGCCGGCCACGCAGCGGCAACTGGGGATGAAATACGGCCTTGCTCACGTCCACGGGTCCCAACATTGCGCCCTGGACAATGAACATGTCGAGGTCGCCGTCGTTGTCGTAGTCGAAAAGCGCAACGCCCGACCCCATCGTTTCCGGATAAAAATGAGACCCCGACATCCCGTTGAAATGAACAAAATCGATTCCGGCTTCTTTGGTTCGGTCGCTGAAGATCTCTTCCGGCGTCGGCGGAACGGCGAACGCAATCCCACGACTGAGAGCCGTAGCTGCTCCCATCTTGACGAAGCCGCGGCGGCTGATGCGATCGCTCATGACGTTGTTACCCGGAACTCCCTCACTGAACTCAAAAGCCGCACCTGATATCTCTCTGCCGGAGGTCGTCGGCACTGGCAAAACTCTCATCATCGCGATGCACACGGCGATTTCGCGTTCCGAGCCAACACGTCTAGAATAGCTCCCTTGTGGCGATTTGTTTTTGTATCGTTCTGAATTGCCTCCCGTTCAGATCTCCTTTCACCTGCTTCGCACTTCAGAACGTGGACGAAAGTCCGTGCGGCGGCGGAGAAGTCGCCGCCAAAAAGACCCGCAACAGGAGAGTGGCATGTGACGCCACCTGAGCTGAATACTTCCCTGCCTGGAACTGCACTTCCTCATGCGTCCACAGGTTACGTGCGTGCGCCGGGCTTTCATGAAGCTGAAGATCACTGGTGCTGATCGTCGCAGTCGCTTCCGACGGTCCCAAGTTAACTACCGCTACGGCAACTCCTCCATCTGCCAACGGCTTGATCCACGTCTCGAGATTTCCCGTTCGCATAGGGGAGGCCTGTTTGCCCAACGGGTCCTGATCAACCGCGATCACTTCTTTGTTCAAGAGGGTGGCCTTCGTCTCCTCTGTCATCTTTTGGAGATCGTTGCCGGCCAGCAACGGAGCGGCCACGGTGGCCCATAGACTCATTTGCGTGCGGTATTCATCACGAGTCATGCCGCCGTTACCGATCTCAAGCATGTCTGGATCATTCCAATGTCCCGGACCGGCAAAGCGAGCGAACGCCGCCTGCTTGTCGAGATTGCCGATCATGCTGTCCCAGGTGTCGCGGATATCGTCGGTTGTGCGCCACAGATTGCCACTGACGTCGGCGCCCCAATTTTCAACATCATCTCTGCCGTATTCGCATAGGCTGTAAACAATCCCCCGGCCGCTGGCCTCAAGGGCATCTCCCATCCTCTGGTAGACTGTGCGGATCTGGTCGTCCCGGTAGATCTTTTCTGCACTGCACCAGTCGTATTTAAGGTAGTCGATGCCCCATTTCGCGAACGTATCCGCATCTTGCTGCTCGTGACCATAGCTGGTTGGATATCCCGCGCAATCATAAGGTCCCGGCGACGAATAGATGCCGATTTTCAATCCCTTTGAGTGAACATAGTCGGCAAGCGCTGCTATGTCCTTGAACTTCTTGTTTGGCAGCAGATGTCCCTCGCTATCGCGACTGCCTTCCCAGGTCCCGTCGATATTGACATAGATGTAGCCGGCATCCCGCATCCCGCTCGAAACCAGCGCATCGGCTGCAGCCCGAATATCTGCCTCGCTTACATTCTCCCCGAAGTAATTCCAGCTATTCCATCCCATCGGAGGAGTCTTGGCAAGTCCGTTGTATGGCAGCTTGTGAAGCGGTGGGGGTGCGATGTATTCAACCTTTGGAATCTCGTCTTGCGGTAATGCAACCTTTGCAATGAAAGGGCGCCCGAACATCAGCCCCTTCAGTTCTTCGTCAGCCACATCTCCAATGAGAGAAGGCGTTCTTTGGTCCCATGCAAAGATTTCGAAGTGTTTTCCGACCATTGTTCCGTGTATGTTTGTTTTTCCGGTCAGACTCTCAAAGGTTCCCGAGATCTGGCTTCCTTGCTTATTCAGCACAATCACTGCCTGTTCGCGCTGGCCATTCCACAATTCCTTGCCATAGGTAACCCACCGGCCAGTAATGCCTTGGCCATAGGCACAGCCGATGAACAGCATTGATCCGAGGGACAGGCCACACACTCGAAGGCTGGCCCCGTACCCCTTATCCACGATTCGCCAGTTCTTTTTTCTCACCATCTTCCTTTACCAGCAAGTCAATTTAGAAATGGCCGTGCCCGCAGCGAACTTCTAGTGATAAACCCTGATGTAATCCACATACATGTCCACAATGTTGCCGTAACGGGACAGATCGCTGGGCCACCCGCCTCCAGTCGCCAGATTGACCATGAAATAAGTTGGGTCCTTGACAGCAAGAGGCGAAGCAGGCACTCGCAGCACTTCGACGTCATCGAGATAGAATACGAATTGGTCTGGCTTTACGAGCAACCCGTAGGTGTGAGGCGTATCCGCCCATCCGCCGCCTGCGCCGGATTTTCGCATATCGATAGGATTTGCCTTATCAACGATACCAGCGGATTGATATCCCCACATATGTGGAGTAACCATATAGGTTGTAGGCGCATTGGGACTCTTGGGACCATCGCCTCCATAACCCTCGATGATATCTAACTCATCACTCTTGTCGCCCCACTTTCCGTCTTTATATTCATCGGTCATTGTCCACCACGCAGGCCAGTTGCCAATCGCATCGGGCGCGATGAAGCGGCACTCCATATAATAGGGGGCCTTCACTGTAAGTCCCGTGCCGTCCCGCGAATTCACCGAAGAGATCAACCCAGTCGTGTTACGCAATCCATCGGCGCGGATGATTAGGTAGGAGTCCCGCTGGTAGAACGGTCCGTCTGGCGCAGGATCGGCAAACGGAATCTGGCTGAAATCGAGACCGTCGGGCTTATGGGCTCCGTATCGTTTTCCAAAGCCCGTGCGGGAAATCGAAAGAGGACCATCAAAGTCGTCCTCGAACACAAGTGACATGCCGGCCGCTCCAGGTGGGCTTGTTTTAGGGACGCCTTCGTTCCAGACGATTCCACCTGTGTTGTAGAGCTGAAGATAGCAGGTATCGACGTAGCCGTCAGCAAGACGTGTTCCGGCAATGCGCACGGTAACTGGTCCATGCGGATACCGGTCCGCTTGAAAGTCGAAAGCCCCCGTTCCTTTGCTATCAAGCGGAACAGCGGCAACATTCGAATCAGTGCCGTACTTGCCGCCAGGCAGCCAGCTTTTTACTTGGAGAGGACTGCGATAACCCGGTGCGCTGACGTGGATGGTCGCGGTTCCATGCACGTCGGACCGATAGTCCGGGGAAGTTACGCCAATCAATTGCGCCCCGGCTTGCGGCACAAGTGCAATCGTTGCAACCGAAACGATGAGATCGATTACCCGAATTGTCTTACGCATTGGATGCTCCTCGAATTCCGTCGTGCGTCAGTTCGTTAGCCCTCGGGCGTTGGGGCTCAGTCCTTTGCCGCAAAGAGCGAGAAACGCAGCACCCGCGGTGAAGCCAGTCGAGCGCCTGCCTCTCGACTCAATGACTCTCGTTGTGCTCCTTCGGTTGATTCCAGGTTCCAACGAAACTGTGCTTGCCTGCAGGAATCGTCACGATGATTGCCCCGCCTTCTTCCATAGCGGGTTTTGTGGCGCGGCCATCAACCGTCATCGTCGTTGGCCTGCCCGCAAAATCGTGGATCGTCACATTGGCTGGCCTGACGGTGTCGATATTGAACGATAACGAGACGGACTCCGAACGGTAGTCCCGGAACACCACTCCCGCGTTCGCTTCAATTTCCATTTTGCCGTCACGTTCGATTGCCGTTCGATTCGGTCCGATCATGACTCTGTATTGATGGCGGTCCCATCGAACATTCGAAAGAACCGCCTCTTTGGGAGGATTCAAGGCGCCGAATCTCAGCCCATCCCAGGGAGTTTCATCAATAAACTGTTCCAGCGGAATGAGGCACAATAGTGTTCCCCATGTGTAGTGAGGATCTCCGCCGGCGGTTCCACCCCATGGGGAGTAGTTTTCATCGCTGTGCTGGTTTCTCTGCCAATCGCTCTCAAACAGGTCATAGCTTTTCTCTGCGAATTCGAGTGCTGTCCCATCCTGACCGTAGCGATTGAGCCCTTCGTAGACCAGGTAATTTGTCGGACCCCAAATATCGCCGCGCCAGTAGTATTGCTCCTTGAACGCTGGGTCATTTCGCGAGATTGTCGGAATGACGTACTGCCCCCAGAATTCATCCGGATTCAGCAGGTGGCCTTTGATCATTCGTTCTGCTTGTTGTGGAGTCGCCACACCGGCAATCAACGGATAGAAGTTAGTCGGCGAGAGGCGTCTTGAGAATCGGCCGTCCCAGTAACGGTTTTCGAATATGCCGTCCTCGTCGTTCCACAACTTCTGGGTCGCTTGTTTTATCCGTAGTCAGCGGCGAAAACCCGCTGGTCTTCCGGCTTGCCCAGGATTTCAGCAATTTCCCCCATGCATTCTGAATCGAGCGCATAGAGAGCGCTCAATCCGACATCGTCAAGATCCATCGTGTAGGTGCCCGGATCGAAGCGGACGTCATCGTACATTGGGCTGTCGTCCATGCCGCTTTCGTATTTGGCGGTCTGGAGATTGCCCCGCCCACCTAGTGCAGGCAGAGATCCTCGGTCGCTGCCCCACTCGAGCAGTCCATCGCGGTTTCCATCTCTCTCGGGTTGCCCATCACCGCGGTCGCGAAACCACCACTCGTGCCATCGTTTCAGCCGAGGGTAGGCCCACTCAAGAAGATTCAGGTCCCGATTCTTCTCGTAGTTCTTCCACACAACATAGGAACCAACAGGGGGCTGAGAGCGATCGGGGCTTGAGCCCGATCCACCCACCACATTTGGTACAACGCCATCAGGACTTTGCGACCCCAGAATCGCACGCACCGCGGCTGAGCTCTGATCCGCGTCCTCCAAGTTCGTCAGCAAAGCTCCAAAGAAACAATCCCACTCGCCAACCACCCACCCGCCGAAGATATGTGCCCATCTGCGACTGATGCTTGGAAATTCGAGATCGAGGGACGGCACATAGAGCGTGTTCCAAAACATTGTGTTGCCGATTGGATCGGCCGCACCACTGAATAGCCCCTCGACATGCGGCCGCGACTCTTCGTACCGCCTGGCATTGTGCTCCAGGATCTCGTCGATTCTGCCAGGAGCTAACAGGTCCTTTGCCCGGTTGGACAATTGCAGCGAATCCCAACCCGCCGCAGCCACAAAATGGACCCGCGAGCCGTCTTGTCCTTCAATCTCAATGCCGGCCGCGCCATTGAGCTCAGCGTCGCCGATTCGATCGGCTTCTGTGTCCGACGTGACGGCGTGCTGGCTGTTTGCATTTGTCAAATCGCCCGCATCCATCAGTGCTCGAATCTGCGCCACGTCATGAAAGGTCGCAGCCCCAAGAAGAGGACGATCGGCTCGCACAAGGAAACGGGCGGCGGTGCCAATGTGGCCGTCGATGTAATGCGCGCCGTCAATCTCGCTCTTGTCTGCCCCTGTATGGAACAGTGCCGTGGACGATGCTTCAAAGGGAGAATACGCCTCGATCACCAGGCGTGTTCCGGAGCGGGCAGTCAGCCGGCCAACAACCGTGGTTTCGTCAACTCGTGCCCACTCCAGAGTAATGGGCGAAGTTTGCGGCGCGTGTCGCCAGCTCACCGATGCGTAGGAACTATCCGGCGCATGGGGCCCTACCGCGTCTACGGCTTCAAAGACGCGATCTCCATCAATGAACGATCCGCTCTTTGATCCCACCCGGATCGCAAACGTAAGCCGTTCGTTATAAGCCGTACCGTCGAAAACAATGCCATTCCACGCGTCCGGATCGAATGCTCCGACATGGATTGTGTCGAATTTGTCCTTTGATTTTTGAGCGTGCCCTGCAAGATTGGGCGCAGCGATGAGCATTACGAGAATGAACTGAATCAGCGTCTCGTGACCGCGAGAATGATTACGACCAACCATGATCTTCAGCCGCGTTATCTTCATTTCATTGCTTCTCCCGACATCGACGGCGGTGCATCTGCCAGAGCGCTTCCCCACTGCTTGTTGGGGTGGTCGCCCATTTCGAGAACAAGAGTTCCGCCATGGTCAATTTCAGAGTGTAAAAACCATGGCCTGCGAAGCGGCTTCCCATTCAGAGTGGCTGACTGGATGTACTTGTTCTGAGCCGATACGCGATTGGCGACGATGGTAAATTCCTTGCGGTTGCCCATGCGAATGACCGTTTTGGCGAAAATAGGGCTGCCGATCTCATAGACCGGACTGCCGGGGCAGACCGGATAGAAACCCATGGCGCTCAACACATACCAGGATGACGTTGCGCCGCCATCGTCATCGCCTGGGATTCCCAGCGGACCGTCTCCGTACCAGACATCCATGAGCTGGCGCACTCGCCGCTGAGTCTTCCATGGCTGCCCGGAAAAATCGTAGAGATAGGGGATATGGAAGCTCGGTTCGTTGCCCTGCGCATACAAGCCGATCAAGCCGGTTGCATCAGGGAACTGGCCGAGAAATTCATATTTCGAGTTACCATACTGCTCGACAAACAGTTGGTCGAGCTTTGCATTGAATTGATCGCGACCGCCAAAGAGCCGGATCAAACCGGCGACATCGTGTTGCACTCCGAAGGTATAAATCCATGCGTCGACCTCGGTAAAATAATCGCGGCCGCCCAGTCCGCCACCTCGCTTTGGATCGAAATGCGCAACCCATTCACCATCTTCGCTGCGAGGGGCCATAAAACCAATCCTGGGATCGAAGACGTTTTGATAATTCGTCGCGAGCTTCTTGAAATAGGCGACATCCTGCCCCTTGCCAAGCGCGCCGGCTAACTGCGCAACCGCCCAGTCGTCGTAGCTGTTTTCGATCGTAACGGAGACCCCTTGGCGACGTTCCCAGCCAACCTGCGGTATGGTCTCCTTCTCGCCCCATGCCAAGGCTGGAAAGAACCCTTTATCCAAGTAAACCCGATCGACGCTCGTGAGCGGCCCGCGGCTCCATGGGATCATAGTTGCCTCTGTAGCGTTCTTGCGCATGGCAGAGTACGCTTTATCGACATCAAAGTCGTGATAGCCTTTGGCAAACGTGTCAAGAATCAACTGAGCCGCATGATGACCGATCATTACTGCTTGCTCCCCCGCCACGGAGGGGAATGAAGGCAACCATCCGCTTTGCTCATACATGCAGAGATACGAGCGAACCATGTCCTCCTGCTGATGCGCATTGAGAAGGAGTTGGAGCGGATGCAGCGATCTGTATGTGTCCCACAAGCCGTCGTCGACATAAAAGTCGTGTCCATCCGCGTCGTGGACGGCATGATCGTAGCCGCTGAAGTAACGGCCATCCTCGGTTATATCTGTCATGCGGCCAAGCGAGCGGTAAAGAGCGGTGTAGAAAATGGTGCGCTGGCGATCGCTTCCACCTTCGATCCGGATGGCGCCTAATGCTCGATTCCAGGCGGTGCGGGCCGCGGCCTTGACACCGTCGAAATCCCATCGAGGAATCTCCCGATCCAGGTTACGGTGCGCCTGTTCGACACTTATATAAGAGAGGCCAACCCGAACGCCGACCTGCTCCCCAGGAGTTGTGGCTCGGTCTGCGATGAACTCGACATGGTCGCCGGATATTTCCTTATCGTGCACAACCTTTCCATCTTTCAAAGTTTGCCAGGAACTCAGCGGCGTCGAAAACTCTGCATAAAAATATGCTCTCGTTTCCTTTCCCGTCTCCGGAGCCGGGCCAATCGGCGGATCGACCCTCTCGCTACCTCCGACCTCGCTGTCGCCAAAGACAATCAGATTGGCCTTCTTTGTGAGACTCAACAGGAGCTGCGAATGTTTACCGGCGGGATAAGTGAACCGGTAATATGCCGATTCCGGCGTCGCGGTCAGTTCAGCCTTGATTCCCCAGGTGAGGAGATCTGCCTCGTAGTAATAAGGCGTCGACACTTCAAAGTCGTGATCAAATTCCGATGCGAAATCATCGGGAACAGTACTGACCTGTCCTTCGGAGGCCATCAGAAGCGCCGGCCCGGCTGGAAAACCAAATATCTTGTCTGCGAGATATCGGTCCGTAATCCCCGGCGTTGTAACCGGGGCAAGGCTGGCCATGCCATGCGGATATTGAACCAGCGGAATGGTCGCGGAAAGTAACTGGCCGATGGTGCCAATGTTCGGTGCAATGTAATCGACAGGTTCTTTCACACGCTGCGTAGTTCCTGATAGGGTAACGCCGGCAAGAGTGCCCAACATAACCAACGCAACTACCTTTTGCCTCGTGGTCATTACTTTTTGTCCCCTCGTATGAGACTGAGTCATTCGCCTCTAGAAAACTCCCGGCAACTTAGCCGAGTTTTACGGAAAGCTAGCCATGCCTGCTGGTCTCGAGACGTGTCAATCGCAAGGACGGCAAGGTCACTTGGCTCCGATCACTTTTCTGCAGGCAGCGGACCTCCAGTGCACGGACCGCAATGGATTTGGATCCACCTTCCTGGGCCAGAGATATGGCTTCTTGACCAAATCGCGCCAAAAACACTTCTCCTCAAGGGCGGATCTCCTCACCACCGTTTCCGTCGCCGACAGCTCATTCTCAGCTCAAAGTACATGCGGGGTAGGTTCCACATCTATCGGCTGGCCGAAGTCGGCGTTCCAGCATCAGGGCGAATCGCGCCCGCTCGAATGGACCTAATGCTGACGCGACTCCGCAATTTCAAGGCGACGCAGCGCAGGATACATTTGTTCAATCCACCTTGCGGCAGCGATCATGCTTGCTGCTCCGGCTTGGCGTACGGTTACCCACTCAGGTTTGTCTCCAAACGGTGAATGGGAATTCTCGGCGGTGCAGCTAATCGAATTCCAGCATGGACTCGAAACGTCGCCGGCGCCTTGTTCGTCGATGATCTCTCTCGCCGTGCGAAGGATAACCCCTCCGTACTGCTTTGGATTCAAAGGAACAACAAATTTGCCCCACCAGTAGCACCCGAAGCCATTTACGTTGGTGTCGAAAAGGTTCATCACTACCGTGCCCGATCCCTTGGCTGCTTTTTCCACATAGCCGTCAGGATAGATGCGGGTAAATGCATCCGCTGCCCGAACAGCCCGGGCTCTGAAATCTCTGAATTCAGGATTGACCTGGCTGATATCGCCTCCAGCCTTTTCCGCCTGCTCAAACATTGCATAGGCTGCGGTCATCATCATATGGGGCGAGGTAAACAGGTCGTGCTTCAGTGTGCATTTGGCGTCAGAAGACGGCGTCTTGTCACCAAATCCAAAGTTGCATTCTTCTTCGAACAAATCCCGCGCAACGCCGAATTCGGCCCCTGCGATGTTCAATCGTCCTCGGCCGGTGCTGTGGAGATAGTTCTCAACAAAGTTGTAGTACTTCGATGCGATCACGAGGCAGGTTTTTGCCTTCTGGGCGTCAATAGCGCGCAGCGCATCAAAAATGCCAAGAGCGCCAATAATCTGAGCAGCCATGTAAATGGAATAGCGATCCTGGTGGTCGTAGTACATCAATCCGCGCGAATTCCGTTGAAAGTCAACGGCCCACTGTTTGTCCAGATTGATCAGGGTTTCGTACGCGACATCGAGGAATCTTTCTTTCCGGGCATACTGATAAATCTGCAAGTACAGATTCACGATCCAACCGGAGTCGTCACACCAAATGGAGAAATGAGAAGGCGGCTTTCCGATCGACTCATGCTTCACCAGGTCCCACCCCGGCCAGGTCTGACAGAGCGCCAGGTTGTCTTTCCCGCTGTAGGTGTGCTCGATCCAGTCAGAAAACTCTGTGACAACCTTCAGATATCTCTGTTGACTGGTGGCCTCGTAGTTGATGATGGCGCTCTGGATCGACTGGGTACCTTGCCAGCCGTTTTGGTCCGGAGTTAGTCCTGTATCCTTTGGGTTTCTCCAGAAATCTACGCCGGGCGGCTGACAGGTAGAGTTTGAAACCAAATAATCGAACACGCTTTCCGCAGCGGAGTCGAGCGAAATCGAAGCAGAAGGTTTTGGCAGCGAGGGGGCGCCGGCGGGCGCGGCACAAATTGCCGCTCTCGTCAGATTGGGCCCCTTTAGCAGGTAGCCGGCGGAAAGACACATAGCGGTCCGAATGACTTTGCGGCGCGATAGCTCAGACATGATTCACCCTTGTATGAATGAATTGATAAAACCGTTAGGGTCGTCATCCTTGCGGAATGGGATCAGAAAGCGATGTGGAGGAAAAGTCGTGGAGGGGGTATGAAGACCGCTTCTCCAGCTTCGAATCCCCGAAGAAAGGTCCTTCCTTTATTGGAATTGCTGGGCAGGGTCCGAGCGTCTCCATCGTGTACACGCTCCCTACAGTCAAACGTTGACCGAATTTCGGCAGTTCCTGACTTTTGATCTTCGAGAAAAGGACGGGCGCTTTTGGGCGCCCGTCCAAGGATCATTTCATCAGGATTACCACTCGAACCGCGCGGCGAGCTGGCCCACGCGAGATGAATATTGCATATTCGGCGCCCAGGAGACGCCCGTTACGTAACCGAACGTCCCGCTGTTGGGGTTGGTATCCGGACCGTTGAAGTAATGGCGGTTAAACGCGTCGTAAAACTCCGCGCGCAACTGGGCCTGATAGCGGCCTTCTTTCCCGATGCCGAAGTGCTTTACAACGCTGATGTTTTCCGCCGCCGGAAACTGGTTCCAGCGCCACTTGTTGAAGGTGCGCGGCGTGTCGCCAAAGAAGTTGTCATTGTTGTAGTACCAACTCGAGCTCCTTTGGACAATGGTTGGGTCAAAGGCGGAATTACCCGCGGCGATGGTGTTGGCAGGATTGAAGTTTTTCTGGAAGTGGTTTCTGATGTTGTTGGCATTCGCGCCATTGGCGAAGGCGGCCCTTTGATTCCCCCCAAAGTAATAATTCAACCCGTAGGGGGAACCAATTCCACCAATCGGCGTGCCGGTGCCGTAGGCGCCATAATAGGCCAGGCTCCAGCCGCCCACGACGTAGTCCGCCGCCCGCGACTGGTTCAGCCACTTCTGGTGTAACCCCAGGGGCAGGTCGTACGTCGCGTATCCTTTGGCCAACTGCCTTTGGTCATCCGTCACCACCCACATCGTGTTGTCGTTCCCACTCTGCCGGTTTGAGCCCCATACATTCGAGAAGTTGGTGGGCGCGCCCCAGCCTACCGACGTGCTGTTGGATGTGTACTTCGAGAGGGTATAGCTCCAGTTGACGTAGAGCCCGTGGGCATTGCGGATCTTCAACTCGGCAACAACGGAGTTATAGTTGCTGGCTGCGGTATAGGCCGTATTGCCGGCAATTTCGAGCTTGCCACCGGTTACCGCCAGTTGAGGATAAGGCGCAATGGCAGCACGGGCCGGCCCTGAGAAACCGCTATAGGGGAATGGCACCGTGGCTCCGCACTGCGCAGAGAGGGCCGCGGCATCGCCGGCGCTGCCGATTGTCTTACCGGTCATATCGCCAATGCCCAACGGGTTCGCCGCGGATGTGGCGACCGCCCCTGGACACTTCAACAAAGAGTGGTACGCGCCCCACTGCGGCCAGCTTACGTCGTATCCCTGTCCGAAGTCTTGCAGTCCCCTGCCAAAGGTGCCCAAATAGCGGGTATCGAGCACCATGCCCTTGGAGAGTTGCCATTGAACTCCGGCATAGAAGGTGTGTGTCCGGCCCAACTTCAGGAAGTCGGGGTCGACATACATCTCTGTGCCGCCCGTATGATCGCCGAAGGTAGTAGCGGTGCTGTTATGCACCGGCTGAACCGGCTTCGGGTAAGCGGTATCCCATTGGATGGCCTTTTCGCCTACCGCATTGCCGGCTGGAGTCAAGCTTTCTGTCGCGGTGTTCAGCGGATCCTGGGTGGCTGGGCGATAGTCGTCGGCGCCGGAACTGAAGACGCCGAGCGGCACGTAGGTCAGAGAGTACGAAACGCGAGCCACTAGCTTGGGCGTAATGGAATAGGCAGCGCCAAGGTGTGGACCAAACTGGTCAAGCGGGACGTTCTTTTCGAAAGTAGTGCCGGCGCCATTCGAGAAGACCCATGCGCCCCCATACGGAGCCCAGTTGGGATTGACGACGTGGGGGTCGAAGTTTTCCCACGCGCCGTTGCCCATATGGCCGGGCATCGTGATATCCCAGCGCAGGCCCAGGTTCAAAGTGAGCTTGGGGTTGACTTTGAAATCGTCCTGTGCGAAGAAGGCCGTGTATTTCTGCCGCGGATTGTAGCTATTGGCCCCATAGAGATTGGACGAATGCACATTTCCCATCAGCATTTCCGCAAAGCCGTTGCCCACGTAATTTGACACCGCCGGATCGGTGGCGCCGTAAGTCTGGTTGCTGAAGGAGTAATCGTTGTTGACCAGATCGTAGTTGGACGAATTTTGCTGCTGCGCCGTCCATTGCCATCCGAATTTGACGCTGTGGCGGCCCTTCTGCCACATCAGCGAATCCGCGGCGTTGTAGGAGTTGAAGTTCATGTGGAGATTCCAGTTTTGGCCAAAAGCGGAGAATCCCACGCCATTCGAGCCCGTCATGCCAACATACGGAAAAATCTTCTGACCGGTGCTAAAGCCGTAACTATCGGCGTTAACAGGGTTCACCGGCAGTTGCTCCGAGCGGTTCAGATTCCAGGACGCAGAGAAAGTGTTGATGAGCGTCGGCTTGATCGTGTAGTTGTCGACAACGCGGGCCATCATGTCGCTGTGATCCCCTTGTCCAAACCAGCCGCTCCATGGCCCCGCGATCGACGAGCTGAAATTCAGCGGAGAGTCGTTCTCGTCGGTCTGCAAGTTGTACGATGCGCTGATGTGATGCCGCTCAGAGAAGTTGTGGTCGCCCTTTACATCGACTCTCCGCTTCCAGAACTTGCTGGCTCCGCTGTACGACGGAAAGTTGCCGCCGATGAGACGGTTCACGGGTGCCTGCTGAGAGAGATACTTGCTGTATATGGATGCAATGTTCTTGCCGATGCCACTGACTAGAGCGTCAGGCACCAGGTTCCCGGGCAAGGGTGATGCGCATTGGAGCGTCGCATTCCATGTCCTCGGATCGTAGACCTCCCCGTAGTTATAAGGCGCGCCGGTGCAGGGGTTCGTTGTACCTGCGACGGGGCCCGAATTTGCGCCCATGGTGAGCAGCGGGCTGAGGTCGTAGGAGCCATTGCTGTCCGTCACCATTTGCGGCAGCGGAACCGTGAGACCGGTCGGAGTGGTGGTGAGGTTGCTTTGACCGTAGTATTCATAGTCGCCAAAGACAAAGGTGTGATTCTTCCATATGGGGCCGCCCGCGCTGCCACCGTAGTCGTTGAAACGGAACCTCTGCCGGCCATTCTGCCGCAGGCAGGCGGTGTCCCCGGCGGCGCACTGAGCCCTATAGTAGTTGTTGGTCCATTGATTCGCGTTGAAATCCTCGTTCTGCATGTATTCAAACGCCGAGCCATGGATCTTGTTGGTGCCCGACTTGAGCACATAGACGATTGCTCCGCCGCCGGTCTGTGACAGCTCGGCGTCGGTGACGTTGGTTTGGAGTTGCATCTCCTGGAGGGCGTCCTGGCCCGGTGTAATGGCCTGTCCCTGGTTTCCCGCTGTGGCATTGGTGCCGTCGATGTAGACGGAGTTGGTGAAGGTTTCGCCGCCCGCGATCGACATCCAGTTTTGAGTTCCTGAGCTCCCGATAGAAGAAGCCCCGTTGGTCAAAGTAACGTTCGGAGCTGTGAGGGCCAGAAGGAACAGTGCATTCCGGCCGCCATTGGCGTTCAACGGCAGTGCCTCAATCGCCGTTGGTTCCAAGGTCATCGCTTCGGATTCGTTTTGCGCTTCTACTTCCGGTGTTCCGGTCACCGTCACGGTCTCCGACGCCGCGCCAACCTTCATTGCAATGTTCGCCGTGATCACCTGGCCCGCAACTGGCGAGATCCCGATCTGCGTGTAGGTCTTGAAACCGGCAAGGCTCACGTCGAGCCTATATTCACCCACGGGCAGGCCTGGGATCGTGTAAACCCCTTCCCCGTTCGTCGGGGTTGTGAAGACTGCATTGGTGCCGACATTTGTTGCTGTGACGGTAGCCCCGGGCAGAACGGCTCCTGCCGGGTCTTTCACTGTCCCCGTTATTGTTGCTCGATCGGTTTGGCTATGCGCCAGAATTCCAATCGACAAGAGAACGAACAGCAAACTGAACAATCTGTTTCTGGTTTGTCGCATCCCTGGACCCCTCCTCAACCGCTTTTGGTTTGTGTTAATTGGTTGCATTTCGCACTATTTTCCCGCTCCGACCGATCCGCCTGCCGACAGTACTCTTGATCGAGCGCTTGCCGGTTTGCTTTCGGCCGCTACGGGAGCGTATCTTGATGATCGGAGCAAGGATGAGGATGAAACTCTGTTCTGGGAAGTTCCCTTGATGTTTCATAGAGTTAAGAAGACTTCCAGGGAACACGTTACGAAATCTAAGCGATTGACTATAAAAGTTTTAAGACGGTTGTTATCACTATGTTAAATGCGCCCCGGCCGCGAAGTGAAAACGGCGAATCCGTGGACTCAGACGTTTGCCTCGCCGGGGTTGAGCGTTTGGTGAATAGCCGGCTTCTGTCGGGTTCCGATGCGCTCTGCAAGCTTCTTCAGTTCCTGGCTCACCACACACTCAATTCGCCTTCGGAACACGTAAAGGAGTATGAGATCGCGACACAGGTCTTCGGTCGGCGGTCCGATTTCGACCCGCAGGCTGACTCCGGGGTTCGCGTCCAGATGGGGCGTTTGCGCACCAAGCTCGCGGAATACTACCAAACAGTTGGCATCGATGACCCAATTCAAGTAGACCTGCCCAAGGGCAGTTATTCTCTCACGTTTCGGCAAAGAGTCATTGAGCCAAACCTAAACTTAGTGGAAATGAATGCGCCACCCCCCTTTGAGAAACCGGCTGAAACGAGGGGTAGAGGTGCTTTGACCATCGCCATTGCAGCGCTTGCCGGCGCCCTCTTGATCGTCGCGATCCTCGTCTACATTTCACTTCGCCGGCCATCTGGGCTCGACGGTTCGAGCGGCCAGGCAACTCAAGCTCCATCTGCTGCGCTTAAGACCTTTTGGGGACCATTTCTCCAGGGTTCGCAATCGCCGTTTGTTGTCTTCAGTAATGCGCTGTTTGTCGGGAACGCTGTCACAGGTATGCGATATTTCGACCCTGCCCGCGATTCCCGCGATCAAATCTCACAGCATTACACCGGCGTCGGCGAAGTAATGGGGGTGGAGGAACTCGAGGGTCTGTTCCTGCACATGGGACGGCAATTTGAAGTTAAAAGAGGCGGGTTGTTCACTTTCGACGATGCCCGCAAAAGTAACCTGATTTTCGTGGGTTCTCCAACAGAGAATCTTACGCTGGATGAAATTCCGAACACCAGTGGATTTGTCTTCAGACAACTGCAAGTGGGAAAGAATGACCGGGTTCAGGGGGTGGTCGATTTGCGGCCACGGCCCGGCGAGAGTGCTACATATCTGCCTACACCTGGGTCGAAACCACTGCAAGTCGATTACTCCGTCATCACCTTAGCACATGGCCTCGATCATTCCCGATGGACGCTTATTCTCGCCGGGGCCTCAACGGTTGGCACCCAAGCCGCCGTCGACTACACCTGCGATCCGGACTCGATTCAAGATCTCCTTCACCGGCTGAGTATACCTCTCGGCTCAGGGATGAAATCCTTTGAAGCGTTGCTGCGGGTCAAGGTCGCAAACGACGTCCCTCTCACCGTTGAATTGGTAAAAATCCGAAGCACAGAGTGATTTGTCCGAGGAAGTGCGAGGCCCAACGTTGCTGAAGGACGTTGACTGCTGCCCGTTTGCACGACAATTGCCAAAGCGCACATTTCCACCAATTCAGCTATGAAGACCAAAGTTTCACCCGAGTGGCTTTAGAATTCAAGGCAGCCCGATATTGTTTGAAGGACGGGAGTAAGTCATGCCTTGTGCAAAGATCCTTGCGTTTACCGGCCGTTACGCAAACTACGGCGCAGCCGACACTTGGTATCCAACCTGGGCAGGGAACGGAAACTTGTACTCTCCCTGGACGGATGGAAAAGTGAACGGTGTCGAGGCTGCATCGTGGAAGGGCCCCAAAGCTACCACAGGTTACGTCACGATCCTGGGCGACGATCCGTTGCACCTGTCGTTAGTCGATGCGGCAAGTTATCCTGACGACCCAACTCCCTGCGGAGGGCGGTACCCGTCGGGCAGTTTGATCTACAAAGGTATTTGGTACTACGGCACTTACTGCCTCTACCAAACGCCCGGCAAGAACTTGAACTGGGATATTCTTGGTCCTTTCGTTGGGTTTCGGTATTCAAGTGACTATGGCAAGACCTGGCACGGTACGACCCACACGCCCGCTCATCCTCTCTTTTCCGAGTCTGCGCAGATCGGCGGAAAGATCAAAATGGGTGTCCCGCATTTCGTTGACTTCGGGCGAAATATGCAGAACTCGCCCGACGGAAAAGCCTACCTGGTAGCTCAGGGTTCCTCAGACGCTATCGCGCCGGCACGCGAGCCCGATCTGAGCTGGATTACAGCCAATCAGGTTTATCTCGCGCGGGTGAAGCCGTCGATCCGCAATATGGACAGGGCGGGCGCATATGAATTCTTCGGTGGCTACAACCTGAAGGGACAAGCAATTTGGACAAAAGACTTCCGCCGGATTCAGCCCTTGCTGACTTGGAAAGGCAGAATGGGAAATGTGGCAGTCACTTACGATGCGCCGCTGAAGAAGTACCTGATGGCCGTCACCGATGGCGGAAACACCGTTTCCAAATTTAACACCTTCATCCTTGAAAGTAGTTACCTCACTGGTCCTTGGGCACTCGTAACGTATATGAGGAACTTTGGGGAGCAAGGATATTTTGTGAACTTCCCGTCCAAGTTCATAAGCGCGGACGGCCGGACTGCTTGGCTGTCCTATTCGGCGAACTTTACTAACTCCTACCTTCATACCGGCTATAAGTCAGACCCGGTGGGCGGGGGATATTGTTGGACGCTGCAGGAAGCTTTAGTTGAAGCCAGGAAATAGCGAGGACGATATCCATGTCACACCTTACAAATCGCCGGAAGTTTCTGCAAAACTCCACCGCAGTCTGCGGAGGCCTTTTGTTGGGCCCTCATGTGAAATCGGCCGAACAGCTTGCCGCTCATCTCGACACTCCCCGCAAGGCATCGGCCCCGGTTCAATCAACGCACGAGAGAAACCCCGCTTCTCTTTCCGCTCTTCTTCCCGGCGCCGTCGAGCCTCGGGGATGGCTGAAATCCTGGGCCATATCTGCTGCCAATGGCATCACCGGCCATCTTGACGAGTACAACGGAACTTTCCACGAGGCCTGGAAAGGACACGGTTTTTCCGCATTAGGCGCAAACGCCGATGGGACTGGATGGCCGTTGGAGCAATGCAGCTATTGGCTCGACGGCGCCATTCGCCTTGGCTATATGCTGAAGGATGCGAACCTTATCCAGAAAGCTTCGGCAAGATTGGATCGCGTAGTCAATGGTGTCTTACAGGGCGGTGAGTCTTTTATCTATTGGCGTCCGGTTTCCGCTGTCAGTGATCCGTTCAACAGTTGGGCCCATTCCCACATGGGCCGCGCACTCGTGGCCTATTATCTTGGCTCAGGCAATAGGAAAGTACTGGAAGCGCTTGTAAAGGTCTACAAGACCTATCCATTGGATGACCTTCCGGCAACTTTTTATCGTGTATCCGGCGCCGTCAACCTGGACGCCATGTCGGATACTTACAGGATAAGTGGAGACCGGCAAATCCTCGATAACATGATCGCTTTCGCTGGGAGACAGTCTTACCTGGAAACAGCCCGGGCATGGGCAGGCGGCCAAATTGAACCCGGGCATAACGTCATCTTCTATGAACATATCCGAACGCCTGCCCTACTCTCTTCATGGATTGATTCGCAGCACAACTTGTCCGCATCGATTGCCGCCTTGGAGTGGAATGACACAAACAACCTCCTTCCCATGGGAGTAAGTTCCGGCGAAGAGTATCACGCCGGCATCGGCGCCACCCGGAACGTGGAAACTTGCGACGTTGCCGCATCCTTGTGGACCAACCTCTGCCTTGCCAAGTGCACAGCAAGCCCCGGATATCTCGATCGTATGGAACAAATATTCCTTAACGCCGGCCCGGCGCCTGTAAGTCAGGACTTCAAAACCATGTCCTATTATCAGCGGCCAAATAGATACAGCCGGACGCTTCCCGGTGAAGAGCCGGCAAACCCCGGAAAAGGGTCGTACCAATTCACAGAGATCGGCGACCCGGTCCTTTGCTGCGTCGGCAACCTGAACCGGATCATCCCGAATTATGTGATGCACATGTGGATGGCGACGCCTGACGGCGGCCTGGCAGCGACGTTATACGGCCCTTCCCGCTTGACCACGACAGTCAATGGTAGCGTAAGTGTGGTTATCGAAACCACCACTGCCTATCCGTTTGAAGAGACAATTGAGATCATTTTGAAGCCGGAGCGCGAAGTTAGATTCCCGCTATATCTCCGCATCCCTTCCTGGGTTGAAGGGCCTGAGATATCCGTCAATGGCAGGCCGCACGCTGCGAACCAACAGTCGAGCCAATTTCAATCGGTGGTGCGTGATTGGCAACATGGCGATCGGATTCGTCTTCACTTTCCGATGCGGGTTCGAGTGCTTAAGAGAAATGAGACACCGTATCCCCAGATCCCCTATTTCAAAAACAGCCGGGGAATCGCTCGGCTGAAGGACATTCACAATCCTTACGCCTCTGTCTTCTATGGGCCTCTCCTGTTTTCGTTGCCGATCCCGGAGCAATCGCCGAACGAAGAGGTGGCTGGTTTCAAGTCGAATTATGCTATCAATGTAAGCACCGGCAAACCAGATGCGAGCGAGGCCGGGATCGATCGGGCAGCAGGCTACTCGTACGATCAGTGGAAGTGGAATCTCTCGACACCGATTTCTCTCCGAATCAACGCTCAGGAGATCGCGTGGACGCCCACAGAGTTACAGCCGCTCCCGGAAAGAGTGATGACCGGCACTCCGACGAAGATCATCCTTGTGCCATATGGCTGCACTAAGTTCGGCATTTCCATGTTTCCTCGGTCTTCATAGGTGGGGTTCGAAGAAGTCGCTGGCAATATCCACCTTTCATGCAGTTTCAAGGGCAACATGCGAATCGAAAGTGCCTTGGCATCGCGCCAACTTTTGCAGGTGGCGATCCACCTCATCGCGATATGGGTAGGAGTCGATCGTCTCCCGACGCGTTGTAGATAGGGAACCTGCCACCACTCCCATCCGGATCGCTTCCGGCAGCGGGAGACCTTCGCTCAGGCCCACAGCCAGGCCTGCATTGAAGGCGTCCCCGGCGCCAACCGCATCGACCACCGCCACCGGGACAGCCGGAAATTCGCCCAATCCATCCGGCCACACCCACAAGGCCCCGCGCCCACCAAGCGTGATGACCACATTCTGCGCTCCAAGTCTCAGCAGCCCCTCTCCTAGTTCTGCGGTGTCTCGCTTATCGTCCGGTGCGAGCCCCAGGCAAATTCGCGCTTCGGTTTCGTTCGGGGTCAGTACAAATACGGAACTCAAGTCGCACCCCCGCAGATCGCATGCGGGAGCCGGATTCAAGATGGTGCGCTTTCCCTGTAACGCCGCCATTCGCGCGCCGGCCAGAGCGGTCTCAAGCGGAATCTCCAAAGGTGAAAGCGTCACGTCCGCGCCATCAATCGCTTCTCGCCGCGCAATCAAATCTTCCGGCGTGAAACTGCCGTTCGCGCCAATGTCGATGAGAATCGCGTTCGATCCATTCCTGCCGCAAATGATGAATCCCACCGCAGTCGGCAGTCGATCGGAGTAGAGAACAGCTTTAGTGCTCACGCGTTCCCGCCTCAGCAGCTCGACGAAATTGTCACCCGCGGTATCACGCCCCACTTTGCCGAAAAATGTAGTATCGGCCCCCAGCCTGGAGGCGCAGCATGCCATGTTGGAGCCCTTCCCGCCATGCGTAACATGGTAGTTTCCGCCGGTCAACGTTTCGCCTTCCAGGGGTATCCGTTCGGTGTCGATTACCTGCGCAACAATGTAACTGCCGATAACTGTGACCTTTCCCATATGCGTCTATTCGACCTCCAGCATGGCAAGTACATTGGCTACCGGCGTGTCTGCTTGAATGTGATGCGAACCCGCGCGTATGTATCCACCTTCGCTGCCCAGGATGCGCGACACTTCCGCCACCCGCGCTCGCACCTGTGCCGCGGTGGCGTTCGGCAGAAACTGTTGCACGTCCACGCCGCCGTGAAGCACAATGCGCCTGCCGAACTCGGCGGCCAATCGCTCCGGCTCCATGTTGCGTGCCGTTGGCTGGACGGGATTGAGAATAGCCAGCCCCATATCAATCCAACGCGGGATCAAGCGGTACACAGACCCGCAAGAATGAAGCATCGCCGGCTTGCCAAATTCCGCGGCCGCTTCAATCAGAGCGGCATGATGCGGCTGCAGATACTTCTCATAGAGTTTCGGGCTGATAAGAAGAGACTCCTGCGAGGCCACATCGTCGTAGAAATACACAATGTCGATGAGATCGCCGGCTGTGCGCAACACGGTGCGCAGGTTCTCCAGGTGAACCTCGGCGATTCTCTCCATGATGTAAACGGGATTCTCCGGCGCCGATGCCAAGTCAGCCAGGAAGCGTTCAAATCCGTAGAGAGACCATGCGGTTTCAAGAACCGAGCCAACTCGGTATCGGATGCTGTAGACCGCCGTACGGTTCAGTTCTTCGATCGTCTCGCGAAGCGTCGAGAAGTCCCACCACGCGGGCTCAGGCCAGCGGTGCGCGCGCAGAGCATCGAGCGTAGGAGCAGACCCAAGGGTAAAGCTCGCAAATTCGTCGAATTCAGCGCCACCTGCTACTACTCTTCTGCGGTGTGCGCCCCAGATGTCACGATTGCTTCCGTCCGCCAGCACGCCGCGCCACATCCCGCCCGTCGAGGAGCGCTCGTGCGACGCGTCCAGATTAACGCCATCCTCTGCAACATCCGGATGCCGGCAAAACATGTCGTAGGAGACCACGCGGCAATCCACATCCAGCCGCTCCAGAATCTCGCTACGGGATTCGGTGCCGAAGTGTTTGCCCAATCGATTCCATACCTCCGGGACGGCTGCAAAGTCGCGCGGCGTCCGTGTGGGCTTGCGAAAGGCTATAGCTTCGGTCACCCGGTCCCGATGCGTCGTGTCGAGATTCAATAACATTGGCAAACCTCCAACGAAGGGCGCAATCTAAGGGGCTCACTCTTCCGCGGGAAGCGCCACGCCGCTACATGGATCTACCTTTAACGGATGAGGATCCTTCTTCCTGGGCCATTGGTAAGGCAATTTACTTTGAGGGGTGCTTTCACCCAACTCGATCGACAATTTCCACTCCCCAACCCACTTGATCGGCGCGATATTTCCATCCGGGGCAAATTGCAGAGGTGAGCTCCAGTACTGAAAGTCGTGGCCCTTCAACCCATCGGGTCTCGAGCCCCACCGATCAGCCATCCAGATATACTCCACTCCTTCGGATGTTGGGATACGAGCTACAAAAGTCTGTTGCCCGGCTACGATCGGCTTCCCATTTGTGTCCCGGTTAATGTTGCGAAGCTGAGTGTAAGGGCCGAGCGGTTTGGACGCCGTGAGCACCCGCGCGCCACTGCCCGCAGGGCAGAAACAGCATGTCGAATCAAAGAGGGCGTAATACCGCTTACCACGCCGGAAGAGCGCCGGGGCCTCACATCCCTTTCCCAGCATGTCGCTCACTTCTCCTGTCGAGCCCAGAAAGTCAGGCGCCAGGCGTTCGATTCGGATTGCATGGTCCTGCCCAATTACGGAGTACATGAAGTATCCGGTACCGTCCTCATCGACAAAGAGACTGCCGTCCCCCGGCCGGTCTTTTGCCTGGGAGAGTTGCACCTTGGGATTGACAATCGCGAACGGGCCGACTGGGGTGTCGCTTACTGCGGCCCCCACTTGACCATCCCACAGTTGCGGATACCAGTTATACCAAAGCACGTACTTACGTGTTGTAGGGTTGTAAGCAACATAAGGCCTGTAATACACCCCGTCCGGGGGCGACTCGAGGATCTCGCCGTCGAACCTCCATCTCACAAGATCTGGAGAGCTGTAGACCCGGAACCGGTTGTTGATGCCATATCCAGCACTCTTTCCGTATGCAGTGCCGTAAAGATAGTACCGGCCCTCAAAGAACTGGAGACACCCATCGTGTGCGTCGATGATATCTCCATTCACATCGCGCCTTAGTTGGGTATTGTTTATCACAATCGTCCGAAAGTGGGGCGCCTTCGCTGGGGCATAACCAGGGCTGCCTGCCAAAACGAAACAGGATGCAAGGTACAAAGCTATGCTTCTTCGAGCGAACAAATACCTGAATACTTTCACGTATTTCTTTCTCCCATTTCTAGACACAGCGGCTACGCGTTTCTGCATACTCAGCGCCAGAAGCAGGTGCTGCACCACTGATTTCTACGAGGAGTTCCCCCTTGCACTTTTCTTTGAGATGCCTTTGCCTGCCATTTATTCGGCATGTCTGCGATCCTTTGGTTCGCGCTTGGTTACCGATACTTGCTTTATGTAATAGCTCCCAGGGTCGAAGCGGAAATTGAAGCCCCACATGCCGACAAACTGGGCGTCGTCGAGTTCCGCCGGCTGCGCACAAGGTGACAAGAGAACGCCAATAAGTAGGAGACCCGCGACGCAGCCTGATCGTTGCAGTTTGGTTCCGTGAGATATTACCATTCGCGATCCTTCGATACAGTGATGTTCAATCGGTTGATCCCGGCTTGCCCGCGACGGAAGCCGAGATAAATAGAAGGCAAATCCCTGAGTCGGCGTGAAATTACCCTATTGTTGCAGAAATGAAGGAGGATTCGCAACTTTACACGCCCAGTTGGAACTCAGTTGGTGGCTCAGTTGGCTATATCGCTAAGGAGATTGTCCTGGCGGGAAGATCGAAGCCGGATTGTACGAACGGAATGCTTTCCTACCGAAACCGCGCATCTTGCATCGCAACCGCGGCAACGGGGTCGGAACTGAAGAGGTCATGTCCAAACAAACTTCCTTAAGCGCGTCCAACCAAGAATCGCGCAGCTCTGGCGTTGCGCATGGCAGCGCAGCATTCGATATTGAGCAGTTGCTTCACCGGCCGGGATCAGAATGCGTTACAGTGACCCTGCGGGTCGAGAGTCCGCAGCGAACTGCAAACAGGGTCTTAACCGTTTGTGTCAGCCGAGGGGCAACCCCTGGGGCAACCCCACCCCTGACGGGGGGTGATCGAAGTTTTGATCCGCACTCGGGATTACTCTCGATAAGTTTACATTCTCGCCACCATTGATCCAGATTTCCAGATCGACAACAGAAATGCATTCGCGGCCTATTAGAGGCGCACATCTAACGACAGCCCTATTTTCCTGCCCGGGCATCTGAGTGGACTGAAGTCGCCATTCCCCACGGAAATGTCCCTTATCGTTGGTCATTCCTCGGATTCCCGCCCATTCAATTCGTCAAAATGCGCCGGCAGCATCCTTATGTATGGATAGCGCTCACAAATGGAGCCGATCGTTGACTGCGACCGCGATCTCCTGCCGGCTACCCAGATAACGATCGGTCGTTTCAATCGACGCATGGCCCAGCAGGAACTGAATCTGCTCCAATTCGCCGCCCGCTTTCCGGCACTGCCGGGCGCAGGTGCGCCTCATATCATGTGCGCCGAAATGCTCGATGCCGATCGCCTTGGCCGAGGTGACAACGACACTCGCCCAGGCATTCGGGCCTTTGGTGGACGGCGGTGGCCGTATAGAGTCCGTTACAGAGGAACAATCTATGCAGAACGGGGCAGCAGCAGAGAGCGCCGGCCGGACCAGCAAGGGCGGACGGCCGCGTAAGTGCTATGACCACCTTATCGGGACCGTCCACCACTTCCTGGTGATCGACCGAATCTTCCGCCGTGCCCAGAACGAACCCTATGCGGCTACGACATGCACTCGGTGTGGCACCCACACCGAGTGCCGTCTGCGCAACATCCTGAGCGGCCACACGAAGAGCTGCAAGTGCTTGCGGCCGGAGCAGTACGTCACCAACATAAAGGTCCAGGCAGACCGGCTCCCTGAAAAGAAAGTGCCCCAGATCTGGTCAATGCAGTTCAGTGGCGCCGGCCGGTGGGCCATCGCCATAGAACACAAGCTGGCCGTGATTGTGGTGGACTTCGCTCTCCGGCGCTACCAGCGCGTTCTGGACTGGATCATTAACACCGGCCGCGCGCTGATTATGGCAATGCTGGCAGTTACTCCGCAGGTGCATGAGTATCTCAGGAAGGCAGAATGCAGGTTCCAAAACTAGTCCGACGCGCCTCGGAAGGAGAGGCTGAGACCGACAAGGCTTGCAGGGCCTGGGAACGGATGTGGCGGTGGTACGACCGGGAACACCCGAAGGACTACTGGTGGATGCACATTGGCCCTCACGACGAGGTGGAGTTCCTCAACGAGCAATCATGAGTTAGTGGAGACACAATGAAGACAGTTAACCTCACCATCGCAGGCAGCTGCACCGGCGATCCCGGCCGCGGCGGCTGGGCCTTCATCCTCCGGATGGGCGAGCATTCAAGGGAGCGCACTGGCGGTTCCCCGCAGACCACCAAAGGCCAGATGGAACTCAACGCCGTCATAGAGGGCCTCAAGGCCCTCCGGGAGAGTTGTCAAGTCTATCTCTTCAGCGACAATCAGCATCTGCTCGATGGCATCGAATACCGGCGCGAGGAGTGGCGGCGCACTTTGTTTACCAGGGTGCATAAGCGTTTGCCGCATCCTCTCCCCGATGGCGACCTGTGGAGGGAATTGGACCCGCTCGCTGATAAGCATCAGATCTGGGGTCGGTGCATCGTTGGACACGATGGCCATCCAGATATGGAACGATGCGAACAGTTGGCAGAATCGCAGGCCGGGCTTTATGCAGGTGACAGGTGCGAGTCCAGCCATGCCGCCAAGGTTGCCATCACTGGCAACCAGGCCCGGCGGGGGATTGAAGCCGAGGAGCGCAGTCCGGAATTGCTAGGCTGTATTGACCGCTTTGGCGATCTTGAACTGGCTGATCGTGGCTGGCAGATCGTTCCGCAAGGCATGCACTATCGGATCGGTAAGCTCACGCTAATCCATGGTGACCAGATTGGAGGCGCTTACGGCGCCGGCGTCATGCCAAGCAGGAAGACTACCGAGATATTCCAGAGCAGCTGCAAGGCCACGCTCACAGTCCTCATCATTCTGCCGGATCAGTCCCGTCAATCAACGACAGAAGCAAATGGGTTACCTTCCTCAACTGACTTCTGCCGAAGAAGCTCAGATGGAATCTCTCAACCCGAAGGGTCCAGATGAGCTACAGGAAGAAAAAGATGAAGAAGAGTTCCTGAACGGCGGAAAGTCCTCCGCCAAAGCCGCAACAATACACCACACGAAGGGAGACAACCAATGAAGCGACTGCTGGCATTGCTGCTGACGATTGGGGTTCTCGTAGGAGTTGCAAACGCTCACAATGGGATGCAGCACGTAATGGGAACCGTGACTTCAATCACTGCCTCGAACGTTACGGTGAAGGCAACCGACGGTAGCACACAAGTCGTGTTGCTCTCGACCGACACGAAGTATCTCAAGGGAACGCAAGTAATCGCTGCGAAAGACATCAAGGTAGGCGATCACGTCGTCATCCACGCAACAAAGAAAGGCGACCAACTGACTGCGGCGGATGCATGGGGCAGGTGTATGCCCCTGGCGACTCGGTTTTCGGCTCCGGGTGCGCTGGAGTTGCATCTTGCTTGGCCTGGTTCAAGTAGTGCTCGGGGTCTTTATCGAACTTGTCTTTGCATCCGGCTGAGCAGAAATGATAGGTCGCGCCTTGATATTCACTTTTTCCCGCAGCCTCGGATGCGTCGAAAGCCATCCCGCAGACTGGATCTTTCACAGATGCTGTGCTCATCATTGTGCTCTCTCAGTGGTTCGTGAATCGGGTTCGATGGCAGTCAAATGGCTGATTGTCAGCTCTTAGCGGCTATTGGGGTCACCCTAAGGAATAGGCGTCACGCGCAAATGGTTCTGAATTGCAGTCTCTCACTTTCGGTCAGTTACGGCCCGTTCAATAGCGCTCAAGTCGAGCCTTGAATACATATTGGGAGTAACGCATTCAAGCGTCTACTTTCGAGGTTGTCCACGCTGTCAAGATTATCGAGGACAAACGAACTGAGGTGCTCGTCCAGAATCTTGAAACGGTCTCATCGAAAAGATACGAGTTATCTGTGCGATTTCGCTCAAGGCGGCGGTGCAGGTGAACAGATCCATCGCCGCTGGGTACCAACCTCGGTCTGGCAGGAGTTCTTTGCAGGGCATCGCGGGTCTGGCCGTTTTAGAAGAGGATCGACGATAATCAAAGTTTGCACGATTCATCGTGCGTTGGAGAAAGAGGTTCCCGTGCGCCGTGCCACTGCCGCTTGTTTTCCGGTTCTTGGTCTGGTTGTTTTAGGTGCGGTGTTTGCAGCCGCACAGGTTTCCGCTCCGATGGAGAAGGCCGCCCCGAGTCCAGTGCGGCACGGCCTGTTCGAGCTCGATGAAGATCTGCAGGCGCTGGCCGAACGCGTTGGGCCTGCGGTGGTGACTATCGAGGTCACCGGCCTGACCACGGTACAGGATCCAAACACGCGGCAAACGACCTATTTCGCAAAAGAGCAGGGAGTGGGTTCCGGCATCGTCGTCGATCCGTCGGGATATATCCTGACCAATGCGCATGTCGTCGAGCATGCGACCTCAGTCTCGGTTCTGGTATTTCGCCATC
>PLZC01000301.1 GCA_003151985.1 Acidobacteriaceae bacterium
CCTCATCGGCTGCCTCGACACGCCATCCAAAGGTCGCTACTGGCTCAATGGCCAGTTAGTCAGCGAGTTGGACGACGACCAGTTGGCGCGTATCCGCAACAAGGAGATCGGCTTCGTCTTTCAGACCTTCAACCTCTTGGCTCGGGCGACATCGTTGCATAACGTCGAGCTTCCACTCATCTATAACGGAACCCCCGCCGCCGCGCGTATCGAGCGCGCCAAGGAATCCCTGACCAACGTAGGTCTCGAGTCGCGCATGTATCACAAGCCGAACGAACTCTCCGGCGGNNGCGGACAGCGCCAGCGCGTGGCTGTAGCCCGCGCGCTCGTCAACCGCCCCTCCATCATCCTTGCCGACGAGCCCACCGGCAACCTGGACTCGAAAACCGGCCTCGAAATCATGACCCTCTTCGATCAGCTTCATGCCGGCGGCAACACAATCGTGCTGGTGACGCATGAACCCGATATCGCCGACTATGCCCATCGCGTGGTTCATATCCGGGACGGCCAGATCTTCTCCGATGAGCCCTCAAAGCGCTTCCGCTAACCCTTCGCCGGCCAGGTAATCTGGCCACCCTGCCGGTAGGCAAGATTGCCGATATGACCCGCGCGCGCAGCGGCAACTCCAGCTTCCACCGGCGCATTGGGCTCTTTGCGCGACTTGATGCACTCGAAGAAATTCTCCATGTGGGTGATGGTTCCATCACGAACGCTGCGTTCCGTAAGCACTGGATTCTGCGCGTCCGGCACACCCTCGCGGTAAATGCTGAAGCCGCCGCGAGTAAGCTTCAAAGTCGCCTCGGTGCCGCGGAACTCAAGGCCCCCGTCATCGATCGAGGAGCTCATCATGCCCTCGTAAACCACGTTGAAGCCCGGATAGCGGAAGGCCGCTTGGATGGTGTCGGGGCAATCCCATAGCTCATAGATATGTTTGTCCGCCAGCATCACCGCCGCGCTCGGCTGGTCGGACTTCATCGCCCAGTGCACCACGTCGATCCAGTGCGTGAACAGATCCGTCATCCCGCCGCCGCCGAAGTTCCAGTACCAGCGCCAACGGAAGAACTTGTCCAACGTAAAGGCCTGCTCCGGAGCGCCCCCGAGCCAAAGCTTCCAATCCAGCGCCTGCGTGTCCACCGGCTTCGGCACCCAGCTCACTCCATAATTCTGCCACCAGTACGTTCTGACTTGGGTAACGCGCCCCAGGCTCCCTCCCTGAATCAGCTCGACGGCATCCTGGAAGTGCAGCCAACTCCGCTGCTGCATCCCGCACTGCAGAATCTGCTTGCTGGAACGCACCGCCTTCGTGAGGATGGCGCCTTCTTCCACCGTGTGCGTGACAGGCTTTTCCAGGTAAACGTCCTTGCCAGCCGCCAGGGCATCGGCCGCCATGCGTACGTGCCAATGGTCCGGCGACGCAATCAGCACCGCATCGATGTCCTTTGCCAGCACCTCGTGGTAATCCAGATGGGTTGTAGCCAGCCCGTTGGAACGTTCCAGGACCTCATCGCGGTGTGGCCCATACACGTCGCTAACGGCGACAATCTGGTAAGAACCTGCCTTATCGGCGGAATCGAGCAGATTGCGCATCCTGCCGCCGGCTCCAATCACTCCGACCCGGAGCCTGTCGTTTGCGCCAAGCACTTTGGTTGAGGCCAAGGCGGTTAGCCCGCTTGCAATGAGGAAGCTGCGGCGATCCAGCATAAAGGTACTCCAATCCGTCTGTTGAATTCGTATGGCTGCTAGTAGATTTATATCCTAGCGCATTGCCGGGGTGCGGACCTCACATCTTTAAGGCGCACTGGATTCCTCAGGTCCAAGGTGCTAATTATGAGGCAGAGCAACGGGTGGGACTTGTCCAGCCCTTTCTTAAAAATCGTGATGATCGTCAACTAACTTCGCAATTGTGTGCGACGCGTCAACGGGGGGCGATCCCGCATCCAATGTCGAGTTGGCGGCCTCTGTTTGGGCACGCAGTTTGGCTACAGCTAACCAATTGTCCTTGTGCGGCTGGTCGGCGATCCATGGCGGCAGCGGCATAAAGAGATAGCTGCTCAGCGCTTCAGCGTAGCCCTCGTAAAGTACCCGCATGTCCCGAAGCCTATCCATAGAGTGGCTGTCGGGGCAGACGCTCACGCCGCTTTGGCACAGCAGCTTGTAAAGCCGCTCGTAGGCGTCGCGAGGGAGGCGATCGGGAGCGTCGTTGCGTGGCGCAAGCGAGAATATCTGGGCCAGGTCAACCATTGCGTGCCTGGCCATGGCAAACGTCAATTGAGCCTGACGCGCCTCGTGGCCCTGCACGCCTGCAATCAGAAGTGCCGAAGTATCCAGGATGGATGTCAGGGCGCTGATCCAGCTCTGGTTGTTATGTTGCGAGCGGAAATAACAGAGGAGCGGATAAGAGATATGGCTTTCGAGCAGTTCTGCCGACCAGCGCTCCCACTCTATGAGCAGAACTGAAAGTGCCTGGTCCGCTCCCTTATAAGAATGGCGGCGCATCAATTCCGCGGCGGTTGGTGGGGATCCGGCTCGCGCATCGAGCAATGAGATGCTGACCTCACGCCGGGAAAACGCGCTGTAGAGTACAGGGAAATATCCCATCACAACGGCCAGAAAGCCAAAGCCGGTGCCCGCTTCAAGGATGATTAGCTGACGCGCCCAGGCGCCGTGCGGGGTTACGTCGCCAAGGCCGAGGGTGAAGATCGTGGTCCCGCTTACGTAGAGATCGGTGCGGATGCCGGCCTGCTGCGTGGCGTCGTTGAAAGGACTCCCAAGGGAGTAATAGATGAGAGCGAAGCCCACCACCATCGCAGCGGCCCACACCACCAAAAGGAAGATCAGCGATAGCGGTCCGTAGTAACTGAATGCGGTTTCCCGCATGCGCGGGTTACGAATGCGCCGGGCGAAAAATACCCAAGGTCTCCAGGTAATTAAATAGAAGATTCGAGTGAGGCGAAAGCGGCCGGTTGCCCGGCGCGGCAATATGATGGTCTGGAAGGCATCGAGCAGCACGGCAAGCAGGCAAACAATGCCGGAAATCATGGTGAAAGCCCGCATCGATCCTCCTTTGGTGTCTCTTCTTCAAGGCACTTTATTTGCAGGACGTTCGCGGATACAGTTCTGCTCAGGCTCCGGACCTTGACTGGCGTTAGAAGTTCAGACTCGCCAGTAGTCTGCGCGCCAATTTTTGATGCGTTCTTTGATCTGCTTTCGGGTCAGATTTTCTTCAAGTGCCTGCTTTGCCAGGGCAACCACCTCGTCATCCGCGGCAAAACGCAAGCCGATCAACTGGCCCTCGGTGAGCCGGTAGATCTGCGCGTGCCACTCGATTGGGGCAAGAGCTTGCAGGCGCAGCCGTTCCTCAAGCCGGATGACGCGGTCCTGCACCTTGAGCGGGTAGCTGCGGAGTTTGAGAAACGGAATGAACACGAAGAGCGACAGCACCAGGAACCATGCGGCAGAGATGCGCGCATCCGACCAATGGCGAACCAGGTGGAAGACAGCGAAGACCAGGTTGGCAAAAAAAACGAAAGTGAGAACAAAGTGATAGGCCGGGTCGAGACGCCCATGGCTCTTGAAGCTTTGCGCGTTTGTTTCACTCATGCTTGTCCTTGATTTCTCTCAGGCCGGAGTTGGCTTTCGCGGTTGCCTGCGTGTCTACAGTTCCGCTGCTGGCGGCGCTGGGGGCCTGTGTACCTGCGTTGTCGGGATTTTGCACGGTGGCCAGGGACCCTGTCAATGCCAATAGATTATCCGGGGTCAGGATTTGTGGATGCTTGGGCAAAAAATGAAAGCGGCCGCGCACGAGATAATCCGCTAATAGCCCTCCTGCGACATATGGATTGATCATCGCGATCGGGACGGCATATGCGGTTGTCGAAAGCGATTCGGCAATGCTCTTGTTGGAGTTGCTGTGGCGGCGATAGCCGGGGACTTGCCGAATCTCAAAGATTGCCAGATGCATTTCATCATGCTTGCGGGCGTAGCGAACAAGCTTGTAGGCCACCTGTTTGGGGGTAGTCATGCCCGCGTCGGGGAAGAAGCTTCGCTTGACGATTCGCGGAAAGCATATGTTGAGAATGGCGCGTGAAAAATCGGCGCAGTTGTTGAATAGCAAGTGAAATTTGGTGCGATTCTCGGCATTATTCAAGCGCTCGATTAGGGTATCGTCCTGCTCCTCGGTAGTCTCAAAGCGAAACGCAAATATGCGCCGTTCATAGGCGACGCCAACCAGTTGTTTCCACCCGCCCCGGTAAATGCTGCCCTCGTGGAGATTTTCACCCAGGCTGAGCAAATTGGCTTCGTGACTTCGTTGGCGCAATTGTTCGACAAGCTTGTGATTCACCCGCGTTGGGATTTCGGTCGCTGTTTGAACCGAATAGAGGTAAGGAATAAGCGGGATTGCCACCCAGTCGTATCCGGCAATCCCCTGGTACCGGGCGATCACGACGCCCATTTCGCCGGGCTCGCAACTGCGCAGCTTCACGGGCGTCTCGGCGCAAACCCGTGCCAGATAAATTGCGGTGTGTCCGGTGGGATTCAAAGCGCCAAAGAAGCCATACGGCTCCTCCAGCAGCAGGGCAGCTTGCGCTTGGCTATGGGCGCTACTAAAGGCCAAAACCGCTAAGGCCATGAGAGCAAATGCAGCTGCGCGCTTGCAGCGCCATGTAAGCATCGGTTCCCTCGTTCCGGTTTTTTGGCTTTCCTTATGTGTGCCATGAAGACGCGAAAATAACATCTAAAACTCTAGATGCAAAATGGTGCAAACGGGGGTACCGCCGGCCGACATGATGGGCCATGGACAAGAATCCACAAACGACAGCCCCTTATTTGAATGAGACACATACAGAATAATAATGTTGCGCCGGAGATCTGTGGAAAAGGGGTGGTCACCAACAAAGTTACCCCAGGGGAATCGTTTACCCTAGTGGAGATATCCGCCGCAAACATTTGGCCCAGGTTCAGTGGTGAGGGCCTAGCGGCCCGTCATTCTAGTGAGGCCCCTCTTGAAGATGCGATTTGCCTTCCTGCTTGCCCTGCTTCCCGGTACATTGGCCCCGGCCGAAGTGACTCTGCCCAAAATCATCGCCGATCATATGGTGGTTCAACGCGAAATGCCGGTACACGTGTGGGGAATGGCCGCGCCGGGTGAAGAAGTGAGCGTGAGCTTCAGGGGCGAGACCCGTTCTAGCAAGACAGGGCGGCTCGGTCGGTGGAGTGTTTACCTTCCGCCAGGCGAGGCTGGTGGACCGTTTCAGATGACGGTTCGGGGCCCGGCCGCACAGAATATCATCCTCGACGATGTTCTGGTGGGCGATGTGTGGGTGGCCTCAGGCCAGTCGAATATGGAATTCGAAATGCACAAGGCGGCCACCGCGGCCGAGGATTTACCCCATGCGGCTAATCCCCATATCCGGTTACTGATGGTAAAGAGGAATGCCGCTGAATACGCGCAGGATGACATTGCAACTGATGGCTGGGCGGCCTCGAGTCCGGAGGTGGCAAAGGACTTTTCCGCCGTAGCCTGGTACTTTGCCCGGGAAATCGAACAGCGGGAACATGTACCGGTCGGAGTGATCGATTCCACGTGGGGTGGCACGCTGGGCGAATCCTGGACGCGGTTGACTGCCCTGGGCGAAGATGCGTCGTTGGCTCCGTTATTCGTCACAAGGGGCAAGATGACCGACCACGAGGCGGACTCTCAGTTCGAGGACAAAGACCGGAAGTTGCAGGTCGAAGAAGCCAAGGCACAGGGCAAGCCGGTGCCGCAATTTCCCTGGCATCCGCCGCTGGCAATTTGGGGTCCCGGCCTGCTTTGGAACGGCATGATCGCGCCACTAACACCGTTTCCTATTCGCGGAGTGATCTGGTATCAGGGCGAAAGCAACAGCGCCCTGGCGCGGGCGCCTCTTTACAACCGCCTGTTCCGCACCATGATTGAGGATTGGCGCCGGCAGTGGGGTGTGGGAGATTTTCCCTTCCTCTATGTACAGATTGCAAATTTCAAATCCACTTCGCTGGAAGATTGGGCCACGCTTCGCGAGCAGCAATTGAGGACCCTGGAACTGTGCAATACGGCAATGGCGGTGACCATCGACATCGGCAACCCGGTCGACGTACATCCCACCAACAAAGTGGACGTGGGTAACCGCCTGGCCCGCGCCGCTCGTGCTCTCAGTTACGGCGAAGCCATTGAATATTCGGGCCCTTTGTTCCGCCAGGCAACACCGGAGGGGAATGCTATCCGCGTGTGGTTCAACCACGCGAAAGAGTTGACGACTAAAACAGGAGAACTGACCGGATTTGAGGTTGCTGGCGCAGACGGGAAGTTTGTCGCGGCTACGGCCAGGATCGATGGGGTGACCTTGATGGTAAGCAGCGCCGAGGTTGCCGAGCCGGCTTTTGTGCGCTACGGCTGGGCAAATAGTCCCGACTGCAATCTTTTCAATGGTGAGGGGCTCCCGGCTTCGCCCTTCACGTCCGCACCGTAACTCAGGGCGCTATTGCTGGCTCGCCACCTCGGCGGGAGTACGGGAGTATCGGATGACATCCACTGCGGAGGTGGCGACCAGACCCTCCTCGACCATTGCGTCGAGGAAGGGAATCAGCTTGCTGATCTTTTCTTCCCTGTCAACGATGCTCAACTGGATGGGAGCGTCTTTGGTCAGCGGCCAGTGGCTGGCATGGCGAATCCGGCTGGCCGACCCGTAGCCCTCGATCCCTCTGAATACGATGGCCTCGGCGATGCCCAGTTCCTTGCACTTGGCCAGGATCGCTTCGTGCAGGGGCTTGCCGAGCCAGCGGTCATCCTCGCCGAAATGGATGCGTACCATGCGGGCAGGAAATTGTTCCTTCATAGCCATGCCTCCATTCAGTCCGGGTGCTTCAGAGTGTCGCCGGAGCCGCGCTGGATTCATTATCGAGCGCTCGATAGGCGTACTTGATAATGTCCACGTCGGAAAATACCACCAGCCCTTCCTCGACCATCTGGTCGACAAGCGGAAGAAACGCGCGCAGCTTTTCAGCCGTATCAATGACCGAGAGCATAATCGAGCCATGGTGATTGGCGAGCGGCGGTTTGTCTTTGTGTACCCGCCCATGCGCTCCATAGCCAAGGATGCCGCGATACACCGTGACTCCCGCAATGTCGTTGGCGCGCATGGCCGCGACCAGGGTTTCGTAGAGTGGCTTGTCCTTCCAGCGGTCCTCCTCGCTGAGGAAGATGCGCATCATCTGCGCCTTGCCCTCGATCTTTAGATGGGCCGGCGGGACCGGTCTTTTGGGCTTCGAAACCTGGGCGGGCTTGGCCACCGTGGTCTCCTGTATCTCGATCAACCCGGAGCCGGCCAGTTCTTCCAGCTTGCCCAGTAAGGATTCAACCTTCTCATGCGCCTCGATAAACTCGATCTTTAGCGGCAGGTGGTCTGAAATCTCCACCATGCTCGAAGAATGCATGTGGTGGTCCGCGCCAAATCCGGCAATCCCTTTCATCACGGTCGCGCCGGCAACGCCGCGATAGAAAAGAAAGTCCAGAATGCTGGAGTAGACCGGCACACCGTGACGAGTCGCTCCATCGCTCAGGTAAATGGAGACTTTGATCGCCTTGCCCGCATTGAGCATGATTCTTCCCTTCGCAGATACAAGCGGCGCCAGCAACAGCGGCGCGTTACCGAAGGATTGAAGCACTCTTGAGGGGCCCGTGGCAAGAGGCGGGCAGAAGTCCAGTGTTGACCGGTCAGGAAAGTGTCTCAGCCAGCACCGATCCGCCCCAAACCGCTGCCAGCCCCAGGATAAAACTGCCCGCGGCATACAGCGCCGCGAGAAGGAACGCCCCGGATCGCATGGTGGAAAGCGTCTCCCATTCATAGGTGGAAAACGTGCTGTAGGCGCCGATGAAACCGATGGGGATCAAGTATCGCCATGCGGGGCTCAGGTCCGCTCGCTTGCCCATGTAGGTGAGCGAAAAGCCGATGATGACGCACGCCGTGATATTCACAATCAGAGTGCCGTAAGGGAACCGGATGCCCATGCGCCCCGCAATCGTGGATCCGACCCAGTACCTGGCGATCGAACCAAGCGCGCCACCGGCGGCGATCAAAAGGTATTTAAGCAATGCCTTTCCCCCTTTCAATTAGGTTGAACCGAAAGCGAGTCTCGTTTCCTGACATCAACGCCGCAAAGCCGCGAGGAGCCCTGAAGCTTCCGGAATTCAAACTCAAATTTTTCACTCGGGGATCGCGCCGGGAAATGACTCCGCAACAGGAACCCCTGTCAGGAGTCATCATCTGTCCGGCCTGGTGGGTGGGACAGCGGTTAAGGGTGAACTCCTTCACCACAAGCAACAATTCCATTACACGACGGACTACTTTCCGCTGTCAATGAACTGAGGTTCCGATCTGCCCATGAAGCAAACCGGAACCACATCGCATGGCTGTGTCGCGCTATCTGTCTGTGCAGGAATAGCAGGGGTCAATGGAGGCCTGTATCAACGGTGTGTCCGCCAGCCGGGCGCCCTGCACCATAGAGCGGATCGCCGGCATGTTGACAAACGTTGGCGTGCGCACATGGACGCGGGCAGGTTTGTTGGAACCCTCTTTCCAGGAGACGCTGTACATCACTTCTCCGCGCGGAGCTTCCACGCGGCTGGTGGCCGTACCGGTAATGAACGCCAGCTTGCCTTCTCCAGCATTCAACTCGCCCGGAGGCAGCTTGGTCAGCGCCTGGCGAAGAATATTGCAGCTCTCCATGATTTCCAGTGCCCGCACCATCAAACGGGCGCGAACGTCGCCGGCCGACTCTACCGGCACTTGAAAATCCATTTCGGCATACGCTGCGTAGGGCGCGGCGCGACGCAGATCCTGCGCCACACCTGAGGCTCGCGCCACTGGCCCTACAACGCCGAGGGAGATGGCTTTCGCGTTGGTCAGAACGCCAATATCGGCGCAGCGCGACCGGGCCGTAGAACTGGTGGTAAAGATGGGGATGACTTTGCGCACCATCTCTTTCTCAAGAACATCGATCATGATCAGTAACGCAGCCGGATCGTCGATGTCGCGATTCACTCCGCCAATGCGGTTCATCGAGTAGTTGACGCGATTTCCGGAGATGGCCTGGAGAACGTCCATCACCTTCTCGCGCAGTTCGAAGCAGGTCATGAACATGGTCTTGAAGCCCATGAGCTTGGCAGCAATGCCGGCCCAGAGCACGTGAGAATGCAGGCGCTCCAACTCCGCCATGATGACGCGAATGTATTGGGCGCGTGGCGGCGGTGTCTGGCCGGTCAGCTTCTCCATGGCCTGGCACAGCGTGAGCGTATGAATGTTCGAGCAGATGCCGCAGACACGCTCCATGAGCGCGATCACTTGAATATAATTGCGAGTTTCGGCCAGGTGCTCGATGCCGCGAAAGTTGAAGCCGATATGCAGCTTGGCGTCGCGCACCGTTTCGCCTTCACAAATCAGATCCAGCTTGTAGGGCTCTTCCAACGCAGGATGGTAAGGGCCCATGGGGATTTTGTAGCTCATTTCGCCTCCTCGCGTAGATTCACTCCGGCCGTGTCTCCCTGGCGCAGCAGCAGTGGCTCGTACTCGCGCCCCAGGAAGTCCAGGTCAAAGCCTTCGTGAATCTCGCGTTCAATCCAGTCCACGGCCTCGCACAGGTCGTAGATGCTTTCGATGGACTTACCGGAGAGCTGAAAGGGAAAGCCCAGCAACTTGCCATCGAGGTCCCAATGGTATTCCAAGCGAAATCCCTCATCGCCGGGCATTTCGTAGGCCGTAATGGTGATGAAGCGGGCCTTTAACGCGTTCATCGATTTGGCCACTTCGCGCACGTTCAACGGGGAAGCGGTGGACCAATGCACACCGCCCTTTTCTTCCCAGGGCTCGGTGGTCAACAGGGTTTCGGGAACAACTTCAAGTACGGTCATTGCGGGCCTCCTGCTACAGGTTTTGCGGCTTCCGCGCTGGCGGCTGCTTGAGCCGCTGGAGCGGGAAGGGGAACAGCCCTCGGAACGGGCGCCTTGCGGGCAACGGTGTAGGAGTTCTTTAACTCGCCAAGCGTGGTATAGACGGGCGGTGTATCTGAGTCCTGGCTCAGTGCATGAGCTTTACAGCCTTCCACGCAACGACCGCAGAAGGTGCATTGGCCGGGATCGTAGCTCCAATAGAATTCGCCTTTGCCGGCCTTGTAGGTAATAGCACGGGAAGTGCACCGGAATTTGCAGATGGCGCAGCCGGTGCAAAGCTCCGGATCGAACCGCACCAGGCCCCGAAAGCGCGCGCTCACGTTGGGCCGTGCAGGAAAGCGCATCGTCCTCGACCCGCCCCACAGGTTCTTCCACAGCATGGTCAGAATATTCATAGCCTGAACCTCATGAAGAGCGCGGACGAAATGGCCAGAACCGCGAAGATAAGCGTGCATTGCCAATAGAAGCGCACGGTTGTATCGATTTGCAGCCGAGCCGTGGCCGCAGCAACCACCGACAACAACAGCACGACTCCGAAAGACAGCGCAGCAAAGAGCAGCACGCCCAGCCACCACACAGTGACATGAGGAGCGACAAGCGTGGCCACCAGACCGGTAGCCGCAACCCATTCCAACCCATGCGACAGTTCCCACATTGCCAGTTCAGGCCCCGCGTACTCGGTCATAGGCCCTGAGTAGATTTCCTGCTCTGCATTCGGCAGTGAAAAGGGATTGATATGCAGCTTGGCCGGCAGGCAAACCAGAATCGCCGCGATGCCCAGCAAATGCAGCGGCGAATATTGAAGCGCCGCAAGCCCTTCCAATCGGAAGGTATGCTGCGAGGCAGCGATGGAAACGATGGCCAGAAGAAAAACCACGTTGTAGGCAACGCTCAAAACTGCTTCGCGCGCGGAGCCGATTTCGCCGAAAATGGAGCGCGATGAAAATCCCGCCGCGATGATGCACATTGACGGAAGTTCCAGCAGCGCCAGCAGCAGGATGAGGTCGCCCTCGAAGCCCCCGGACAAAGGCAGCACGGGCAAAAGGCCTACCGCGCCTGCCGCGGACGACACTGCGATCAGCGGCCATGCCTTCATCAGCAAGCCGCCCAAGCCGTTGCGGGGAGGAGTGGTTTTGCCCAGCAGCTTGATGAAGTCGAAAAACGGCTGCATGAAGGGAGGCCCTATGCGTCCTTGCATCAAGGCAACCGATTTGCGCTCTACCCACAAGAAGAACCATGCGGCAGGGATGGCGAAAAGTAGGCCGGGAAATACGAGCAGGCGCGCCAGGGCGGTGGTCAGGCTGTTCACTGTCGCACCTCCTCTGTCGGGAGCTCAGCCTTTACCTCAACCACAGGCTTGTTCGCGGCCCTATCGGCCAGGATCTGCGCGGCCCGCGCTACGCCTTGCACAATCGCGTCAGGACGCGGCGGGCAACCGGGGACATAGACATCGACTGGAATATGCTTGTCGAGCGGCCCATCCAGCGTTCGGCTGTCGATGAAAACATTGGTGGTTGCCGGACAAGACCCGATGGCGACCACGGCCTTGGGCCCGCAGACCTGCGAGTAGACGGTCTTGATGGCTCCAACCGCGTTGCGCGTGACAGGACCGGTGACGCACAGAATATCGGCGTGCCGCGGGCTGCCTTCCAGCCGCACTCCCAACTGCTCCGCATCGTACCGCGGCGTCAGGCTTGCCACAAGCTCAATGTCGCATCCGTTGCAACTGCCCGAGTTCATATGAAAGAGCCATGGACTGCGCCGGCGGCTGTAGCACATCAATTTGTTCCAGAGGTTCATGGTCTCCCCCATTGCAGCATCTGCAGTGCGTCCGGCCATACTCCGGCAACCAGCAACACCACCGCCAGCACAACGATCGTGGTTTGTAACAGAAATGGCTCCTTGTTAGATGACATACCGTCGGTCTGCGGTGCATCTGAATCGCTTGCCGGTCCCCACCAGACGCGCGTCAACGCCAGCACGTAGGCGATCAAAGCAAAGATCGAAGAAAGAATGAAGACCGTCAGCAACAGCGGGTTGATCTGCAACGCGGTCTCATACAATCTCCAGCGCCCAATGAATCCCAGCGTCGGCGGAATGCCCAGCATCGCCAGCATGCCGAAGAGGAACCCAAACGCACTGACCGGATAGCGAATCGCAAGCCCTTTCGGATCGCCTTCCAGAGCTCCGTCAGCCTCAGGACCGCTGAGGCAAGCGAAGAGAAGTGCCTTGGCCAGGGCGTGGGTAGTTGTGGCAAACAAGATTCCTGAGGTTCCAAGGAAGCTGACGGAACCAAGTCCGAGGAACAGGAAGCCAACGTCCTCGACCGTAGAAAGGACAAGCAATCGCTTGAGGCTGATCTGTGTGAGCATCAAGACAGCAGCAAGGATTGAAGTGACAGCACCCAGCCCTAGCAGAAATCCTTGCGGAGCGACCAAACCTGGAATAGTCTGCGCAGAAATCCAAAATTCGCCGAACGCCGCCATGTCGACGACCGCAATAATCAAGCCTAAGGCTACGGCAGGTACTTCATCGGCGAGACTGAGCAACCAAAAAAAGAGCGGAACGGCGGCCAGCTTGATGCAGACGCTGGTGATGAAAAGTGCCCACGCCCATTCCTGTTGTCCGCGCTCCAGCAGCAAATCGCCTGAAACCAGCGACAATGCTGAGAGTAGGACAACAGCCAGATAGGTCAGCTTTACGGCCCGAGTTCGTGCGCTTTGCCAGACCAATGCAACGGTCACGAATGCGCCGAGTTCCAGCAGGCCAAGGCGAAGCCATGGATTGGCGGCCACCAGACCCGATGCCGTCGCCGCGCCGGCAAGAATCATCAGCGGAGCAAGCCGGCGGCTCTTCGAGTGACTGACAGCAGCCAGAACCAACGCAATAGCCGCGACGGCGCAAGCGGCAACCAGCAGCACCGGTGCTTGAGGCTCCGGTGAAAGGGGCAAGCGAGTCACGTTGGGGTCAACGCCATGCGCAAACCAGCGAACCACAGCCAGCAGCCCTGCCGCCAGCACAACGATCAATAGGGTCGCGTTGCGCTCCATCCACGAAACCGCAACACCAACCACCCGCGAAGCCGCCTGCAATCCGCTCCAGATGCCCAGATAAACCTTATCGACATTTGTCCAGCGGAAGAAGGAATGCCAGTTCTGCAGGAAGATGTCGGAAAAGTCGCCGGCGGTAAGCCTTCCCTGGTCGGATAGAGGCTCTCCCCCGGTGAAGATTCCGCCACCCGCCGCGACAAGCGTTCCGCCTCCGGAGACGGTTACAGCCGGAGTCTGGCGAGCTACATAGGCAATGAGGTAAATCAGTCCGCCCAGAATCAGCGAGACCAGGGCCAGCACCAAACCGCCCGTCGTCGAGAAGCTTCCGGCGTTCGCAAACATCCCAAACCATGTGACTTGCACGCCGGTCCCAAGTCCAAAGACGGCCAGGATCGGATTGAGGAGATAATTCACAGCCAACTGCGGCGCGACGCCCAGAACGACGCTGCCCGCGGCCATCAGGCCCATTCCCCACACCATGGTGGGCGGCGCTTCGTGCGCATCCTTCGTTGCCTCAGTCAGCGGCCCCAGGAACACTGCGCTGGTTGCCTTGGCGCACAGGAACACAGTGCCCAAACTCACTGCCCAGGCCACCATCGCGGGAACAGCCCATCCAGCCTGCAACGCGGCTGCATATAGCATCCACTTGCTGGCGAAGCCGCTCATCAACGGAACACCCATCATGCTCCCCACACCGATGAGCCAGGACAACGTAGTGCGCGGCATGCGCTGCGCCAGACCGCCCAACTGGTTCATGTCGCGCGTTCCCGCCCCGTGCTGCACCGAGCCGGCCGTCAGGAACAGGCCGCCTTTAAAGAATCCGTGATTCAGGCAATGCAGCAGCCCCGCGGTAATGGCCAGCGGCGTGCCGATGCCCAGCCCCATCATCATGTAGCCGATCTGGCTCACGGTCGAGAAGGCCAACATGCGCTTCAGGTCGGTCTGCACCATGGCATACATCACGCCCACGGCCATGGTGATGGTGCCGACCCACACCAAGGTTCCGCCCCAGGCCGCCGGCCAGGTTCCAAAGCTGTGCATGCGCGCGGCCAGGTAGACGCCCGCCTTTACATAACAAGCCGCGTGCAGCAGTGCGCTCACCGGCGTAGGCGCAGCCATCGCTTCAGGAATCCAGGTGTGCAGAGGGAACTGTACGGACTTCGCCACCAGCGCGGCCAGCATTAGAACAAAGATTCCGCCCGTGAAGCTGTGCGCCACCGCAGGATCGGTCCAAAGAGCACTTCCCGTGCGGAAATAAATCGCCAGAATGCCCGCCAGCAGTCCGTAACCCGCAATGTGCGTCATCAGCAGCACCTTGCGTGCGCCCGCCACCGCCTCGCGGTTCGTGTACCAGAATCCGACCAAGCTGAATGAGCAGAGCCCGATCAGTTCCCAGCAGAGGTAGAAGATGAACAGATTCGAGCTATAAACAAGTCCAATAAAGCCGCCGATAAAAATGAGCATCGACGCGTAAAAGCGGGTCGCGGACTTGTCATGCGCCATGTACCCGATGGAGTAGAGCATCACCGCCCCGCCCAGCCCCGCACCCATAAATGCAAAAAGGACGCTGAGCGCGTCCACGTGGAAGGCCAGGGCCAGAGGCCCATCCCATCTCATGAAACTTACATCGACAGCTTGTCCCGCTCGGACCAGTGGAATTGTGGCGACAACTGCAAACACAGCCGGTAGACAGGCGAGGGCAGCAAGAATCCCCTTCATTCGGGCGGAAATAAGCCTCGCGGCGAGAATCTGGAGCGCAGCGCCCAACACCAGCGAGCACGGCGCAATCAGAATGAGTGTTGCAGCTTTCATAGCTAAAATTCTAGAAGTCAGGCACTGCTTCAAGATGTGATGTGCCTCACATGCAAGGCCGAATGCAAGCCGACGTGCTGCATTATGGGACGGCGATCCGGGAAGTTCCCAGGAGGGGCTGAAGTGGAAGAATCTGAAGGATTTTTGGACCCGGGAAAGCGGTCAAATTGGTACTTCTAGTCCGACCAAATCCCATGGTTGCGAATCAGGCTGGATTTCCCGCGCGAAAGTTTCGAAACGCATCGGTACGTCAGGGATTTATCCCTGACACTGACTTAACCCCTTAGGTATGCTTTTCTCAACCTGCCACGGAATCCTATGCGCTCACCAGTGCGACCTGCCAAATGCATGCTTTGTTCGTTAAAACCCCGTCCTACAAGCCCCGTCCTACCGACATCCCAACATCCGGGTCTTAGAAGCGAGACCTGGGGCACATGGCAGTCGCGGCTACTCTTTGGCCCGTAGACCCCAAAGAACTAGCGCCGAGGATGTGATGATCGTGATGCCGACAGAAAGGAAGCCAACCGTAACCATGCTCTCTTGCCAGGGTTGCCCACTGTGGCCCGCTCCTGTGATTGGCGAAAGGGCCGCTGTACCAAAAGCCGCAGCGAGCACGGTTATGAGCCAGTTCATGTAGGTACCGTAAAGCGCGGTCCAGTATGCAGTGGCCTTTATACGTGGCGAGAGTTTCACCTCGTTCCAAATCGCCCCTAACGCTATAAGAAAGGTCCCGTTCATCAAACCTTCCAGGTGTGCGGCAAGTCCCATGCGCACATTGGCGAAATGCTGCTCGGCGAAGCCGGTTAGCAGGCCGAGGATAAACAGAAACATGCCATGCCACATTAGACGACGGTTGTTTCGTTCCATTTTGGTCTTCCTCTGATTCACTGGATATGTTTCCTGGTTGCGGAAGCATGGCGAGTGGCACAACTCTAAATTATCCATCACAAGATTGGAAGTCCCAGGTATCGAGACCTGGGCACCCGGCGGCAAAAATGCGACCAAGAAGTTGCAGGGAGTTGCGGCGGGTGAAGGCCAGTACCGCCCTTGCTCAGGGAGATTCCGTTTTCGCTACGACATCGCAGAGCGCGAGGTGGCGCTGCTCTATTGTGGGCTGCGGCGCGAGGATACGTGCTAAGGCTTAGATCGGAAACTCGATTGGCGGGCGTTTGTGGTCTCCCACCCTTCGCTAGAAA
>PLZC01000035.1:0-214 GCA_003151985.1 Acidobacteriaceae bacterium
GCGGGGATTCCGCTGATTGTCTGCATCACAGAGGGCATTCCTACGCTGGACATGGTGAAGGTTTGGGCGAAGCTCAAGACTTCAGAGTCGCGGCTGATTGGGCCGAACTGTCCGGGTGTGATTTCGCCGGGCAAGGCAAAAATCGGCATCATGCCGGGCCGGATTCACAAAGAAGGTTCCGTTGGAATTGTGTCGCGCTCTGGCACGCTGACCT
>PLZC01000035.1:333-3185 GCA_003151985.1 Acidobacteriaceae bacterium
TGGGTCACGCGGGCGCGATCATCTCCGGCGGTCAAGGTACAGCGGCGGACAAGATGAAAGCAATGACTGCTGCGGGCATTCACGTGGTGGTTTCGCCAGCGGAGATGGGCGCAACGCTGGCCAAGGTGATTGGAAAATAGCTTCTAGCCTCTAGCCTCTAGCTTCTAGCTTCTAGCTAAAAGCCCGTAACACAAATCTCAAATGCTCTGGCTAGCAGCTAAAAGCTAGCAGCTAGCGGCTGCTTTTACGCCACTTCCAACGCCACCGGCATCTGCGCCTGGTGGGGATGCTTGTCGCCGCGATAAACCTTGAGCTTGGTGGCCATTTGCCGGCCCATCTTGCTCTTCGGAAGCATGCCCTTGATCGCCTGCTCCAAAATCATCTCCGGCTTGCGGTTCAACAGGCGCAAGAACGATTCCTCGCGCAGTCCGCCCGGGAAACCGGTATAGCGGCGATAGAGCTTGCTCTCGGCCTTGAGGCCGGTCAAGCGTACCTTCTCCGCGTTGATGACGATCACGTGATCGCCCATGTCGATGTACGGCACGTACCGCGGATTCAGCTTGCCGCTCAGCGTACTGGCGGCCTTGGTCGCCAGACGGCCCAGCGTCTGGCCGCTGGCATCGATTACAAACCACTTGCGGGCAATATCCTTGCCGCTCGGAACAAAGGTAGACATCGCTCTCCTGCCCTCTAAGAAACCTGCACAAAACACTTGTCGCCCACGCAAAATGCGCACGGGTTCCATTCCACCCACTGCCAAACAATTCTGTTCGGGTGAGGAATGCGCGAGCTGGCCCCTTCGAGGGCTCTGGCTCAGCCGGGCAAATTCAACACCCGGCAGCCGGTGGCCTGCGCCGGTCAATCCCCTTCAGGGGGTCAACCAGCCGGGTCCGGGTGAGTAAACACAGACCCCAGGCGCAACACCGCGCAAGGAGTTCAGAATACCCGATTCAGGCCCCAGAGTCAACGAAAACAACTGGGTGCCGCAGGGCAATCGCATTTGAATTGTTGAAGGGTACGGGCTTCAGCCCGTACATTCACGAGCCGAGACGAAATGGGCTTTAGCCCCCGAGGGGATAGAGGCCGATTTCGCGTCGAAAGGCCCGCTAAATTATCGAGAGATTCCGAAATTGCCGAGCGCCCCAGGTCTCGATTCTGAGACCTGGGAAACCGCAAACTCCAACCAGCCTCTAGACGCCGGAAGCTGGTTTTCAAGCTGCTTTTACTTCGCTCGCCGCCCGCACGTCACTCGCCGCGCGCACCCTGTAGTGCTTCATGTGGATTTTCAGCGTCTGTTCAATCTTCCTCAAGTCGCCGCGTTCCGCCGGCCCGGCAAACGTGGAAGCAATCCCATGCGCCGACGCCCGGCCCGTTCTTCCCACGCGATGCACAAAGTCCTCGGCCACCTTCGGCATGTCGAAGTTCACCACGTGCGCCACGTTGGCCACGTCGATGCCGCGAGCCGCCACATCGGTAGCAACCAGCACGCGGTGATGCCCCTCGGAGAAGCTGCGCAGCGCGGCATTGCGCTGAGCCTGCGAGCGGTCCCCATGAATCTGCGTCGCCGACCACCCCGACCGTGTCAGCCGCCGGGCAACGCGTTCAGCTCCATGCTTCGTGCGCACGAACACCAGGAAGCTGCCCTCTTCGACGCCCAGCAGGTGTTCTAGCAGCTCCTGCTTCTTGTCCGCTTCCACTTCAAACGTCCGCAGCTCCACGTTTTCCGCCGGCTTCAGCACCGAGCCGATCTCCACCCGCGCCGGGTTGTTGAGGTATTTGCGGGCCACCTCTTTCACCGCGCCCTCAAGCGTGGCGGAGTAGCAAAGGGTCTGCCGTTGCGCCGGCAGCATGGTCGCAATCCGCGCAATCGCCGGCTGAAAGCCCATGTCCAGCATCCGGTCCACTTCGTCCAGCACCAGGATCTTCACCTGGTCCAGCCGCACCAGCCTGCGCTTGATGTAATCCTCAAGCCGCCCCGGCGTGGCCACAATCAGCCGCGCGCCGCGGCGAATCGCGTCAAGCTGCGACCGCTCCGTCATGCCGCCCACCACCAGGGCAACCGTTTGCTGCGAGCTTGAGCGGATGTCCAGAAAGGCCTTCTCAACCTGCATGGCCAGTTCGCGCGTGGGCAGAAGAATCAGCGCCTGCGCCGCGTTCATGTCCTTGGTTTTTTGCAGCATCTCGACGATCGGGATAAGAAAGCCGAGCGTCTTGCCGGTGCCTGTCTGCGCCGTGGCCAGCACGTCGCGGCCTTCCAGAGCCGGCGGGATGCAGCCGATCTGCACCGGGGTTGGGATAACAAAATTGTTGGCTTCAATGCGCGCCATCAGGGCGGGCGAAAGGGAAAACTGTGAAAATTCAGTTGTCAAAGCAGTCAAACTAGTCAAAATAGATACATTCCTGTTGTGGTTCCGCGAGCCTCACTTTCCTCTGAAGCCTGCAATCGGAACCGGACCGGGAGGCGAGCACACGAATCCTGTTCGCGTGCCTTGCCTGCTATTCAAAATATGCGTAAGGGAGAACCGAAAATCCTTAGGACTGACTGGCCGGCGTTCAATACGCCCGCAGCCCGGAGCTGCCACACGCTACTTGCTTGCCAGGCGGCTCATTGCCGGCCGGCTCCACCGCTCCCACACTTTCCCGGTCTTCCTGCGCCCAACTTGCTTGGCGCCAAATTCAATGCCGGGACGTTCGTTCGGTCCAAGGCAGAGTCACCGGGCAGGAGACTCAAGTGGATACGCTGTAGGGGCTTGGGGAAATCTGTGCCAGGCAGGTTAGCCTCACAAGGCAAACCGCCACTCACGGCCAAATCACTGAGCGCAAATACAGTGTAGCATCCTTTGCGTTGAAGT
>PLZC01000303.1 GCA_003151985.1 Acidobacteriaceae bacterium
ACAAGATCACCGTCACCGGCACCGAGGACCTGCTGATGGCCGCAGTCCTGGCCGACGGCGAGACCCTGATGGAAAATTGCGCGCGCGAGCCTGAAATCCCCGACCTGGCTGCGCTGCTGACCGCCATGGGCGCGAAGATCGAGGGGGCCGGGACATCCACTATCCGCGTCCAAGGAGTTACGCGCCTGCACGGTGCGCGTTATCGCATCAACCCGGATCGCATTGAGGCGGGGACGTTCCTGGTGGCCGGCGCAATTACCGGGGGCGACCTGACGGTGGCCAACTGCAACGCGGCTCATCTCGGCGCAGTGATTGCCAAATTGGAAGAAACCGGTGTTCGCGTGGATATTCTCGATCCCGGCACGGTGCGCGTGCGGTGCGAAGGGCCGTTGCATGCAGCCGACATCTCTACCGAGGAGTACCCCGGTTTCCCCACCGACATGCAGGCGCAGTATATGGCCCTTGTCACGCAAGCCGAGGGCGTCAGCGTCATCAAGGAGAACATCTTCGAAAACCGTTTCATGCACGTCCAGGAGCTGGTGCGTATGGGCGCCAACATCAAGTTGGACGGCCGCACCGCCGCGGTGCGCGGGGCTTCCAAGCTTTCGGCTGCCGCCGTCATGTGCTCCGACTTGCGTGCTTCCGCGTCGCTGGTCCTTGCGGCGCTTGTGGCTGACGGTGAATCGATACTCGACCGCGTCTATCATATGGACCGCGGCTACGAGCGCATCGAGGAGAAGCTGGCCGGCGTAGGCGCCCAGATCCGCCGCATGGGCAACATCTTTACCCCCAAAGAAGAAGAAGTGGGCGTAAGTTGATCCCGGGGGCTGTGCCGAGCAATCGGTGTTCCAGCCCGCTAAGGAAACTCTGAACAGGTTCGTTTTGAGCAGCCGGCATTCCCTCAGGGGCTAAAGCCCTGCTGATTCTGTGGCACTCATGTACGGGCTGAAGCCCGTACCCTTCAAAACAGTGACTTAGTCAGAGATTCCCTAAGAGCCCGTACCGGAGAAGACCACGCCGATGGTGCGCAGGATGATCTTCAGATCAAGCAGGATGCTCCAACTCTCGATGTATCTCACATCGAGCGACACATAGCTGTCGAAGGAAGGGTCCTGGCGGCCCTGCACCTGCCACAAGCCGGTAATGCCAGGGGTCACATCGAGGCGGCGCAGATGGCTTAGCTTGTATTCGCGCACCTCGCTGGCCAGGGGTGGACGGGGACCCACCACGCTCATGTCGCCACGCAGAACGTTGAAGAACTGCGGGAATTCGTCCAGTGAATACTTGCGCAGGATACCGCCAAGCCTGGTAACCCGGGGATCGTTGGTGATCTTGAACAGAACCCCATCGCGCTCGTTCATGTGCATTACGTCGGCACGCCGCTTTTCAGCATCAAGCACCATGGTGCGGAACTTGAAGCAGCGAAACACGCGGCCTTTCTTTCCCAGACGCTCCGAAACATAAAAGACCGAGCCCCGCGAATCCAGCTTGATGGCTATGGCGATGAGCAGCAGCACCGGGGAAAGAACCATCAATACCAAGCTTGACAACACAACGTCCAGGGCCCTCTTGAGCAGCAGGCCGATCTCGGGAACATGGCCGCAGTGCAGCGGAATGGTGGGGAACTGTCCTATATATTCGATCGGACTGTTCCAAGTCAAGCCGTCGTACATTTCGGGAACCACGCGCAGGTCTATCCCGTGAGCCCGTGCCTGCACCAGCACGTCCTGGATGATTCCGCGCTCACAAGGGGTGGTGAAGAAAATCTCATCCACAAACTGTTTTCGCGCATGCTGGAAGAGCGTTTCCAACGTTCCGACGACATCGCCTGCGGTGGCTACAAAGCGAGAGTTCGAGCCGGGAAAGTCGATGAACCCTTTGAATGTGTAGCCAAGATGCCGAATGCTTTCCAGGTGATGGCGGAGAGCATGCGCCTCAGGACCTGTACCCACAATCAGTGCATTGCGAGTTCCCCGGCCGAGATCGAATTGGCGATAGAGCATCATCCGGTAGATCAGCCTGCGCGAACTTAGCGAGAAGGCGACCAGCCCAATGGTTATCAGCACAATACTGCGGGGAATGTCTTCGGCTTTTACCAGGTAAAGCGTGCCCGTCAGCAGCAAACCGGAGGTGAAGCATGCCTGCAGGCTGAGACGCTGCTCATGAAGGAAACTGGTAAGCCGTCTGGGGGAGTAAAGATGCAACCGCCTGCTGGTGAAAATCAGTGCGACTGTAAATCCGCATAGCAGTGCCAGCATGATCCACATCGGGCGGCCATGAATGAGTGTCCCTCGCCAGAACCCTCTTGCGCCATTCACCGGGCCGGTCCGCAGTTCATAAAGGGTAGCAAGCACCGAGGCCCCAAGGATCGTAACCGCATCCAGAATCATCCAGCCCTTGACCGCTTCCCGCGAACTGCGGGAAGTGCCGCCGCCCACGCTTTCCGCCCATTCCGGGGAAGAAGAGACTGAAGCGGATACTCGTTGCCAGAATTCCGATGTTGCCATATGCGTCCCGCAGACCTCGATCGTTCAAAACCCTTATCAGGGGGAGGGGAAATGGGAATCGAATTCCCCAAAAAAGACAGCGCGCACAATTCCGGCGCCGTGGCGAAATTGAAATTGCACCGGATCCTTTTTGGGGTCTGGAACCCTCTTTGAGGGCCGAGGTTGCAAGCCATTGTGCAATCTTGCGACGTTTCCGGTGAATCCATGCCGGCCCATGCTTCCGAGGCATGCCCTTGTTCTGAATTGTCATTTTCCGTGCGGCTTGCTTGAAAGTTTACCAAACAAGCCGTCGGCCTAATCTGAGCCCTTTTGACCGCAAAGTCTTGCAGTCAAAAAACCAAAGTCTCTAGTCCAAGCCCTCAAGAAACTCAACAAAGCGTCCAAGTCATTGATAACAAAGTGATTACTAAAATTTTCTGAATGGGAAGATCGCGTCCGAGCATTACGCCCTAACCCTCACAGCCGTTGAATCGGAATGGGATGACAACACCAGACTCCTACTGATGGCCACCACAATGCAAGAAAAATCGTATCGAGGCCTGGTTACTAAAAGATAAAAAATCCTCATTCCATAGGCAACGTGTACGCGTCAAGTACAAGAAACTGCTTAATATGCGGGTCGGAGGAAGCCAGAAATGCTTTCAGCGGGCCGAAAAAACGGGCTTTGCCCTCGTCCAGAAACAGCACCTTGTCGGCCAGCCGCTCGGCAAATCGCATATCGTGCGTAACCACAATACTGGTGAATCCAAGCTGCTGCTTGAGGCGCTGAATGATTCCGCCGAGGCGGCGGGCGATGATCGGATCCACCATGGTGGTTGGCTCGTCGTAGAGCACCACCTCTGGTTGCGATGCCAGCGCTCGGGCTATGGCCACAGCACGTTTCCGCCCCGTCGAAAGGCTGGCTGGATAGGCCTCCACCGCATCTTCAGCACCGACAAGTCCGATCAGCCGGTCCACAAGTTGCTGAATCTGGTCCTCCGCCAGGCCCCCCCGCTCTCGCAGAGGAAAGGCTACGTTTTCGCGCACGCTCAAGGAATCGAAGAGGGCGCCGTTTTGGAAGACCATCGTAACCCGCTTGCGGATGGCGCGCATGCCCTCCTCGTCAAGTCCGGTGATCTCCTGCCCTTCCAGGTGGATCGATCCCGAATCAGGCTTGAGAAAGCCCATCAGCATGCGCAGAGCCACCGACTTGCCAACGCCACTACGCCCCAGAATGCAGAGGGTTTGGCCGCGATCGACGGAGAAGCTTACGTCCTCCAGGATGGATCGGCCGTCAAAGGAAATGCTGACATGCCTGAAGGAAATGGCCGGCTCGGCCAACTCCGCGGCAGTCGGCACCGGCTGTTCCAACTCCGCGACAAGCTCTTCGGATATCTCTTCAGCCGACCCGTCGAAGTCTTCCGGGTAGGGAGTGGGTTCAAATTCGGGATTGGCGGGAGAGTCGGGCATTGTCCTGAATTCAGATTACGCGAAGAGCGCCGCTCAGGTGGGTCTCAGCCCGGCGCAGGTCCTGCGGTCGATTCACATTGAGAAACCATCGAGTTGCGGGCAGGGCGTCCGGATGGGCAAGTTGCCGGCATTGGAGCAATGGCTCAACGGCGACGATCGACACCGGCCGGCCTAGAAGGCGCGCGGCAGCCTGAAACGCCGCGAAGCACCCGCCGCGTCCGGCGTCGAGTTCGTTCTTCAACCCCGGCAGAGCTTCCCGGTCAATAACAGCCGGAAAGGTCTGGGCAAACCCGTTCACCGAGGGAACCGTGACGGCCGCGCCCGTTATTTTTGCGTGATTGAGCAGGAAACCAACCAACGAGGCAGGCAACAGCGGTAAATCCACGGGCAGAAAGACCGTCCAATGTGCAGAAGTGGAGCTGAGAGCGGCGCAGATGCCCCCTAGAGGGCCCCGGTCGGGCTCAGCATCCTCAACCACCGGCGCCAAGGCCCCAAGGGTCGTGCGAGCGCCGGCGATCGACACCGACAGCCCTGCTTCGCGCAGTGCTGCCAGCGCGTATCCAGCCAACGGCTGGCCGGCGAGCGGCATCAGGGCCTTGTCCGCCCCCATGCGGCTGGACCGGCCCCCCGCCAGAACAAAGCCCGCTGCTTCCAGCGCGACCGCGGCCTCCTCCGGATCGCGGCCCGCCAGACTCAACGGCCCGCTTCCTCCAGAAAGCGCACAATCGAGTCGATGCCCAGTTCGAAGTTCTTCAAATGGAACTTCTCGTTTGGGGCGTGGATATTGTCGTCCGGCAGCCCAAAACCCATCATCACGCTGGGCACTCCGAGGTGACGGTCAAAGTCGCCGACGATGGGAATCGATCCGCCGGAGCGGATAAATACCGTCTCCTTGCCCCAAACCTCCTTGAGTGCATGAGTAGCGGCCTGGATGTACGGGTTATCGACAGGGATCAGGCAGGGATCGCCGGAGTGAATCATCCGCACGTCAATATCCACGCCTGCGGGTGCGATCTTCTCCACATAGCTCTTGTAGAGCGCAAATGCCTTCGCCGGGACCATGCCGGGCACCAGGCGCATGGACACCTTGGCCACTGCCTTGGCGGGAATCACCGTCTTGGCGCCGGCGCCGATAAAGCCGCCGGGGATGCCATGCACATCCAGCGTGGGCCGGGCCCAGGTGCGCTCCAGGACGCTGTAGCCGGCTTCGCCCACCAGTTGCCGCGAACCGACTTCGGTGATGCGGTAGTGCTCCTCGTCAAAGGGCAGGCTCTGCCACGCGGCCAGTTCCTCGGGGCTCGGGGGGATGATGCCGTCATAGAAACCAGGGATGAGGATGTGCCCCTCCTCGTCCTTGAGCTTGGCCAGAATTTGCGCCAGCGATACAAAAGGATTCGGAGCCGCCCCGCCGTACATGCCGGAGTGCAGGTCGGTCTTTGCGCCGCGCACCTCAAGCTCTGTATAAATCATGCCGCGCAATCCCACGCACAGCGTCGGCAGGCCGGGCGCAAACAGTTCAGTGTCGGATACCAGAGCAAAGTCGGCCTTCAACTCGGGTGGCTTGGAGGCCACGAATTTGGCGATTCCCTCTCCGCCCACCTCCTCTTCGCCTTCCAACAACACGCGCACGTTCAGCGGCAACGCCTTGTTGGCAGCCATCAGCGACTCCAGCGCCTTTACCTGCGCCCAAACCTGGCCTTTGTCATCCACTGCGCCGNNTGGGCTCGAAGGGCGGCGAGAGCCATTCGTCCAGCGGATCGGTCGGCTGCACATCGTAGTGGCCATAGCAGAGGACGGTCGGCTTGCCGGCGGCGTGGAGCCAGTCTGCATACACCAGAGGATGGCCGGCGGTTTCGATCAGCCGCACGTTTTCCATGCCGATGCGCTTCAATTCCGCAGCCAGCACCTCGGCAGCTTTGCGGCAGTCGCCCTTATGCTCGGGCAGTGTGGAAATCGACGGAATTCGCAGCAGATCTTTCAGTTCGTTCAAAAAGCGGGGATGGTTCTGGTGGGCGTAAGCCACGGCGGACGAAGACATTGCAGTGCTCCCTTCAAAAACAGACAGAAGAGAGTATAGCCCGTGCAGCCGCCCCCTTGCCCGAGCCCAATCTTCCGCACCGCTGAATACAAAGAGGCCAGTCACGCAAAGGGCGAGACCGGCCTCGGTAGTGAACAGGAGCGTTATTTGGCGCCGAACAAATCCGACATCAGCCTCACGTTCTCGTCGGCCGCATGGTTAAGGTAGTGCAAACCGAAACCAGCTTCAATCGTCTTGAGCAGAGAGAAGTGGCTGTACTTCACGCCGCTGGGTTTCCCTGCGGGCGCATAGTTGGTGTCCACGATCGCGACGACCCGGTTCGGTAGCGAGCTATAGTCGTTCTCGTCCCATACCGTGACGATTACGTTGTGGCCTTCTTTCCAAGCAGGAGAGCTCTTGATCGCTGGAATTAGAATGCTCAGCGCCGCATCGCCCTGCGCGATTGCATTTTGGTCCACCGAGCAGCCAGTCCCCATTTCGCTTGAGCCACGCCCGTGCTGGTCATGGCACTGGTTGGGAACGATGAGCGAATAATTCGGCACGTGACCGCTCTTCAGATCCGCAAACAACTGGTGGAAATCCACAGTCTGCTTGAGGCTGAGCCTTGGATTTGTGCCTTCCTGCACATCCGCGAAATAGACAAACGGGTTGTGCTTCACGGCATACAGCTTGGGCATTCCGGGCTCCGACTGGGTTACGTCGGACACCAGCCCATCACTGTTGTTCACTTTATCGGCGCCATACGGAGGCAGGTCCTCCTGATAGGACTTCCAGCTCAACCCATGTTCCACCAGTTGGTCGGCGATGCTGATGCCAACGGTCTTGGCCGGCGCGATGGGGTCGTTGTAGATGGGCTCGGCCGGGGTGCCTTCGTTGGTGGTGTCAACCTTCGGCGTTGCCGCATCCATGCCGCTGCCCTCGATGGGGCAATCAACGGCCGGAGTTGTGGACTCGTTGACAGGCGAGGCCAACGTGGAGACGCAGTTTGAATTGTGCCAATCCGGCGAGTTGTCGTTGACAATCCCGAAGTTGGAACCGCCCACGACTTCAAGGTAGTTGGTGAGGCTCGGGTGGCCCACGCCCCAGTAATTGTTGGCGAGGTTTGCTGTCGCCGCGTACTTGGTGATGTACGGCGCATTGGGGTTGCCGAGGATCTGGCTAATGTAGTGGTTTTCCATCATGATCACGAACACGTGATCCAGGCGCGGAATTCTGCTTTCATTTTCCTGGGCCAGCATGGGGCCGACGGCGGCAAATGCAGCGAGACTCAGAGCAAGACTCAGAACAAGCGCGATCTTCTTGCGGTTCATGTTGTTTTCAACCTCCTGGGTGGCAACACCCTGTTGGCAAATCCTCATGGAAAAAAGCCGCGGGGAAGCGCGGCCACGGGACGCGTGGCGTGCGTCGACCAGGTCGGCGCGTGGACAAAAATCTTCCCTGAATGTGAGTGCCGTCTGTTGGGTTTTTCCGTCTGGCTGGGGAAAGGGAAGGTTCTGTATCCTCAACGAACTATAGGGAGCTCAAGTTACAGGTTTATGGCGCGGAGGTTACGGAATTGTGAAAGCAGTAGATCTCTGAAATAAACCGCAAGGATAAAGATCGCCCCGCTAATACCGCCTCACCGCCGGATCCACCTCGGCCGACCATGCATCGATACCACCGCGCACCGACTGTGCCTGCTCAAAACCCTGCTCGCGGAGCCAGACGGCCACGTTCATCGAGCGGATGCCGTGGTGACACATGACCACCAGTCGCTCCTCGGGGTCCAATTCCTGGTGGGCGCGGGCCGACACTTCGCCCATCGGCATCGGCAAGCTGCCTGCGATGTGCGAGGTTTCGAACTCCCACGGCTCGCGCACATCGATGAGGCGGGCCTTGTTCTCTTTCAACAACGCCGCGGCCTGGTTGGGGGCAATCTCGAAGTCCAGCATGATTCCAGTTTAGTGCGCGCTCGCTCGGCAAGAACAGCCTTGTGCGGGAATGACCTGCGACGCCGGCCCCCAACACGGTACCCTTGGAAGAGATGCCCCCGATTCTCTATGATCCATATAGAATCAGTAAGTTACGTGTTTTCAATTCCTGCATTTTTCTGCAAAACGGTAGAAAGCGTTGAAACGGAGATTCTTTCCTTCAGATTTCCTACAAAACAGAACGGCCCCGAGGACATCCTCAGGCCTGTCGTGGAGTGATTTGGGCTTGGGTTAGGTATCAGACGCCGGCCGCTTGCGTCCCATCAGCGCATTTCCCCGATGCAAATAGAGATCGGAAACCCGAGCTTGTTATTGTGACCCACATGCCAGCCCTCGCCGTGTGGGCATCTGTACGAGTGAAGCAGATAAGGCTTTTGGCAGTCTGGTCTGGCTTTCATTTCCTCGACACGCTTGTCGGCCGCCTCATAGGTCCGCCAGAGCATCTTCATACACTGGTTGCAATACCCAATTCACAATCCCTGGCGATCTTCCACAGGAGCTTTAGTCGTTTTCGTCTGGCTGATCTTTTGCGATTCATGGCAGCAACTGCTATTGACGATGTTTTTTGGCCAACGCTTCGAGCTGTACTTTTATCGACGCCAATTGAGCCCCAATTGCCTCGAGTTCCTTATCGCGCCGTTCGATGGCCCGATTCAGAGCCTCGTGCCTGGCGGCCATTTGTCCATGCGTTGATTGAACTCTTCGTCCGTCATCTTCTACTTCCCTTCAAGGCGCTCAGCCGGCCGTCAGCGACGGCCGCGGTCCCGTTCTCCTCGTTATCCGTCTCACAAGGACCACGACAGAGGCATAAAGTAGCAAGACTGCGGCAGCGGCTACGGCGCCGGCCAGCATGAATGCGCCAGTAATGACTGTTCCGACCGTTATGAAAGCTCCGGCGAGCAGTAAGACGAACTTTCCGATCCGCTTGACCATGCCAATAACGTAGCACGAACCTTGCTCCGAAGCACTCGGCGGCACCTGTGGATACTGTTCGCCTCTTATTCGCCTATAATGATCCGATGGACAGCTCGAACGGTCCACACCGCGTCTACATGTCCTTCCAGGATCGGCATGGATGGCACTGTCAATTCCTTGAAGCTGACCTGAAGACATCCCTGCTCTGGGCAGAATTCCTGCTGAACCCGCTCACTGGCCTGAGAGTCGGAAGTTCCAGCACGCGGATTCTCGCACCGCTCGGCGCGTTTCTCCATATCGATTCGGCAACGTAATGGCTGTCATGACTGAAAGCGAAAGTAGCGAACGTATCTTCACCCAAGGAAACCAACGTTCTCCCGGTGGTCAGATCGCCAACTGAGTAGTAGCTCGCGTAGTACTTGAAATCGCCGGAGATTGCGGTGGGTTTGACGGGCAACTTTCGAATGAAGCGTCCTTCAAGAAACGTCCAGAAGCTTAGTTCGCCCGAGACGTCCTTCGAAGTTGTTGCACCATCTGAAGCCACTTCAGTGCCGTTGTCGTTGAATGCGACGAAGCTCATCCATCCCCACTCGTCGGTATTCCGACCTACGCCAATCGGCTTCAAGGGCTCCAATGATGGTCTTTGACTCAGTGCTATCGGCGTCAGGCAGATCGCAAGGGGAGAAAGTATTGATACATTGCGTTTCATTCGAGCGGCCCTCTAAGGGGAAGGGTTATCGTACTCCAAATGACGGCCAGTTCGCGGTGAGAAGCTCCGTTTCGGTCGAATCACCGCCTGCTCGGCAGTACCACCCAGTTACTGCCGAGCAGGCCGATCAACCGCCCTCAATACCGAATGCCAAACAAAAGATCATCGCACACTTACTCCGCCGACTCCGCGTATGATTACCGGCAAGATTCTCGAAGTGGAGATCGGCCGATGCAAGCAATCGTCTATCACCGTTACGGCTCTCCGGACGTACTCGAATTACAGGAGATCCCAAAACCCACTCCCGCTGAAGGCCAGGTCCTGATC
>PLZC01000170.1 GCA_003151985.1 Acidobacteriaceae bacterium
AATCACACACAGGATCACGGCGTACAGGACTCTGCGGACATGTAAAGTGCGAATTATTGAGACAACCTGCGAGCGAGCTTATTGGGTCCTGGGTTCGAGTGCCGCGCCAAGAGCCGCCAACAGGCAACCCTCGAATTGAGGATCATCGACCGATAACCTGGCAAGATCGACCGGATTCGCTGCTGCGCTCTCAGTATCAGTCCCAAAGAGATGGTGCACCTCGATCAACTCTATGTGGGCACTTCACAAAGTTCGCTCGGGTTAACACAGAACGGCGTCCACGTGAACTTGACGTCAGTTCGAACGGCCACCGAGCCACGCGTCAATGTGCGGCCAGGTGCGCTTATTGGCGCCGCTCCCCGCCATGATGCCGATGTGCCCTCCAGGGACACGGAAGACTTCTTTGTCGCTGCTCCCCACTTTGGCAAGTACGGCCTCTGACTGGCAGGGCGGAGTGATGTGATCACCCTCGGCGATGACTGTCAGCAGATTGGCGCGCAACCGGCTTAGGTCGACCCGCTGGCCACGAATCATCAATTCACCCTTCATCAGGCGATCGTTGCGATAGAGGTCGACAATGAGTTGCCGAAACGCGCCGCCTGCGAGTGGAACGTTGTCGGTGACCCAGGTGTTCATCGCGTGCCAGGACTCGACGACCTGCGGATTGTCCACATTGTCCCAGAGCTTCAGGTAGTTGAAGATGTAGTTCTCCACCGGCTTGAGAGCCTTTGCGCCATAGTCAATCATTTCGCCGGGCATGTTGCCGAAGGCTGCCAGGACCTTGTCAACATCGAAATGCTTCTCGTCGGTCCAGCGCGCAAAGGTGAGACCCTGCTTGTTGGAAAAATCCAAAGGCGCAGTGAGCAGCAACAGGTTGCGAAGGCCATCGTCGGGCCGCATCGCGGCATAAATCGTCGTGAGAATTGCACCAATGCACCAGCCCAGCATGCTGAACTCTTCAGCGCCGGTGATGGCCTTGAGCTTGCGGATGGCTCGCGGCATGTATTCCATTGCGTAGTCGTCGAACTTCAGATTCTTGTCTTCCGGTCCGGGGATACCCCAGTCAAGGAGGAATACGTCATAGCCCTGGCTCACCATAAACTCTACAAAGCTATGGCCGGGCCGCAGATCGAGAATATAGGGCCGGTTCATTAAAGCAAACACCAACAGCAATGGAACCCGGTGCCGCACTTCAGGAGCCACAACTGGGATATAGCGGTACAGCTTGGCCTTGTTAAGCGTCCAAACTAGTTCTTTGGGCGTCTGTGCGATCGCGGCCTTTGTCGTCATCACCTTCGTGACGGTCCGCAGCCGTTCCTCAAGAATCGCAAACTGATCTGTCATCACCGTAGCTGGCATTATGGCTACCGCATCCCTTTTCTGGCAGTCCGCTTCTGCGGAATTGCCTGTTTTTTGGTCGCTCGCTTGGTGGCCGCAGGCGCCTTGGGGGCCACCCGTCTCGCTACCCGTGCCTTGAGATTCGCGTCCACTGGCTTCGCTGGCTCGTCTTTGGCAACAGGCTGCGCAACTTGTGTCTGCTTCTCAATACGATCCAACTTAGCGTCCATGTCATCGAGACGCATTTCCATGTTGGTAAATCGATCCGCCAACACGGCAAAGTCCTGCCGGGATGGCAGCGAGAGGTGCTGCAACACTTGCAGCATCGACTTCTCCATCGCTTCACGGAAGGGAGCTGAAACTGTGAGCGAGTTTTCGAGCATGGCCCCGCTTGCCTGGGCATAACCCTCCGTGTTTACCGCCTCGACCATCGCTTTGGCCATGGCATCGAGGTAAACATCCCGCATTTCGCGAAACGGCTCCATGGGATCGAACGGCTTCGACCCTCCTGCTTGATCTTCACTCATCGTGGGCTCCATTCTCATCAATCACACAAAGCTTATACCCAAAAAGAGCCGGGGGTACCCGGCTCTTTTTAAGCTCCTTGGCAGGGGCACGACCTGCGCTGCTTACTGTACCGAAGCGAAGGGCTTGGCGGCGATGTCCAGCAACTCTTTCTGGGTTTCGATCAAGCTGTCGACGCCGCGCTGGAATGACTCGGCGGCGGCTTCAACCGGGGTTCCGGTCAGGCCGAATTGTTTCTTGGCGGTCTCGAAGGCTGCCTTTGACTGGGCAACGGAATTGTCCAAAGCTTTCTTCTGTGTCGCCACAGTCTGCTCTATTGTTTGCTGAAGGATTGTAGCAGCGCCATCGATGGCGGCCGCACTCGAAGTGGCGCGTTCCTTAACCAGGCTGGCCAGCGCATGGCTCTGCTCGAGAACCACGTCAATTGCGCCCTTCTGCGTGTCTGCGTAGCGATCCAAAGCGCTCGATACCAAATCCAGCATGACGAGGCCAGGTGCACCCGGAAACACGTGAGCGACCTTCTTCCAGGCGTCGAGCAATTCAGCGTTCTGCTTCATAGCCAGGTCAATGCCCTTCTTCTGCACTTCTCCAAGGCGTTCAACGCCATTGGTGTACAGTGTAGCAATGGTTTCCACGACTTCTGCCTTCTCAGCTGCCGCAGCCGACACTGTTTGATTGATAGTCTTTTTGGTTGTGTTCATATTGTCCTCCAATGGATTCATCTTATGTTGCAAGATGTGCTGCACTGCAGCATAATTTAATCCTACGCCTTCCTTGAAGCTTGTCAAGCGGTATTATGAAGACCGGTATGAAAAAAGAATCCATCCTCATTAAGAAGTACGAAAACCGGCGCCTCTACGACTCCACCAACAGTCGGTACGTGAACCTCGACGAGGTGGCAAAGATGATGCAGAGCGGCGATGATGTTCGTGTTGTCGACGCGACGACCGGCGAAGACATTACCCGGCTGATCCTGACCCAGATCATCGTCGAGGATGCCAAGACGCCGGATTCCAATTTTCCGCTCGATGTCCTGCGCCAAATGGTGATCGCCTCGGGGAGGGCAAGCCAAGAAAGTGCCTTGAAGTATATGAAGGCGGTGATGGATATCTCCCAGAACGCCTACCGGGCGATGGCTCCGCCCTTTAGTCCCTTCGAATTCATCCCGCGAAAAGACTCTCCTCCATCGGGTAGCACGGCGCCGCAACCCGATACGAATGATGGTGATGGCGCTACGCAACAGGCCAAGAATCCCGAGTCCGGAGAAGTCGACGAACTGAAACGGAGATTGGAGGAACTTGAGTCACTCGTCTCCGGCTTGGCTCCAAAGAAGTCGGCGCGCAAGAAAAAGTAGCTATTTGAGTGGGAAATCGGTCAGTTGCCCGCTGAAAGTACCATGGCGATCCCCATCCCCCCGCCAATGCAGAGACTGGCGATGCCATGCTGTTTTCCGCTTCGCCGCAATGCGTGAATCAAAGTGACGAGAACTCGCGCCCCGGAGGCGCCAATCGGATGCCCTAAGGCAATCGCCCCGCCGGTTATATTCACCTTCGCGGCGTCGAGACCAAGTTCCCGCATCACCGCAATCGACTGAGCTGAGAAAGCCTCATTCAACTCGAAAAGATAAACGTCAGACATGCTCAGCCCCGCGCGGCTGAGCGCGACCGGTACTGCGGAAGCGGGGCCAATACCCATCAGGTGTGGCTCAACACCAGCTGTGGCGTAGCTGAGAATCGTGGCGAGGACTGGAAGCATGGCTGAGGCCTGCGCGCAATGCCGATCTAAACTAATGCCTTGCGCAAGCGCCGAGCAAGAATAATTAAGTCAGACCTACCTGTATGAGGCTAACCATACCAGTACCACTGGCATCTTTGAGACGCAAGCTAATTCCTTTTTAATCTGCAACTTTCGATCCGCGTAACTGCGATCCCAATAGGCGAAATCCAGACTCTCGACACTCGCCTATGGCTAAATGCACTTGTCTGAAAGCCGGGAAAAGTGAGCTGGCTTTGTCAGAACAAAAACAATTTCTACCTTCCTTGCTGCAAACAATGTCGCGCTGCAGCAACTGGTCTAAACTAAAGAGCATGCCCCGCGGGATAACGAGAGGCAAGTTCGAGCGGAGGATCGCTCCGCAACATACTGGAAGTCTGTTTGGCTAATTGCCAAGGGAGCTAAGAAAACATGGAAGATCAGAGTTTCTCAGGTAAGGTCGTCGTCATCACGGGTGCAGCCGCCGGCATCGGCCGTGCTACGGCTCTTCGCTTTGCGCGGAGTGGAGCGAACATTGCCGGGTGGGACGTTTCGGACAAGGCCGCCGCGGCGTTCGAGGCCGACATAGTGGCAGCGGGCGGGCAGGCGCTGTTTCAGGTGGTAAATGTCACCGATCCGGCTGCTGTAGATACCGCCCTGGATAAAGTTGTCGAGAAATGGGGTGGTATCAATGTCCTCATCAACAACGCCGGTATCGTGCGCGACGCGCAGCTCGTAAAAAAGAACGGTGCTGGGCCGATGAAGGGCATGCTTGAAGAGTCGTGGGACGCCGTAATTGACGTCAATCTGAAGGGCGTGTTTCTGGTGACACGTGCCGTTGTTCCCCACATGATCCGTCGAGGCGGAGGTGTGATTCTGAATGCTGCTTCGGTTGTTGCGCTTAATGGAAACTTTGGGCAGACAAACTACGTGGCCTCAAAGGCGGGCGTCATCGGTATGACGCGCACTTGGGCGCGTGAATTGGGCAAGCACAACATCCGTGTGAATGCTGTCGCTCCCGGCTTTATCGCCACGGATATGTTGAAGGCTATGCCTCCGGACATTCTGGACAACATGGTTTCGCACACACCGATAGGCCGCATTGGAATGCCAGAGGATATTGCCAATGCCTATTTCTGGCTGGCCTCAGACCAAGCCAGCTTTGTACACGGGACTATCCTGTCAGTCGACGGTGGCGTAGTGATCGGGACCTAGGACTTCCTCGCACTGCAAGACTGATACGGTCGGCCCAGGGCCGGCTTTCCGCTGAACGCTGCTTCGGAAACGCGTGCGCGCGGCTTGCTCAGTACATGTGCTGGCCGCCGTTTATCGAAAGTGTAGACCCGGTGACAAAGTCGCTATCGTCGCTGGTAAGAAACACGACTCCCCGGGCAATATCGCCGGGAGTGCCGAGCCGACCCACAGGTATGCGCGCGATGATCTTTTGCAGCACGTCGGGCGGCACGGCACGCACCATTTCCGTATCGACATAACCCGGCGCGATGGCATTGACCGTAATGCCAAATTTCGCACCTTCCTGCGCCAGGGCCTTGGTGAAACCGTGAATTCCAGACTTTGCAGCGGCATAGTTCACTTGGCCGTACTGCCCAGCTTGCCCGTTCACGCTGCCTATGTTGACGATTCGGCCGAACTTCCTCTCGCGCATATCCTGGAATGTGAGTTTGCACAGGTTGTAGCACGAACCGAGGTTTGTATCGATCACCGCATCCCACATATCGCGGTCCATCTTCTGCAGAGTCCCATCTCGAGTAATGCCGGCATTATTCACCAGGATCTCGACAGGGCCCACTTCCGCGACAATCCTTTGCACTCCCTCTTTGCATTGGTCAAAACTGGATACGTCAAATTTGTAAACCTTGATTCCAGTCTCATTTGAAAACTCCGCAGCAGCTTTGTCGTTGCCTGCGTAGGCGGCAACCACCGTCCGGCCAGCCGCTTGCAATGCCCGGCTTATTTCAGCTCCGATGCCGCGTGTGCCACCGGTCACAAGTGCTACTCGTGCCATTTCGAGTCCCTTTCCGCACTCCTACGGTTTGAGCGAGTGCCCCTTCAGCATCGTTCACGAGTGAGAAAAATACCTGACTGGCATTGGCGCTTGCCGGCTGCCAATGAATACTTCGATCCACGCTTTGGGAAAGCTATGTACAGCGACTTTATGAGCGCCCCAGGGATACACACCGCTTTGCGGCCAGGAGGAAAAACCCCCAGAGTGAGAGATCAAATCCCGAATGAGACGATACCGCGGCCAGCGCCGGGACCAACATCCATATGATTAGAGCAAGATCCATGTGATTAGAGCAAGTCCGTCCTCAAAAATAATGTGCAGTTTAGCTCATATACGCTTGCTCAATAGAGGTCCTCATCAGCGCATCGCTCAGCTCGCAGGGATTCCTGATCGCATTTGAACGCAGTTCCGGCAATATTCTACGTCGCTTGGACAGCCGCCTAATTTCTGCAGTTATCGGTTCCCGAAATAAGTAACCCGGTTGTTTCAGTAGCAACTCGCCTTAGCTCCTTGAAATCCATCGTGACCTGAGTGAGCTAGCCCGCACTCTTGTAACCACGACGTCCGCGGAGCATGCTCAACATCAGTCACATTGTCAAACAGAGCCTGTCGTATGACAGGGTGGGGGACGCATCCAAGGATCTGAATCTGAGCGTCATCGTGGACCAATCGCTGCAGGCCTTCGATGAGAAATTCCAGTTGGGAGGCATTGAATCGAAGCAAAGGGTTCGTGACGGTTCCGGCATCCTCGGGTTTCTTGACGAGGTTCGACAGGTAATTGATCGTCTGGTATCAAACGCACTGCAAGCAATCCCAAAAGACGGCCGCTTGGGCGTTTCAGTGCATGAGCCGTTGGAATGGAAACGTCCCTACCGAAAAGTTGTGCGCTTCAAAGTCGCCGAAGCTGGATCGGAATCGCCGAGAAGAACCGCCGGAAGATCCTTAAGCCTTTCTTCAAGACAAAGGCCGGAAAAGGAAAGGGACTTGGGACTTGGATTTTGCAAGTTATCGTCGCCAAACTCGATGGTGCCATGAGCGTTCGGAGTACCATGCAGTGCGGCTCCATAACTCCAAAGTCCCCAAATTTTAATTCGCCTTTTAGTTGCAAAGCCACTGCTCCGAGAGCAAGGCTTTGTCGATGATTTTGGAACGGGAAGTCGGCTTGTCTCCCCACATCCAATCGCGAGTTCCGCAGAGCCCTGGTACGCCGTGATCCTGTGTGTGATT
>PLZC01000163.1 GCA_003151985.1 Acidobacteriaceae bacterium
CAACTACCCGAGAAACCAGCCTGAGTGGTACGCCGCTGCCTTGTTTCAAAAGGGGTTCCAAAACCCATCCCGCAAACCCAATCGAATCAGAGGCCGGATCTCCCCGATCCGGCTGTTCCAAAAGGTAAGGGTTTGTAAACGAAAGGGTCGCCGATTGCCGAATTCTTTGGTCAATTCCGCCGATGAAAAGCTGTGGCATCATCGATTGCTTCGATGAACGTCTTGCGAGCTCTGGACGATACCGTCTTCAACGCATCGGCGGGAGTGCGGGTGCGCATTGATTATCCGCCGCCACCGGTTTCGCGTTTGCAACATTCTTGCTTTAACGATAGGGTGACCTAAGCCCAAGAGGACCTGATTGCGATGAATCGAAGAGAGTTTATGCTGAAATCCGGCGGTGCGGCAGCCGCGCTCTGTGCATCGCCGGCGCTTTCTCCAACGGTCTTAGGAGGCGCGCCAAAAGCAACAAATCCTTCACCGGGTATTGGAAGGGCATTGTCTTCGGTTCGTCTCGTTCATGAGCGTCCCTGGCATATCGGTGACAAGGATGAAAGCACGCATGTGCTGGGCAACGGGCGGGCGATGATCCATGAACTCGGGCCGAACATTGTGTTCTTTCGGGCACCGTGGATCAGCTCTCCAAACCTACTCACCATGTCGTTGATCGGGCCAGCGGAGATTCAAACCGTATCATCCCGAGAACAGGGGACGAACATCTGGCACCACATCCTTTATCTCGGCGCCAATTCGGTGGGGGAGATTATTGATTTTCTGGAAGACGACCAGCCTTGCCTTAGACGCATGATCTCGTCGAGTGTTGAACTGGTTTTTGCCGTGCGAGGGCCGCGCTTGGTTGACTATTCCGATCGGTACCCGAATCGGGGTTCACTCTTGGGCCAATGGCCTTACGGCACTAGCATCTATCTCGATTTTCTATCGGCAGATCGATTTACGGTCCAAATAGTCTTTCCAAAGAGCACACAGTTCAAGACCGGCGACGAGGCGGTCCGACCCGAGCAGTTTCTCAGTCGTTCGTCTGATTCTCAGCGTTACGAAACGCGGCTTCAGGTTCCGGCTGGGAGAGGAGAGATAATGATCGCCGCGAATTCGGGCATAACAGAATGCTTGAACGTCGTCGATCAGGTCCTGGCGGAACCGGAAGAGCAAGCGTTGGCTAAAACGCGTCAGGCCTGGCGGTCTCGCGTCGCCAAAGTCCGATGGACAGGAAGTCATGAAATTAGGGATCTCCCAGTAGAGTCGGTCATTGACGATGTAGGAACATTGCTTTTGGGACATCAATCTCTGGCGGGCTCTATTGCGGCTGGACAGGTCTACCCCCTATTTTATGTTCGCGATCAATACGGCGTCTCTCGGGCACTATTAGCCATGAATATGGTGGATGAGGCGAAGGCCGTTCTTGCCTACTACCATTCGATTTGGTCCGCCTACGGGCGAATCCATAACGCGCAGAGCGATGGCCCGCGTCATTGGTTTCACCGGGCAGAGAATGATGATGTAGAAATGACGGGGTACCTGATCATCCAGGCTTTCGATTATTCCAAAATGACGGGAGACGATGATTTTATGGTGCAGATTTTCCCAATGCTCGAATGGGCTCTCGTTGCTCAGGAGAACCAGTTGCGGGGGAACATGCTCCCCTTCAATGGCGATGAGACCTACGTCGCCGGAGGGATGTTTCCGCGCACCCATCTGAATGACGGAGCAAGTGAGGCGACGCTGATCTATATGGCCTCGGCTGAACGCCTTGTGGCGTGGGCAGCGGCGCACAAGCGTTGGAATGCCGAAAAGCTCTTGCAACATCAACGAATACTGACATCGGTAAAGCAGGACTATGCCCAGAACTTTGTGGCAAATGGGAAAATCGCGGTTAATAACACCAAGCGTCGTGATTTGGGTCCCGTGCCGCGGTTCCGCTACGGGGTTTGCCTGGGCCAATACGATAATAACTGTCTATTCCTCAGCACTACGGAGGTAGCCGAGGACGGACGATATTTCTGCTATAGCTGCTATCCGAAAAGAACTCGACAAACCTATGAGCAGAGGGCTTACTTCATCCCTTCGGTGGCCTTGACCTCGTATCTGGTCGGTTATAGCGCGGTCCCGCCAGATGTGCTGTCCTCGACTTTGTCAGAGGCGGTTGCTGTGTTCACCCGAAATGGCCGTTTTGCATGGCCCGAGACTGGATTGCCCGGCTACGAAACAGCGGTCGTTTCGCTGGCTCTTTTCCAGGGGAACAATCGCCGAACAGATGAATTCATTCAGCAAATGTTAAGCCTCCGGGATTCCACAGGGGCTTGGGCTGAGTATTACGTCGGCGGCAAGCCAATCGGCTGCCGGTGCAGACCTTGGGAGTCAGGGCTGAGCTTACTAGCATTACTCGAATATGCAAACAATCCGCGCTCGCATGGCTAGGGCTTGTGCGGTCGTCCTGTGCCCCCCTCCAGGATGCAACCTGTGTTTGCTCTGTCTAAGCCATCGATAACTGAGACATACCGAGCCGCGTATATGGAGTGGGTTCCACTTACAATATGTACTGGATCATAAGGTGGGAGAAACTGAGATGAAGTCAGTGTTTGCAAGGCGATTGTTAGCGTTGTTTCTCGCTTTGGGATGGGTGGGTTCAGTTCACGCGGCGTCAGCGGAACCCCTTCGGGTCCAACACCTGCGGGTGGAGATGCTCGACAGGCCCGAAGGCATCGATACGGCGCGTCCATTGCTGAGCTGGCAGGTCACATCACAGCGGCGGGCGGAGATTCAGACCGCGTACCGGATCGTGCTGACGAAATCGCCTGAGGCACTCAACCAATCTGGCGATGCGCTGTGGGATTCGGGGAAGGTCGTCTCCAGGCGCACGCTCGTGCCTTACGCCGGACGCGAAATACTCTCGGGAGAGCGCTGTTACTGGAAGGTGATGTCGTGGAATCGAAGCGACGAGCCTTCGCTATGGAGTGAAGTCTCCGAATGGAGTACTGGACTGTTACGCCTTGGGGATTGGACGGGTTCATGGATCGGAGCTGATGTGGACGAGGATGCCCGCACAGTTCATTCCGGCTACCAGGCGGAGCCGTCTCATTCCGACACGGCGCAGTCCGTCACCATTGACTTACAGAAAGTGTTGCCTCTACAGACCGTGGTGTTGCACCCGGCGACCCGCATTGTCGGCAAGCACATGCCCGGCTACGGATTCCCCCGCAGGCTTATTGTCGAAACGAGCGCGGACGGAGAATACTTCCAGGCCGGACCGGTGTACGAAGAGAAAAACCCGGACGCCCCCGGCTATCGCAGTGTCTCGCTCGATCTGCCGAATGTGCGCGCGCGGCTGGTGAGAATAAGGGCCGTCCAACTGTGGCGCATGCCGGCGGACGACGATATCCACACGGATGTGCCGTACCGCTTTGCGCTCGGGGAGGTCCAGGTCCTGTCTGGGGGCAAGAACGTAGCGCTGCACGCGCCGGTCTCTGCCACCACATCGACCGAACAGGACGGCTGGGGCTTGCGTTGCCTTGTGGATGGCGAAGCTGTCTACGACCCGGCGAAAGGACATGCGGGCGACGCAGAGATTCTACTGGGGAAGTCGATCGCCATTGCGCGCCCGGTACGCCGTGCTACGGCATATATCAGCGGCCTCGGTTACGCCATCCTGGAGATCGACGGAGTCAAGGTCGGAGACCGCGAACTCGACCCCGGACACACCGACTACACGCGGCGTGTCCTCTACTCGACGTACGATGTCACGAAGCTCTTGCAACGGGGCCGGAATCTCATCGGCATCCGGCTTGGAAACGGCTGGTTTCATCTGCCCTCCATGGACCTGTTTGGCAATGAGCGAGCACCTTGGACCGCACCGCCGCAGGCCCTTCTGAATCTCCGCGTGGAATACGTGGATGGGACCGAAGAAGCTATCGCCACAGACGGCTCCTGGCAGTGGAGCACGGGCCCCGTAACCTACAACAGCGTGCGTGGTGGCGAAACCATCGACTGGTCGCGACCCACAGGAAACTGGAAGAACTTTGGCGACCGGCGCTACTGGCGGCCGGTCCGCATGGTGAGCGCGCCCGCGGGGCAGATGCACGGACAGGAAGAACAGCCAGTGCGCGTGCTCGAAACGGTCAAGTCTGTTCGCATCACCGAGCCGGTCCCCCACGTGTATGTATTCGATTTCGGAGTCAATATGGCTGGTACTGTTCGCTTCAAGGCCGCCGGGCAGAAGGGCCAGAAAGTGACACTTCAATTTAACGAACGTCTCAAGCCGGATGGCACGCTGGATGCCCTGCATGAGGCTCTCTTTCATACCTATGGGCGATTCCAGACCGGAGAACTCATTCTTAGCGGTGGGCCTGAAGACGTATTCGAGCCGCGCTATAGCTACCATGGGTTCCAGTATGTGCAGGTGACTGGACTGGACAAACCACCGAACATGGACGACATGGAGGCGCGTATCCTCGATACGGATGCGGCGGTGACCGGGAGTTTTCGTAGCTCGAACGATAAGTTCAACAAGCTCCAGGCAGCGATCATTCGCACTGAGCGCAACTACAACATAGGCTATCCCAACGATCCATTGCGGGAAAAGACCGGCTGGGTGCAGGACGTTCAAAACGACTTTGACGTGAGCATGTTGAACATGGATCTCGGACCGGTCTACCGCAGATGGTTCCATGACATCATGGATGCGCAGGATGGCGACGGTCATGAGCCGTGCATTGCCCCGACCACAGGATGGTGCAGGGTGTCGCCGCAGGGCGCTCCCGGCATCATGTCGGATGTGTGGTGGGGAGGTTCGCTCGTCTACCTGCCCTGGCTGTGGTATCAGCGCTTTGGCGATGATTCCCTCATACGCGAGGGCTACCCGGCAGCCAAGCGGTATCTGGATTACCTGTCATCGACGGCGCACAACGACTTGCTCGATTGGGGTTTGGGAGACTGGGGGGATTCGCCGGGAGGAGGATTGCCTGTTCACTCGGCTCGCGCGGAGACGGTCAGCGCCGGCTATTTCTACGTGGCATCGTTGCTCGCGAAGGAGGCCCAGGTCCTGGGCAAGGAAGACGATGCCGCCCGGTACGCTGCCATCGCGGAACGTATCCGCCAGGCCTTTAACCGCAAGTACCTTGACGCGAGCCGGGGTACTTATGCCAATCCTAGTCAGACCAGCCAGGTGTTGCCGCTATATACCGGGTTGGTTCCGAGGGAATATGTTGACGCGACATCTGCTGCGTTGGTGCAATCCATTCATGCCGCCGACGATCACCTGGGCACGGGGTTTGTAGGACTCTTCCCATTGCTGAAGGTGCTGGGCCAACTCGGACAGGAGGAGCTTGCGTTTAAGATCGCCAACCAAGACGACGTGCCGGGATGGTGGAGCATGATCAAAGACGGTGGAACAACAGTGACCGAATACTGGGACTCGCACACCGGAACGCGCAACCTTATCAATCTCGCCGGTCCATTAGGAGTGTGGTTCCACGAAACGGTTGCCGGCATTCGCCTCGATCCGTCTTACCCCGGATACGAACACATCATTCTGAAACCTCAGCCGATCGGCGACCTGACTTATGCCGAGGCACAAACGGAAACGATTCGTGGCGAGGTGAAAGGCTCTTGGAAACTAGCCGAAGGCAAGTTATTTGTGAGTGTTACTATCCCGGCAAACACGACCGCGACACTTGCCTTACCCGTCGCTGCCAATGCTGCTGTGCAGGAGACCGAGGGCGATGGCACAGGGGTTACCCCAAGCACCGGCGCCCATTCCTACGCGTCGTGGACGAGGGAACTGGGATCAGGGACGTATCACTTCAATGTGCCTTTCCACCGATGAGGGCCACAACGGATGCTTTGTTGTAAGTGACCTTGCCCCTGCAAACAATATCTCTTAGCAAGCTGCTTTGATTGCGAAAGGGAAGGTCATATCGCGAAGGCGGATCGGAGACCCCGGCCGTACACAACTTCGGAAAATTTCATGTCACCACACGCTTTTACGAGCTGAGCGCGTGGGAACGTGCTTGGNNGGAGTGCGTGGACAACGCCGGATGCGGGTGTTGAGGATAGTTCCGCGAATGAACCAAGGCAGTCACTGTCGGGTAGGATGCCTGCGAAATCCGATGCGCGTACTCTACGGCAAAAGGGGTTAAAGACTACGTTTCGCCTCCAAGACAGCGGGGCTGTCCTGATCTGCCGATTGGCTTGCTTGAAGAAAATGTTGGAAGGCGACGATGGCATCTGCTCGATGATGCATCTTCTGGTAGGAAAGTCCAAGATGATAATAGGCCAACGGATAATTCGGATGGAGTTTGAGAATTCGTTGGTACTCCCCAATGGCATCGGGGAGCATGCCGAGCTCAAGATAGGCATTCGCCAGGCAATCCTCATGGAGATCGATCCCGGAAGAGGGTGGCAAATGATGCAGGGCCAGTTTGAAGTGACTAATCGCCCCTTTAGAATCTCCGGTTTTCAGTTCAATATAACCGCGATAGAAGACCTCCACCCGGAGATCGCGCGGGGAACCGCGCTCGGAGTTGGGTGGGTCGGTGAAGAGGGCCGCTTGCAACGTCCTTGCGCGCTCTCTCTGATTTCTGTCGAGGGCGATCACCAGTGAGTCCCATACGGCATTTCTATTGTTGCGAATCTCTTGTGTTGCGGCCGTTTGAGCGTCCGTGAGATTGCCCATCGTTCGATAGACAGTGGCGAGGTCGGCATATCCGATGGCTTTGGCATCACTGGAATGGACAACCTTGATATAGCGTCGGTACTCACGCAGTGCGTCCCGATAGCGACCCTCCTGATAATAGATATCGCCAAGGTGAACAATTGAGGGCTCAAATTCAGGGTCGAGCTGCAGCGCCTTATCGTATTCCGACAGGGACGCTTCATACTGACCGGCCATCTGATAAGACATGCCCAAGCTATCATGTGCGTTTGGATTTTGGGGCGCCAAAGCGACATATTGTTTATATGCGTCGATGGCATCCTGGGGACGCCCCATCGAAAACAGGATCATGCCGAATGCGTTGTAGAGGTCTTTTGCCTCTGGATTCTTCTGAATCGCATCCCTCAGGAGGTCAGCAGCCTCTTCAACTCGCTCCTGCCCGCGCAGTACGCGGCTGAGTTGGCAATAAGCCTCGGTTTCATTGGTGTATTGATTGGTGATTTGTCGCAAAATGTCGATTGAGGCTTTAAAGTCCGAGCGTGCTATGGCAGACCACGCCTCGATATACAGCCGGTTCAAGGCCGGCAGACGTTCGGAAAAATGAAGCGCGTGCTCCAAGTAAGGGCGGCCTTTTTGGGGCTGGAAATCCTGTACGGCATAGGCATAGCCGACTCGGGCATATGCCATGGCAAATTTGGGGTCGTATTCAATGGCTTTCTTGAATAATTCAATAGCCTGCGAGTTCTGGAATTGTTCCGCCTTCTCCACCCCGAGCGAGTAGTAACGATACGCCTCGATGTTACTTGTCATCACATCGTCGAGGGAGGTCGCTGCGTCTGGGGAAAAACCGAGATGGCGGGAAATATCCGAGGAGAGCCGATCGGCTCCCGCGACGATCTCCCGCGGATCGTTGAGAGCGACGCTGTCGGAGGCGACCAAGTGCCCATCCTGGCCTTCGCGAGTATCGACGCGAATCACAATCTGTTGGCCGGACAAGGACAGGGTTCCAACGATGAAGTTCCTTGCATGAACAGATCTGGCTCCCTCAATCACCCTCTTTAGCGAGGCTGCACCGGGAGAGGTACCGTCGTCAAGAAGCGCGTGCATCTTTTCACGGCTCAAGACACTCCATTTCCCGGTATGAGCCAAGTCGGTGAGGATCATGTCGGACATGCCTTCACGTAACCAATTCAGTTCTGGACGGCCGGTTTCATTTTCAAGAGAAAAGACTGCCAGGATCGGCGGTCCTGAAACGGAGGGCGCCGCCGCAGTGGACAGACGCACATCGTGTGCAATGTCTCCCTGAAGGACGAGAAGGGGTAGTGCGAAAAATACCAGGAGAACCAACCGCCAGGGGCCACTGAGCTGGTTGGGAGCCAAAGCGGATTGTTCGGCCGGAGGGTCTTGCCGCCGAGGTGGTGGATCGCCGTGGGAGCCTTGCCGGACAGGTTGATTCCAGCTTGGCTTCGCTTTCCGGTCAGGGTTCTTTGCAGCGCATTCAACAACTTCAACGGTGGGGATGAACCGATAGCCGACCTTGGGACACGTCTTGATGAAACGCGGGTGGTGGGGATTGTCGTTAAGCTCTCTTCGGATCTCGACGATACATTGCACTAGAGCGTTGTCCGTTACAGATGTATCGCTCCAGATGGCTGCGATCAACTCATCCTTTGAGATGACTTTTCCAGGGTGTTCGACGAAATACAGCAGCAGCTGGAAGCTTTGATAGCGCAAGGGCAGTTCTTTGCCCGCACGAATCAGCGATCCGCGGATGAGGTCCAGTTCAAAGTCCGCAAAGCAGTAGCCGGAAATAGGGGACACAACGAGGGCTACCATACGCTTCCATTTCTGGTGCGTTCCGCTTACTCGTGAATTCAGGTCGAAGAATAACAGAAAATCGAGTCGAGCGGAAGCGTGCGCATATTAGAAGAAAATGTCCGCTCACGCGTGTCGGCTTCCATGCAGCATACGATTGATACTAAATAACTTAGCGTTCTTCATAAAAACTTCATGTTTTCTTCACAACGGTTCACGACTTTCGGTTTAATCGAAGGCTAACTTTTTAGCCGCTAGCGAATCGCCATTGCAGAAGCAGTTTCTTTTGGAAAACGAGCCGTTTTGTGCTGTCCTGCGTAGGCACGTTATGCGAAGGTTCTTCCTTGATTACTACAAAGGATCTGCCCTAGAAGCAGAAAACAATTTCGCAAGAACAACGAATGGGAGGAGTTTTCGAGGCCATGAAAACAAACGTCAAATCTTTGACTATGCACCTAATGCTAATCCCGCTCTTACTGAGCTTAGCCCCCATGCTTTTTGCTCAGAGCGCAGACACCGGGGCCATATTTGGGACCGCCAGCGACACGATGGGTGCCGTGCTACCCGGGACCAAGGTAATCCTGACGAACGAGAGGACTGGTGGCGTCAAGAGCCTCGCGACCAACGATTCAGGGTTCTATGACATCGAAGCGCTGCCCAGCAGCGACTATTCCATCTCCATCCAGAAAGAGGGTTTTAAAACGTCAACAACCCAACATATTCTGGTCAACCCCGGTCAACGCCGAGAAGTATCGGCTCAATTGGAAGTCGGCAGCACCAGCACCTCGGTGACCGTTGATTCGAACCCTCTACAGGTCAAGACAGAAACTTCTGACAATTCAGCAACAGTGGACTCGGAGGAAATTTCCACTCTCCTCGTCAATGGACGAAATTTTCAGTCTCTGGCAACTTTGGTGCCGGGCGTAAACAACACGAACGGAAATAACCAGTACGGCGGCGGCGGCCTGACGTCATCCACTTCATTGGCCATCGGTGGCAGCGGAATCGACAATACCACCTATGAGATCGATGGTGTTTACAACATGAACACCGGCAACTATAACAACATCAACATCACTCCCTCAATGGATGTGATCTCGGAATTCTCGGTCCTCAAGTCGAACTACAGTGCGCGTTACGGGACCGCATCTTCGAGCGTTGTTCTTGTCGATACCAAGGCAGGAACCAAGAGCTACCATGGTACCGCCTGGAATTACTTCCGCAACGATGCAATGGACGCGAGCAACTACTATAGCAAGGGCCAAAAGACTAAGTTGCGCCAGAATATCTATGGCTATAGCTTTGGAGGCCCGCTGCAGATTCCCAAACTCTACAACCGGGATCGCAACAAGCAAACTTTCTTCTTCGCTTCCGACGAGTGGTGGTCCAAAAGCGTTGGCGATTCAAGGACCACGAATGTCATTACATCGGCCATGCGGGGAGGTAATCTCGCGGGGAGCAGAGGCCTGCCCGCTGCGCTTACTCTGACGCCCATCGGCGCGCAGTTGCTGGCCGCGCAAGGGAAAACAAACTGCATCGCATCTCCGACCAGCCTGAACCCTAGCTGTCTTGACGCGGATGCCCTAGCGCTGTTGAAAGCATATCAACCCACGGAAAACGCATCCAGCGCCAACTTTAACTACATCAACAACCTTCCGGATACCTTTGCTGAGATTGACCACGACTATCGCGTCGACCACAACTTCGGCCCCAATGAGAGCTTGACCGGCCGAATGATGTATGAAGAGACAAACAGCGCCTCCCCGGCATCCACATGGGGCGGTGGCAACGTGCCTACAATCACCACATCGATCTATACCAGTGGTTTGAATGCGATGTTGCGTCTTACCTCCACGTTGACGCCTACAATCGTCAACACTGTATCCGCCGCCGAGACTTACGACAAGCCCAGGCTCCACACCACCAACGCTCCTTACCCGGCCGGCGTCAACATTGCGCTTTTCTATCCGAATGCGAATACCTTAGGTGATATCCCGAACATCGGTGTATCGAGTTATGACTCGCTCGGTGTTGGCGTCCTGCCTGTGAATGCAAGCGATGGCGAAGGTATCATCAACGACGACATTACCGTTGTTCGCGGAAAGCACACGCTGCAGGCGGGCGGCTTCTACGTCTTCGGAATCAAAAATCAAAACACGACCAACACGCCATGGGGAAGTTTCACTTTCGATGGAAACTACACCGGAAGTGGGGCTGCCGACTTTCTGTTAGGGCTCCACCATGGCTTCAACCAGCCCATCTCGAAGCCCCACTACTCGGCACACTATCGCTCCACCGAGTTTTATGTGCAGGACGACTGGAAGGCTACCCCCCGTCTCGTAATCAACGCGGGAATGAGATTCTTCTACTACTCTCCTGATTGGCTTTCAGGCCCCGGCAATTTAACGTCCAATTTCGAATTTTCGGCATTTAACGCCGCGCAGGCGCCGATCGTGCTGCCGGATGGCAGTTTGAAGACCGATGCGACAGGCACAGCAATCACCGCGACAGGAACCGCAGCAAATCTCCAAAATGGATTGGTTTACAGCCCCGGTGCCGGAGTACCTCGCGGTTTCTACGATTCAACCACTGTGTATCTCGCTCCTCGCGTGGGATTCGCGTATGCTCTCACCAACGATGGACGTACCTCCATTCACGCCGGATATGGGATAGGCGACACGCGCGTCCCCTTCCAAATTGTCAACGCATTCGGGTCCAACCCCCCAGGAGTCACAAGCGTCAACTTCGTCTCGGGCACCCTTGAACAGCCCGCCGTCGGCGCCCAACAAGTGAGCGCTCCCAGACCGCAAGGCCTTACCCTGGTCAACCTCAAATTCCGGCCGTCGCAATTCCAAAACTTCAGCTTGATCCTGGAGCGCGAAGTGGTGCGTGGTGCGATCTTCCAGATTGGGTACGCCGGATCCCTTGGACGGTATCTGCACGAAGGGATCGATGCCAACCAGGTGTTGCCAACTTCCACGCCGTTTGCAAACGACTGTCTGGCTCCGGGCCAGTCGCCGTCCGCAACTTACGACTACGACCCGTGCCTCAATAATGGCTCAAAGTCCCTTGGCACGGTTTCGTCGGACTATCTCAGACCCACAAAGGGATGGGATAGCCTTGGCGAGACGCTCTACAGCGGAAGCTCAAGTTATAACTCGCTGCAGTCGCAGTTCAAATACGTGAAGAAGGTTGTTCAAACCACGCTCAACTACACCTATAGCAAGTCTTTGGGTGACTCCACCAACGGCGGGCAAGACTTCCGGACCGAGGTAAGCTCAACTCAAAACAGCTACTGCATCAGTTGCGAATATGGTGTTCTTAACTTCGATCGCACCCATATGTTCACTGGTAACGTGATTTACGAAGTGCCTCTTTACGCCCACGGAACAAATCGAATCGTGAAAGGCGCGATCGGTGGTTGGTCGGTTTCGGGGATTGCGATTGCGCAGAGCGGTTTTGCCCTGACACCCACCATGTCAAACCCCAATTCTGGCCTGACGAGCAGACCAAACCAGGTTGGCAAAATCCAGAGAAGCAGCGACCGGACTCACATCTTCAACGCGGACGCATTTGCGGTTCCGGGATACGGCTTCTTCGGCAGCGCGAAGAATGGCTCTATCCGTGGACCGAAGGATGTGGCGTTCAACACGGCCATCTACAAGACTTTTGCCTTTTCGGAACGGGTCAACTTCCAGTTCCGGGCGGAGGCCTTCAACTTGGCGAACCATCCTGACTTCCAGAATGCCAATACCGGTATCGGCTCGAATGAACCGAACCCCGGGTTGGTGAACTCTCCTGGAGACCCGCGAATTCTCGAAATGGTGGGAAGATTCAGCTTCTAAGTCAGATGTAATCAAGGCGGCTGCCCCAGGGTCTACATCCTTGGGGCGGTTGCGCCTTATCGGGAATTGATGGTTCCATGGACTCGGCGGAAAGATGACCTTTTCAACCGTTCGTGGCGGGTTCTTGAATTGGCTAGAGATATATCAACGCAGATTAGCGCCCGTCATTGGGAACACAATGCACGTACTCCAACCTCAGCCGGCAAGACTCGCACTCTTGCTTGCCTCCTGCGTCGTCTTGACCGCACCGCATTCACTGCGCGGCCAGACTGATGTTTATTCAACGGCAGCGGACGCAGCTTTGAACAGGCAGGATTACGATCTAGCCATATCGGACTATAAAAAGGTACTCAAAACTTCGCCGTCCTTCGCACCTGCATGGAACAATCTTGGGACAGCATGGTTTGCGAAGAACGAGTATGCGAAAGCATCGGGCGCATTTCTAGAAGCTGTGCGGCTACAGCCAAAGAATGACGACTTCCAGTTCAACGCTGGAATGGCATTAATGCGGTCTGATAAGTGCGAAGCAGCGAAGCAGCATTTGGAACGATCCACGACGTCCGCGAAATACAAGGCTCGCGCCGAATATCTTAGGGGCGTCTGTGCTTTTGTTCAAGAGCAGTGGCCGGCGGCGGAAATGGAAATAGGGAATGCCGAAAGCGATGGCTTCCGAATTGCGGAAGTCTATTACATGCTTACTATCGCTTCCCGCAAGGCGCGCAATCCTGAAGGTGCGGAACGAGCGTACGGGCTGCTCTGCAAGTGGTTTCCCGATTCACCGCTGAGACACGAGTTGTTAGGTGAGACGCTGGACCGTGCAGGCCAGGATGCGGCAGCTCAAAGTGAAATCGCTTCTGCTATTGCCGGCCGGCCTCTCGAACCGGGTTTGCACGCTCAGCTTGGAATTCTCCAGTTGAAGCGGCAGGATTTGCCCAAGGCCAAAGCATCGTTTGAGCAGGAATTGGCCATCGATAAACACTCCTACCTGGCGATGCGTTATCTGGGCGAGATCGCTCAACGATCAGGCCAACCTGATGCCGCAATGGAATGGTATCAACGCGCGTTGCGAGAAAATCCAGCATTTGGCGAGGGGCATTACGCTCTCGGCTGTCTCCTCGCTGAAAGAAAACAATACGACGATGCTCTGAGAGAACTGCGGGCAAGTTTCCCCGCAATGGATGAAGATGTGTCCGCGCATTATTGGATGGCAAGAGTGCTGCAAAAGCTCGGGCGCAGCCGGGAAGCCAACAACGAACTGGCCAGGGTGCGCGCCATCAATGCTGCGGTGCGCCAGAAGGACCTCCAAAAATTAGGCCACGCTCAGCCGTAGCAGGCGCGACGCACACGCAGAACTTCTTCAGTTAGCGAAAGGCTCGCTCACCACAAGGCCAGCAGCGATAGACACAGTTCGAAAGGAAGTCTTTGATGCGTGCATCGAAAAACGAGATTGATCGGCGCTCTTTCCTGCAACTTGCTGGAGCTGGCTTGGGCGCCGCCGCTTTGGGAGCTGCTACAAATTCCTTTGGCTTAGAGAAGGGGGAAGAGTCTCGAGCAGCTTTCGGCGTCGAGCCAACCCTTCGCATTGAAACCGATACTCGCCACGCCTGGATTTCATTCCTGAGCTGGGATACCGAAGGGGGCGATAGGGCGCAGACTAATCTGCTGCGCGCGAATTCGCCTCTTGCGCTCCGTGTTCGTATTGGAGGCAAGTGGAGTGAGAGCGGTAACCTTCAGACGCGGAAGGAAGATATTGGAGAGGGTGGAATGTGTTATCGGTTAGCTCTCTCCACCGATGCTGAAATCCGATGGACAATCCAACCTTCCCCCAGCCAACTCACGATGACTATCGTGGGGCGAGGCGGCAGGGTAGGGGAGGTGGAAGCTGTTGAAATGCATTTCCCCTTCGACCCTCAGGTTACGCCCACAACCATCCTTCCTCAAACTTGGTCTGAAGAGGGGGGCGCCAAATTACCAGCCGTCTTGTCTTCCCCTGACTTTGGGCAAATGTTACTTCGGGACCAATCCCACCCAGGCCTCCGGGCCAGGCTAGAAGGCAGCCGCGAGGAACACACAGTAGATCTCTTCCTGGAGTTGCCCGGAGTCGGAACTGGCGAAACGTACACACTTACTCTGGCTCCGGTGCTTCTGTCCCCGCCAGAAGGGCTCACCGACAAAGATCTCTGGCGAAAGGTGCGGCGTGGTTGGTTTAACACCTGGCAACCTAGTTCGCGATGGGGCGACCAGAGCCGTTCGTTCAGCGCTCCGGAAGGAATTCTCTCCAACAATGTTATCAGCGATCCAGTAAGTTTCGCCTTGCAATTCTATGCCGATCAGGCTCTTTGGACTCCGGAGATTGCTCCAGGAATCTCAATTATGACTCAAGTGCGTCGCTCGATTGACTGGTGGCTCGAACATCGGATGGACCCGACGGGAGAGGTGATTGGTTATTGGGATTATCGCCATTTCCTCGATGCGAATCCGGGAATCCTGATATCTGTATGGGATTACGTGGAAGCGACAGGTGACCGAGTTTGGCTAAGGGAGCGCATTGAGCGACTGGAGTTTCTCTCCGCTTTTCTGGAGCGACGCGATGTGGATAACGATGGAATGGTCGAGGCTACGCAAAGTGGCAACGATAATACTCTCATTGCGCCTGCACGATCATGCTGTTGGTGGGACGCACTGAACTGCGGACACAAGGATGGATATACCAACGCACTGATCTACCGGGCGTGGCGATGCCTGGCGGAGCTCGAAGGACAGCTGGGTCGTGTTCAGCAGCAGACACACTTCACCGAACTGGCCGACCGTCTCAAGGCAGTCTATTTCAAAACGCTCTACAATCCAGCAACCGGCTGGCTCGCTTGGTGGAAGAGCGCAGATGGAAAACTGCACGACTACGCTACTCCGATTGTCAATGGAATGGCCATCGAGTATGGACTCGTTGAACCGGACGAAGGGCGAAAAATACTGGCGCGCCTTTGGAAGAAGATGCAGCAGGTGAGTTTTAATCGCCTCGATCTCGGACTTCCTTGCACACTGGTGCCTGTGCGCAAAGCCGACTACCTCCAACCCGGCGCTATTGGCATGCCTAGTCGCGAAGATGGGACAGACACTTTTCAAAGCTATATGAATGGCGGAATATCGGCAGGTCACACGCTGCACTTCATCATGGCCCACCATATTGTCGGCGAGCCAGAAAAGGGTGACCGGATACTTAAGGCAATGTTGGACCGTCAAGCCAGAGTGCGATTTCAGAATGGCGTCCAAAACAAAGCGAACGAGGGGATCGATTGGACCAATTGGAGTGGAGCACCGAGAGGATACGAGGGGTACCTCGCGGATGTGTTCGCTTTCATGCAGGCTGCAGTCTTGCGGGAACCTTCACTTCGAGCTCGCTATTATCGGCCATTTACAGCTCGACTTGCAGCCAGAAGTTAGCTCGATGCTGCCGATAACTCCAAACTCTACTCCGAATGCAGAACGCGTATGCAATCCAACCTTTGAAGAGGCCACAGGTGAAGCGGTTTGTGATCCTAGTTACCATGTCTATCTTGTTTGCTGTATTGAGCGTCAAGTGCTCCGCGCAGGACGTCGTTGCCGGCGCCGATCCGCTTTATCATGGCTTCCTCGATCCTCCTCACGATTTCTCTCCGATGCCGTTCTGGTTCTGGAACGGGAAGATGGAAGGCCCGATCATTCAGCAGCAGATCCGAGACATGGTGGACCAGCACGTCTACGGGGCCTTTCTTCATGGGCGCGACGGTCTTGAGACTCCATATTTCTCCGAAGGCTGGTTTAAGGCCATCGGCGCCGGCCTGGAACAGTCGAGAAAGTCGGGCTTCGAGTTCAATTTCGTTGATGAGTATGACTGGCCTAGCGGCGAAGTGCGAAACGTATGGATGGCCGGCAATCATCAGAGCGAGGTGTTGGCGAAGCGTCCTGATCTGCGCATGAAGACGCTGGCCTATGAGGCGAAGATTATCGAAGGGCCGCAGGCAGTCGATATGCCCGTTAATCAGGATTTGCAAGCGGTGGTCGCGGCCCGCTGGTCAGGGAAGAACCAAATCGACGCTACGAGTTTGACCCTACTCGATTCAAGCGGAAAGGATGGACGCATCCAGTGGTCCGCTCCGGCCGGCCAATGGGTCATCGTGCAGTTTAGTTTAAAACCCGCTATGGGATTCGACGGCGGGTTCGTTGACCTCATGAATCCCGACACTACCAATCTCTTCTTCAATCTCGTGTATGGGGAGTATCACCGTCGTTTTGCTTCCTATTTTGGAAACACGATCCATTATTCCTTCGCCGACCATGAAGGAGACTACGGTTATCGAATCGCTTGGACACCGCAATTGTTCGCCGCATTCCAGGAACGCACTGGATACGATCTGCGCAAGATGCTGCCGCTGCTCATCTACAACGGAGGCGATCTGACCACGAAGGTCCGTACCGACTATCTCTCAACAGTGACAGATCTCTATGGAAGTTCCTTTTGGCAAGGCATCACCAAGTCAGCGGAGGGGCTCGGCATCCAACGCACGGGGCACGCGTGGGAAGAAAGCCTGCAATGGGCTGCCGCGCTTCAGGGAAGCCTCTTCGCCGTGGAACGAGGGCTCAATCCCGTAGGCGTAGACTCGCTCTTGGACTTTGGCCGCCAGCCCTTGAACTTCAAGGTCGCACAATCGGTGGCCGACTTTGAAGGCCGCCGCTTTGCCTGCGAAAACCAAGGGGTCCAGGGCACGGACTCTTATCTCGACCTGGAAGCGATCCGTAAGGGAACCAATGGCATCGGCGTCTCAGGTGTAAACCTCTTCATCCCGCATGCTTTTGACTATGATCTGAGCCGGGCAAATTATCCGCCAGACTGGCTTCATCAGCCTTACTGGCCATATTTTCACACCTATGCCGACTACACGCGGCGCATAAGCTACATGAACGCGGACAGCCAGCATAAGACCAATGTATTGCTCTACTATCCCATCACGACGATGTGGGCCGAGACCGGCCCATTGTTCTCCGGAGAGACTGAGTACCAGCGGATCGGTCAGCCCGCAGCTTGGAAAAACCAAACAATTTTGATCAACGACTACTACACGCGGATCATCCTGGAGTTATCGAATCATCAATGGGATTACAATATCGCGGACGACCAATATCTTAAAAGCGCGCGTGTCGAAGGCAATGAGTTGGTCGTAGGCCCGCAGAGATTTCGCGCAATCATTCTTCCTCCTATTAGCACCCTCAGCCGAACCACACTCAAGAAGCTACAGGAATTTCACCAGGCCGGCGGCATCATTCTTGGCATACGCCTCCTTCCCACTGCATCGCCAGAAGCCGGCGATAACGACTCCGTAATCAAGGAAGGCATTGCTTCTATATTTGGCTCTGGCGTTCGAGGCACGCAGGCTTCCGGCGGCGCGCAGATCGGTGCCAAAGCTGGTGGATCTTTATATATAGACGACTCCGTCGACGCCGTGATCGCCACTCTTGATGCCGAAGTGCCCAAGGACGTGCAAGTCACCTCCGGACCCGCTCAGCACCTCTTCTTTGAGCATCGCCGTAAGCTGCAGGCGGACTATTATTGGGTCGTCAACGACACGGATCGGAAGCGGGTGAACGAGATTCACTTTGCTGCAATGGGAATCCCGGAGAAATGGAATGCTCTTACGGGAGCACAAGAGTCGCTCTTCTATGTGAATGGTCCTTCCGGGACGGATATACGTCTCAATCTTGACTCATGGGATGCATTCTACGTTGTGTTCCATCCCTTGACGGGTTCTTCCCAAGACGCAGTTCTGGTAGCGACCAACGCGGAGAAGTTGGACGGAGTGTCTCGTCAAGGCGGGACAATGAGCGTCCACGTGGCGGGACCGGCAAGAAAAGAGGAAACGTTTGTCGAGTTGCGCAGCGACGCACAAGTCTACCGAGGTGAAGCATCGAGCGGCGGCGCACAGCCTATCACATTGAACGGTAATTGGCAGTTTCGACCACAGCCGGATCGCGTGTCAGTCCCATACGCCAGGGTGAGTGATGCGTCAGAGGTGACGGGCGGCAAGCAAGGCTGGGCAGCCTCTGGCTTCGACGATACAGATTGGCCGGAGATGTGGTTAAACGAAGAACAGAATACGGTTCGGCAGTGGCAAATGATCGGCCCGTTTCCGAATAC
>PLZC01000011.1 GCA_003151985.1 Acidobacteriaceae bacterium
TGCTCCCCTGAGATTCCGCATAAGGAGCCCTATATCTACTAAAGGCACCCCAGAAGGAGTTTTGTGGCAACCGTACGGAATTTTCTCGGGACTTAACGCAAAAAGGGTCGTCTATACTACGAGTTAACCGGTGGTCAATCCCCCCGCNNGCGTATGCCGCCAAGAGGTCGTAGCTGGAAAGAGCTGACGTGGAGTTGGGCCTATTCGACCGGGCACCCGGCTTCCGATCAGAAGTTGGAGGCCGCTGCTCACGCAGCATGGTCATACGCTTCGCTGTGCGCTTGGACGTACCTCAATGACCACGATGCCGCAGTCGATTTGATGGACCACGCCGCTCATAATGCGTCTCAATACCTTGCCCGCCATAGCGATACTCCGGAACAAAAACTGACTGCACGAATCAAGAGCGTCATCCGNNCCATCCGGAGGCAGAACAGAGAGCCTATGCCAGACAGTTGCTTTCGCGCCTTTCGCCAACTGCACAATCGATCTTCGACTGGCGCTGGCTCGGATATTCGTGGCGGGAGATCGGTGGAAAACTAGAGATGGACCACGGCGCGGTGCGTCGTGCATACTTTCGAGAACTGGGGTTGGTGGTCCGCAGTCTTTCCCCTCCTGGAGAATCCCCAAAATGCGGCTGAGTTGGACTTGGCCCTCGCGCGCCGAGGACCGTTTTGAATCATGGCTTGCGCAGCGCCACGAGGAGCGAGTGCTGGCCGGCGAATCGACTCCTGTCGGTCCTTGCCCTGATGACGCCTTCCTCAAGGATCTGGCTCGAAGAGCGAAGCGGATCGCGTTGTCAGACCCGAGAGTCGCTCACGCGGCGAACTGTCCCACGTGCATGAGCCGGCTGCTTGTCTTCCGACAGGAAAATCGCTCGCGCCGGCGAAAACTGACGCTCGTAACCGCTGTAGTCCTCTGCTCCGTGATCGGCGCGGTCGTCATCCTGGTCGCTCGATATGGAATGCACCGGCCACTTCCATCGGCGAATTTGGCCGTTGTATCCGAAGCGGTAAACCTGTGGGATGCCGGTACGATCCGGGGCAACCAGCCCGGATCGCTGCAAGCGGTATCGTTGCCTCCTGCGGTTGTTAGGCTGACGATCATCCTCCCGCGGTTTAGCCCTCCGGGACAATACGCTGTGGCAGTTACGAAGGATCAGAATGGAAATGGCGTTGTAGCCCAGAGAAGCTCGCCGGCGACAATCAATGGCGACCACGAATCAATTTCTGTCGAACTGGACCTTCGAGCGGCGAAGGCCGGAGCGTATTTCCTAGCTACTACCCACGAACAGGATCAAGCGTCCTATTACTATCCCTTGCAAATAAAGTAGATAGCCATCTACACCCACTCAATTCCCGATTCCGTAGCAATCCAGGCATACGTCTCGGAAATCGGCTCAATCACTCGGTGAATGCGAATCCAAGCAGGCAGAAAATGAGGTTCGTATGTAAGCAGTTCAGCAGACGCTGGCCGACTCCAAAGAACATCACCCGTTCTCTGCGGGGGTGACCTGGAATCCGAGTTGGGCGGCTTGCCTCCGGTGAGCTGGTCGTAAATGAACGGATTCGACGATACTGTGCGGTCCATGTCCTCTGAGCCCATTTTTCGCTTTATCCTCCATTCCCGGAGTGGTCAGGCATCCGTTCTTTGGCTTTTATCTTAACGTTGGCCACTCGCCTGAATGCGATGCTGGCGAATGCGCTGGATCGGATATTTTATCCATCGCGATCGCAGAAGTCCGCAGGATGGTCCGGACCTTGCCGAGCTCTGCTGTACTTTACGAGCCAATGGCGGGATCGGTCCCATTAAACGCCCATGTCGTCGGGCGGGATTGTGAATTTGAACAAGATTCCCAAACTGTGCTGCGAGGGCGAACGATCGTGGAAATACGCATCGGGCTGTAGGCAACGATTGAGGTTGTCAAACACAACAATCCCTATTGCTCGCGACCACCCTTGGCAGGTCCAGTGGCCAATACAAATAAGCGGTAAAGGCGCGGTAGACCGGCGGAACCTGTACTTGAAGCTAACGCTCGCATACGATTCGGACCATGTCAGCGGCTGCTCGTGACAGTTGTGTGACCTTCGCTGATCTCCCAACGCTGACAGCGTAAACCTCCGCTGCGAGGGAGCTTCGTACGCGAAGACGCACGCCCGGCACAATCCCTGCAGTCCTCAGCGTCTTGACCAGAGCAACATCGTTGTCGGAGATACTCTCCACAATAAACACGCCTTGCCCTAGATTCTCCGTCAGCGGTTTTGAGTGTCGTTTAGGCATCTTCCCATCGAGCGTGGGGATGCAATGGCCATGTGGATCGATCTTCGGGTGCCCGAGTTTGGCCGCGATGCGCTCCTCAAGGCGTTCTGAGATGAAATGCTCCAGGCGCTCAGCCTCTTCGTGCACTTCTTCGATCGGATAGTCGAGCATCTTGAAGAGAAACGTCTCAATCAGCCGATGGTGGCGCACCACTTCGAGCGCTCGCCGTTTCCCTGCAGCAGACAGCCTTACCCCGCGGTGGCGCTCATACTCGACGAGAGGCATGGGCGACGACGCCAGCTTCTGCAGCATGTTCGTCACCGAAGCCGGAGCCACTCCGAGCCGGTTTGACAGCGCAGTACTTNNCGAGCCATTACTCGCCCTCGATCCTGTGACTTGACATCCAGTATATTTTAGGCGAACCTAAATTTAGGTGTACCTAAATCGGTCACCTTCCAGTGATCGTCTTTTCCCTCTTCGCGACGAGCACGACCG
>PLZC01000024.1 GCA_003151985.1 Acidobacteriaceae bacterium
CTTGCTATTTGCACCAGAGCCGCAAAAGTATGCGGGAGTTGCTAGCGTAGCCCTTATCCCTTACTTCGAGAACATGTTTCCCGATGCTGCCGGGGGCGGCCAGAGTGCGACCCAGAATATCTACAATCAGATATGGTTTCCCGGCAACGAGACGGGATCGCTCTATATGCTCGATATTCTCTGCACTCCTGGCTGCGGAGGCACACCCAATCGCTTCTGGCCGCGCCAGTATGCCAGCATGTATGCGTGGTCGTCGATCGGAAGCAGCAGCTATAACGCCGGACAGATTACACTGCGACGGAAGATGAGTCGAGGCGTGCAGATGGATTTGAGCTATACCCTTTCCAAGTCCCTCGACATTGGATCGGACAGCGAGCGCACCATGTTCTCCTCCAGCACAGGCACCAGCGCCGGCAGCAGCTTCGGAGCCATCCTCAATGCCTGGAATCCACGCTTGAATTACGCCGTTTCCGACTTCGATGTCCGTCACCTCGTCAGCGGCAACTGGGTGGCGGAGGTTCCGGTTGGAAGAGGCAAGACATTGCTGGGCGGCGCGAACCGCGCCGTGAATGGAGCGATCGGAAACTGGCAGCTTTCCGGGGTTGTGCGCTGGACAAGTGGGCTCCCCTTCAGCGTGATCAGTGGAGCGGGTTGGGGAACCGATTGGGATGAGCAGAGCAGCATGGTCCAGACGGGACCGATCCAAACCCGCACGCATATCGATCATGGTGAGGCGCAGGTCTTTGCGAATCCTTCCCAAGCGCTGGACAATATGCGCAACCCGTATCCGGGCGAAGCCGGGCAGCGCAACAACTTCCGCGGCGAAGGCTACTTTGGCGCCGATGCCGAATTGTCGAAAACCTGGAAGACAACTGAACACAGCAGAATCCGGTTTGCCTGGGAGGTTTTCAACGTTTCGAACTCCGTTCGCTTCGATGTGAACCCGCTCACTTCATTGCAGAACATGACAACCAGCGGAAAATTCGGTGTGTATGACGCGACCCTCACAAAGCCGCGAGTGCAACAGGTTTCTCTGCGCTATCTGTTCTGAGTCGATGCACCAGGTCCCGGAGCGCACGGGGAAACCACTGCGGAAGAATAGGATGCAGCCCTCGTGGATGCTGAACCTGCGTGGAATCAATCGTATAGTTGAGTCACGCCAGATCGGTAACGGAAAACGCCCATTTCGCCGAGAATGGTTCTGGATTGACGCTAAATCGCCATAAGCGGCCAATCGGTGCCCATTTTCGTTCAGGTGGTGTGGAGTTTTCTTATCTCGGCCAAGATCTTGAAGAGGCGCTTGGAGAGCCTGAGGAGCCGATTGCGAGCACTACCGAATGGGAGCGAGCGACGGAACATCTCCATTGCATGTTGAGCGGCGACTAAGTAGTCGATGATGCCGTCGAGGCCTGCACGTGCGGGTGCCGCGGATATCTTTGGTTGTGGAGCCAGATGCCTGGGTTTGGAACGAGCCAACTGGAACTCGCGTTCGATATCGGTGAGGGCGACATCGACGTAACGCATGGTCATACCCGGATCGACGTGGCCGAGTAATTTCATCAGGACGGGGAAGCTGACCCCGGAGCGAAGCATCTCTGTGGCGTAAGTGTGTCTGAACTGATGGGGGACGATGCGAGTAGAGAGCCCGAGGGAGTGGCAGACTTGATGTAAGTAATCGCGGAGCTGAACCACGATCGCAACTTTGCTTCCGGGCCGTGCCAGAAGCCGCCCATCGAGAGGCAGCGGGTCGAGGGAGCGGAAGAAGCGCAGACGTTGGACGAGATCACGGCCGAAGACATCGACGGGAACCATGCGCTCGGTCTTGAGTTTGCCGAGCGGAACATGGATGGCCCATTGGTTAGGCCCCGTGGAGCGCAGACAGTCATAGGAGAGATCGACGCACTCGCCGATGCGCATGCCGGTCGAGCGGAGCAGGAGGAAGACATTTCCGCCCAGATCGTTGCGGCGCATGAACTCCTGCTGCAAGAGTTGATCCTGTTCGGGGGTGAGCGGTCGTGGCAGAGTGTGGGGCGAGCGCGGGATATCTTCGCGCAGCAGCAAGTGGGCCAGTTCAGCGAGATGGCTAATGCGAGCCAGTTCATGGAAGATGGTGCGCAACGCGAAGAGCCGTCCGATGCAGGTTGTTGTGGTCAGAGGCGGATTTTGGGCGCGCAGGTGCGCCATCCATCCGAGGACATGAGGATCGCGGCGCAGTTGTTCGAGACGAGTAATCTTCGGATATTTGGTTCCGAGATAGACGAGGAAGCTGCGCACCACGATGTCGTAGTTGCGTTTGCTCGAAGGAGTAAGTGCCGTGCACAGAGACTCGACCGCGCGCGCGAAGACCGGCACAAGGGGATGCTGAAGCGGTGGGCGGCGCCAGTGCATCACGCGATCCTCGGCTGAGGATGGATGCACTGCGCCGCAGCGCGTGCGTACTGGAAATAGACATCCTGCGGCGAGACCTTCACGTAGTGCATGGTGGTCTCGATGTCGGCGTGGCCCATCAGCTGCATCAGCGCAGGCAGGCTGATGCCGGCGCGCACCATATCCGAGGCGAAGGTGTGTCGGAACCGGTGCGGATTGGCAAGTTGGACGCCGGTGGTGCGGCGATGATGGCGGAACAGGGAGCGTAATCCCGCAGGTGTCATGCGTTGGCCGCGAGCGGGCCCTTTCAGGACCACGAACAGTGCCGCCGAGCAGGGATCGGGCCGCTCAACGCGGAGATAGTGATCGAGCAGTTGCGTCGTTTCTGGCGCCAGGGGCAGCAAGCGTAACTTGGTTCCCTTGCCGCGGACGCGGATCTGGCCTTCGGAGAACAGCACATCATCGCGGTTCAAGGCCATTACTTCGGCGGAGCGGAGCCCCTGCATCAGCATCAGGCCGACGATGGCCAGGTCGCGAGCGTTTCGAAAACTGGACCAGAATCGCGCCACTTCATCGACCGAAAGAGGAACGATGTTGAGCCTGGGTTCCCGCACTCTGAGTCTGCTCAGCTCGAACCTGGGGCGCCCCAGGCCCATCGGCCTGCGGTGCAGGAAGGGCTGATGGAAGCCGTGCGCGACCTGACATGGAGCATCGGGGAACTGGTTGCGGATAGCACGATCGGCAGTGGCGGTACGGTCGTTGATCGTAGAGGCAGAAGGCGGAGGTTGCCGACTTGACTGGAAGCGCAAGTAATCGAACAGCGTCGATTCGGTGAGGTCGGCGGCGGAGATTTCACCAGTCTGATGAACACTCTCCCACCAGCGCACGAAGTGCAACAGGCTATGCGCGTAGCTGTAGAGGGACTTGTCTGCGAGGCGGCGGACATACTCGCGGTCCAGGTACCGATTGATCCATGCAACATCGTTGCCGGTGGATTGCTCGACCACTTGAATCGGACTATGTGCGCCTGAAGAAGTCTTCTGGCAGATGACGCGGAACTTCATAACTGCGCAGCCTCCAGCAGGGCCTGGAACTGGTGTAGGTCTCCTCCTTGAACGAAGAAGGAGTTCGGATCATGTCCCTCTGGCAGGAGAACGCGACGTGCCGAGATACCGTGCACGCCAAGACGATGAGCCAGTTGCTCTGCAGCCCGCTGGCCGCTCTGGTTCCGATCGACATCGAAGGTGAGATAGACGGTGCGTTCGCCTTCACAGAGTTGGCGGAACTGGATGTCATTCAGATGCGTCCCCAGCGAGCAGGTCACATTCGAAAAGCCGGCCTGACGCAACACCGCATAGTCGAACAGCCCTTCGACCAGAACCACTTCGGAGCAGTTGCGAACCTTCTCCCAGGCATACAGACCGCCCTTGCCGCCGGGCAGGAAGCGATGGGCGAAGGCTGTGCCGATGCTGCGGCCGTAGATGTTGACGATGTGCTCGCCCTGCTGCAACGGAAAAACGATGCGCTGATAGAGCGCATCCGCACCGCGAGTGTTTATGAGGCCAAGCCTTAGCAACAGATCGAACGGATGACCTTGCGCCGTCAGATATCGGCGCAGGGTCCCACCAGGCGCATAGCCGATGCCGAGTTCCCGGATCAGTGCCGGATCATGAACTCCGCGCCGCCGGAGATAGTCGAGCGCCTCGGGGCAACGATCCAGTTGCTGCTGATAGAACGCCGCGGCCTCCTCGAGCACAGCGCTGTGATCAGCTTCCGGAGCGATCTCCGGATCGAGGCTGGCCACGCTCTGGCGGAAGGATAAGCCGCGCGATAACTGGACGAAGCGGATCAGATCGCCGCCCTGCCCGCAGCCGTGACAGTAGAAGACATCTTTGCGCACGTTCACATAGAACGACGGCTGACTCTCCTTGTGTAGCGGACAGAGTCCGACATACTCGAATCGGCCTACAGGTCGCGCTGCCCAGTTGTTGTGCCGCAGGTACTCCAGAAGCGGCGTTCGTCGCTTTAGTCTTTCGACGTCTTCGTCCACAACGTTTTCTCGCCTCCGGAGCACAGCGTAGAAGAAGTGCGCTGGAGTTCCCAGGCAAGGATGGTGGGGAAAGAGGATTTTTTCTCAGAGACGCATAGGGCAGAGGACTTCAAGCACCGGAGTCAGCCAGGATAAGAACGCTGATGAGTCCTGAAGCGCGTGAGCAGACTCCAGCCACTGAGTCGCACGCGCGGCCGTCTTGCGGAGAAAAGACAGGGCCGGCTGTGACTCGTCCACACCTTGTGACCAGCGGCGCACAGTAGAGGAATCGGGTACGCGGTCAGCATCCTTGAACTTCGGTGCCGCCTTCTCAAACGAACAGTGCTCCACAAAGCGAAGCAACAATGCCTGGCAACGCGCTAGCAGGCTGTAATGCGTGTAGGGCAGAGAAAACACCGGCAGAAAGGTGAAGGTTCTTCCGCAGCGGACACAGCGGCCCCGGCGAACCCTGATCCAATCATGATGCTCATCGTGCGCCTGCTTGCGCCGTCGACCATGACCAACGATCGAATCCTGTTCACAAACCGGGCATCGGCGTAAGATGATTTCGTCCGAGTCTTCGGCCCAGCAGGCAGCAACCCGCTCCAGCGCGACCGACACTGGGACAAAGAGGATCGTTACCTCACACGGGTCCCGTTTCCCGCTCCGATCCGCCAAGATGCTGGCAGGAAGCGGGGCCCCGCCTCCTGAAGAAATCCAACTGAAAGAAAATATAACTTCTTAATGCAGGCCACTGTCCCGTGGTCCAAATTATTGGCCGCTTATCTCCGCCAATGCGCTCGCCGACGGCGGAGACAAGACCAAAGCCATCGCCGTTCCGGTG
>PLZC01000198.1 GCA_003151985.1 Acidobacteriaceae bacterium
CCTTACTGTCCATACTGTCCAAAATCGACGGAAATGCGGGACAGTATATGCAAACCCGTGGAAGGTATGCACGCTGTTCTACTCTCGTATCATATTGAAAATGAATCAATTATAAGACAAGTTCCTGATTCGACACGAGATCGACAAACCAGCAAAAGGGAACGTCAGCTTCCCAAGCTGAATGTCGCCGGTTCGGTCCGGTCTCCCGCTTCATATAATCAACAAGTTACAGGTAAAGGTTATAGTAAGAAAAACCTCAAAACCCCGCTGATGCAATCACTGACCGTAATCCGGCCCGATCTCGGATTGCCGTCTACATAGGCCTTCAAGATGGAAAGACAGTCTCGACCACGCTGATCCCGGCAGGCGCAACGTTGGATGCCGCTGGCGATACCCCGGTAGATTAGTGAGCATACAGAAGCGCCAGGCGTTTCCTACGCTGCGCTATCTTGACTAGCTACCTTCGACTCAGCAATCAAATGAAGACGGACTGGATACCCTCCAGTCCGTCTTCATTTGATCGAAAACACAGCGGCACGCTTGTGCCGGCCCAATGATGGCCCGGCAACCAATTCTGCCGATTGCAATACACTGTTGCAGGCCTGAATGGTGCGGTCCAGATAGCTCAGACCTGGATAGGTCGTGGCCCCTAAGCTGAATTCATCAGCGAGTACGGTGAATTCGCGCTCGCGCATTCCTCACTGAAATCAACATTCACAATTCCACGGAGGTGAACTTTGAACCAAAATCAGGTGAAGGGCACGATTGACCAGGCAGTGGGAAGCGCCAAACGAGAAGCCGGCGAGTGGGCGGGCGATGGTCAACTTCAAGTCGAAGGCATGGTTCAACAGGTGAAGGGCAAGGTTGAGAGCGCCTGGGGGAAAGCCAAAGAAGTGGTCCATGAAGCGAACGAGGAAGCAAAGGTAGAGCACGAGTCGCGCATCAAAGTGGAACTGGAATGCGCGTCGTCTTCTTTAGAGAGCTCCAAGAAGAAATAGGAATGATTCACGTCGCGGTTCAAGCAGGCTTCTCCCCGGTGGAACTGGGGAAATGCAAGCCGATAGGCGTTGTTGGATGATGTGCGATCGGTTGCGCCACTCGAACAAAAGCGCTTTGAATGAATGCACGAAACAAAAGTGGAAGAGGATCGACATGTCTAATTCAGGCTTTAAGCTTCGAACCGCGTGGATGCCGGTTCTGGCGCTGGTGTTAATAGCTTCGCTGTCGGGATGCCAATCGAAGCAGGAGCTGGCGGTGGATCAGGCCAAAAAGCAGGCTGCCGCTACCGGACATGCGCAGCAGATTGTATCGGTTGACAAGAATGGGAGCACAACGACGACGGTAGTGCAGCCGCCCGCGGTCGGAGAGACAAGCCAGGCAATGACCACCGTGCTCACACCGCCCGCGGCTGGGACGCCTGTCCCGGCATCCACCGGGCCAGTGATTTCCGCAGTGCCTTTGCCGCCCCCGGCACCCCTCAACGTGAACATTCCAGCGGGCACGATTCTGACCATACGGGTCGATCAGCGCATTAGCGTAAAGACCAGCCGTGCGGGCGACACGTTCACCGGCGAGTTGGTAGAACCGGTGACCGCAACCGACAACAGTGTACTGGTACCAAAGGGTACGCCGGTCGGTGGCGTGATTGATGCATCACATAAACGCGGGCACTTCAAAGGCAGATCGCTGCTTGAGATGCGGTTGACCTCGCTGACTATAAAAGGGCGGCAGTATCCGTTAGAGACGAGAGATCTGACGCGCAGCAAGAAGGGCAAGGGCAAACGCTCGACGGCCTTGATTGCCGGAGGGTCCGGACTGGGAATGCTTGTGGGTGGGCTGGCCTCAGGTGGCGTAGGGGTCGCAGTTGGTGGTCTGGCGGGTGGCGGCGCCGGAACCGCAGTCGCGGGATTGACCGGTAACCGGGATATCGACATACCAGCCGAATCGATTGTGCACTTCACTCTGGCGGACGATCTCATTGTACAAGCAGCGCACTAGTCGTTTGATGAGGAAAAATGGATGCAGTTGTCGCAGAAGCACGAAGCGCAACTGCATTCAATGCAAGGTCGCCAGCTGCAACCGAAGCCGAAAAGTAGCAGTGCTGTCAAGCGTTTAATCGCCGGTTGCTAATTGCAGTTTGCAAGGGGAACCTCTTATTTCATGGATTTAGCTCGATCCGGTGAGCAATAATGACCTACCCTCCGCACTTGCTTGTGCGAATCTAAAGTAATGGACCCCGCAGACGTGCGGGTCTGTATCTATGCGGACCGAGGCCGATCTTATTGACCAAATCTTCAACTCCGACGAAAAGCGTTTGGCAAGTATCCTCCTCTCGATGGCGGAGTTTGGTGAGCGATTTAAGTCAGAGAGGCTGATCCCGGAGATTTCGGAGGCAAACCTGGCAAAGATGATCGGGATCCAGCGATCCAGGGTCAGCTTCTTCATGATCCGTTTCCGCGAATTCGCCCTTATTGATTACGACGGCCGCATTCGAGTGCATCAGGCTCTGTTCAACGCGATTCTGCACGATCAATTATCTGGTGACAACGCCGCAAAGCCCACAATTGTCGGCATTCCGCCAGGACGAACAAAGCCGGCCAAACTTGCTACTTTAAAGCATCCGATGCGTCCTCCGGCAAACGCTGGGCTTTCGCCGGCAATTGCAACCTGCCCTCTCACTTCCAAACCTCGGTAAGCCGCTGAAGGGAGTCGCTCTCACGGTGAGTAGCGCAAGCAATTTGCTTTCCGTTCTCGGGAAAGGTATGACTGGCCACGATGGAATACTCGAAGTTCAAGTCGTTGCTTCGCCGGGTGATCATTGTTCCCATTGTGGTCATGGCAGCCTTTGCTGGATTGCTACTATGGGAGACCTTCGACTTGAATAGATCTTTGCAGTGGGTTGACCATACTGACCGGGTTCTCGACCAATCCGGGAACCTGCTCAAGTTGCTGGTTGATATGGAGTTCGCGAAGCGCGGATACATCGCAACGGGTGACGAGAGTTTCCTTCAGCCCTATCTGGAGGGCACGAAGAGATTCGGGCCCGAATTCCAGGCCTTGTATCAGGGGGTCGAAGATAATCCTGCGCAGCAGCAGCAACTGCGGGACGTTTATGCCGGCTACGAAGACTGCGAAGCGTACGATAGCCGGATTATCGCCCTTCGCCGTGCAGGAAGAACTGACCCTACTCTGATTGAGAACCAGCAAAGAAAACGCAAGATGGATGACCTTAGAGAGCAGTTCGCGGCATTTCAGAGCGTGGAAGAAGGCCTGCGCACTAGGCGCGTTCAGGGCGAACACCGGCGATGGACCTTGATGGTGACAAGTTGCCTTGCCCTCGGCCTGGGATTTGGGGTCTTCCTCGCCTTTTTCACTCGATACCACGTGGAAAAGCTGGGCCGCAAGCTGTTGCAGAGCGAGGAGCGATGGACCGCTACGCTGGGCAGTATCGGCGAGGCCGTTATAGCAACAGACAGCGACGCCCGAGTCACCTTCCTCAACAACATTGCCGCCTCACTTACCGGATGGGAGCCGGAGGAGGCTTTGAACCAACCAATCGGGAATGTGCTCAGGCTCATCAATGAAGAGTCCGGAATGACTTCTGACAATGAAGTGCTCGGTGTGCTCAAGGAGAAGCAGATTTTGGCGGTTGCCAACCACGTGGACCTGGTCTCAAGGGACGGTCGTGAAATTGCGGTTGAGCACAGTGCCGCGCCAATCCTCGCCGGCAAAGGAAAAGTCATTGGCGTGGTGCTTGTTTTCCGCGATGTATCCGAAAGACGGCAGGAGCAGGTAGCGACAGCGGAGCAGGCTGCGCTGCTGGAACTTACCCAGGACTCTGTCTTTGTCATCGACATGGACGGAACAGTCCTCTTTTGGAGTCGCGGCGCAGAGGCTATGTTGGGATACTCCAAAGCACAGGCTGCCGGCAAGATCGCGCACGACCTGCTCCGCACCGAGTTTCCGCAGCCGTTGGCTGAGATAAGAGCGGAGCTCCTGCGCGTTGGGCATTGGGAGGGAGACATTGTCAAGACCACTCAGGACGGCAGACGTATTGTGGTGGCCGGTCGCTGGGCATTGCAATGGGGGAAGCGCGATCAGGCGCCGCGCGTGCTGGTCGTCAACAGCGACATCACTGAACGCAAGCGCGTAGAGGAGACGCTCGTTCTCCAGAAGGAACAAATGCGCGCGCTGGCGGAACGCCTGCAGTGGGTGCGCGAAGAGGATCGCAAGCGGGTCGCTCGCGACCTGCACGATCAAATCGGGCAAATCTTGACCGCCATCAAGATGGATTTGACCTGGATGACTCGTCATTTGCCGGAGTCGGAAGGCGAGGTGCTCACTCGGCTGAGAGAATCGATTGAGTCGATCAACGATGGCGTCAAGGTGGTACGCACCATATGCAGCGGTCTGCGGCCCGGAGTATTGGATGACCTTGGCCTGGCTGCAGCTATTGAATGGCAGGCAAATGAGTTTAGTCTTCGCAACGGCGTCCAATGTCAGGTATCTGTTCCCCCTGTTGATCTTCACTTGGATGGCGACCGGGCCACTGCGACCTTTAGAATCTTCCAGGAATGCCTGACCAACGTGATTAGGCATGCGCAGGCAAAATCTGTGTGCATTGCCCTGACCCAGGAAGATGAGAACATCCTTCTGGTAGTGGAGGACGACGGAATTGGCTTCTGTAAATCCGGCTTATCAAATTCTCTTGGGTCCCTTGGACTCCTGGGCATGAAGGAGCGGGCACAGTTCTGCGGAGGGGACGTACAGATCTTTAGTTCCCCTGGGAACGGCACCAGGGTCACTGTCAGCGTTCCGGTGGACACTCCACGCGCCGAGAGGAGTGAAACGTGCATATCCTGATCGCAGATGATCATGCCGTGGTGCGTCGTGGTTTGAAAGAAATCCTGGCTGATGCTCTGCCCGGCACAGATTTCTCAGAGGCCGGCAACGGAGATGAGGTGCTCAGCCGGCTGGGAACATCAACAATTGCCTTGCTGGTCCTGGATATCAATATGCCAGGGCGCAGCGGGATAGATGTGTTGCGGGACGTAAAGCACACATACCCGCGGTTGCCGGTAATTATCCTGAGCTGTCATCCGGAGGACCAGTATGCCGTGCGCTGCTTGCGGGCTGGCGCAGCCGCATATATCAACAAAGACAGCGCCCCGGAAGAGCTGGCCATTGCGACGAAGAAGATACTGAGCGGCGGCCGCTATATCAGTGCAAGCCTCGCAGAGAAGTTGATCACCAATCTGGATGAGCCTTCCGACAGGCCATTGCATGAGCTACTTTCCGACCGGGAACACGAAGTGATGAGAATGATCGCCGCCGGCGTTCCACTGACAGACATTGGCGAAAGGCTGCATGTCAGTGTGAAGACGATTAGCAGTTATCGAGCTCGCATCATGGAGAAGATGCAGATGAAGAGCAACGCCGAACTCACCCGCTACGCGATGACCCACGGTCTGATCGACTAGTCAGGCCTGGCGGTGTAGGAATAACCCTACAAGGCGAACTCGCAAACCTTACAAAAATCACGGACTACGCTGATGCCACTCCCGTTTCACCTGCGCTATCGTAACTACAGGTTGAACTTGCGGCCCGGCAAGCGGACAAAACGATGAATATCCTGATAGCAGACGATCACGCGAACGTGCGACGCGGCCTGAGAGAGATCCTGGTCGATGCATTTTTGGGCGCTAGCTTTTCTGAAGCATCAAACGGAGATGAAGTGCTTGCCCAATTGATCATTTCTCGTCATGACGTTCTGTTGCTGGACATCAATATGCCAGGCCGAAGCGGAATGGAAGTGCTGAAGGATGTAAAGCATATTTATCCTCTGCTCCCGGTGATCATGGTAAGTGTCCAGCCTGAGAACCAGTATGCACCACGCTGTCTGCTGGCTGGCGCCACCGCCTATGTCAACAAGAACAGCGCTTCAGAAGAACTGGCGCCGGCGATTAGAAAGATACTTGATAGCGGCGCGAATCCTGCGCAAATTCCCCTCGGAAATTAGTTACGGTACTCTTCGAACCGCTCGCAAGGCCTGGCTTGAGCAACTCTTAGATCCGGACAGTACAACGATATATAGATAACTGATTTCGATATCCCCAGCGGGGGTATCATCACGGACCTTGATGACGGCGCAAATTAGACCAGCGTCTATGCAATTAGCCTAATAACGGTAAGGGCAAAGGGCAACATTAGAGCTTCCAGTTATGCTTGAGCTCAAGACTCACTAAAGATCCCAACGATCGACTGAAGTCCTTTTCCCGCGTAAGTAAAGCCCTACAAAGCTCATGTGACAAAGCCTACAGGATATATAGTCTTCGCCGATTCCCATTCTCTTTCAATCCCAGTAACTTGTTTATATCGACATCGCAAAGGTTGACAATAAGTCGCACCATTGCACCCACGCTGTAGGATGGAAAGGTATCAATCATGGCTACTAGTCTTGCCACAATGACGAATTCGGCGCCCAGGGCTCCGCTAGGCCGCTCCTTCCCTTTGCCTCCGGTTACGGATCGTAAGTTGAAGGTCGTTCCTAATCAGGTTAGCGTTCTGCCGGAACAAGGGGCCGCATTCGACCTTCAGAGCCCCCTCAACAAGCTTGTAACTGGAAGATCGCGGCGCGAATACCTGGCCGGTGAATCCGTCTTTTCGCAAGGCGAACCGGCTAATGCGGTCTTCTACATTAAGAGCGGCAAGGTCAAGCTAACTGTGGTTTCGATGAACGGCAAGGAAGCCGTAATCGCCCATCTCCCGGCCGGAAGCTTTTTCGGAGAGGCCTCTCTGGCAGGTCAGGCGGTCCGCGTCTGCTCCGCTTATGCTCTCCTGCCCAGCACCGTGGTACACATCGATAAGACGGCCATGCAGGATCTGCTCCATCGCGAGCCGAAGTTCGCCGAGCAATTCCTCATGCACCTGCTCGCCCGCAACATCCGAATGGAGGCCGACTTGGTGGACCACCTTTTCAATTCCAGCGAGAAGCGCCTCGCCCGGTTGCTAATGTTGATGGCCAACTTCGGCCAGGACACCAAGCCCATTCCAGTTATCGCAAAGATCAGCCAGGAGACGCTGGCAGAAATGATTGGCACCACCAGATCCCGCGTCAGCTTCTTCCTCAACCGGTTCCGCGATCTCGGCTATATCGACTACGACGGTGGTGGAATGCTGATAGATAGTTCTCTGGTCAATGTTGTGCTGCACGACTGAGTAGTGTCGAATCGCCAAGGCCACGGAAATTGCATGATTCTTGGTGAAATGGACTTCGCATAGGGTCCGAGGCTGTTTTCCGGTGACTTGAACCAGGACCGGACACCGTTCGTATTGAGGCCTGCCGGCGATGGAGTGAAGTGGATACCACATGCAGCAGGGCCAGTCGTTTCCAACGTTGATGTTCGGCGCAATTCTCGCCCTCGGCGCGGCTGTGGCTTATGGATTGCATCGAGTATCCGCGGAGGTGGCAGCCGTTACTGTACTCAGCTGTTCTGTGACCATTGCCTGCTTAGCCGTTACTGCACCTCAGGTTGCCGATCAATAGAAAGCGACCACCTTGCTGGAACAATTCCGCTTGTCAAATGACATCGACTTTTCCGCCTGTGGCAATTTCAATGCAGGAGAAGAAAACTAATGACCGGAAACAGGCACAATCGTGAGGGAAATAGCGGCGATACTGGCGAACCCGATCCTGGTCCTTACTGGAGGCGCATGCATCGTGACTGGCGCTTCTGGGTTGGCGCAGTATTTATGGCTGCCGCGCTTGCCATTTACCTCTTGAGTGGAGACCTGGCTTGGATTCCACGCAGCCAGTCGCGATAGCGGTTGCCTGCAAAGTTCGCCAGGAGATGGCTCTCTTGCCAAACGGCAAGCTTCTCTTACCTCAGCCTCCCTTAAGTCGGCACTTTCCGTCCCTTTCCGGACAACCGTTTTTCAAATCCGAACAACTTTAGTTTCATAGACGTTGCCGAAGGAGTGTATCCATTTGTAATTGAACCACTTAATATTTCATTTCCTTTGGAGGGCTACGTGCGTCGTCAAGGAGCAGACAAATCTTGTGCTTCGAGGCTTCTATGGGAACCTTGTTTCAGGATCTTCCGCTTTGCCTTTCGCCAACTCAGAAAGGGCTCCCGCCTGATTGGTCAAATGGTCACCGAGAGCGTCACTCTGGCGCTGATGGGTGGAGCCATGGGTGCGGTTCTCGGCCTGTGGGCCAGTTCCGGCGCTGCGCGAAGACTGATTCGCTACAACTCTATTTGCCGGTCTTTTTGAGTCAATTGCAGGTCGCCGGCACTCGGGTTCCCGACCTTCATGCGCAACGACATGAACTTGCCTGCGCGCAGATGATTTTCAATGTCTTCCAGGCTGTGCCCTGTGGTTTCCGGAACAAAGCGCCAAACAAAAATGAAGCCGAGTAAATTCAGCCCGGCATAAACCCACATTGCTCCACCCACTCCCAACAGGCTCACTGTGCTGAGAGCAGTAGAAGTAATGATCAGATTCGAGCCCCAAAGAGTAGCCGCATGCACGCTGCTGGCCTTGCCGCGGATCGCCAGTGGAAACATCTCAGATCCCATCAACCAACCGATAACCTGAATCCCACCGGCGTTGAAAACCATATATACCAGCAGGGACGCCACCAGCAGCCACGACCCTTCGGCTGTCTTTGCCATCCCCATGCGAAACATGATTCCCAGCACAATAAGGCTTACGACAGTGCCAGGCACCATGACCAGCGTGAGCCTTCTGCGCCCGACGCGGTCCACAATCTGACGCCCGATCGCCGTCATGCTTACAAAAACAATCGAGACCCCGAGGCTTGCCAAAAGAGCGGCCGACTTGCCGAATCCCGCGCCGGACAAAACGGTCGGCGTGTAATAGATCATCGTTTCCAGTCCGCTGAGTTGCGTGAAAGCCGCAACACCGAAGGCGGCAACAGCAGCGGGACGAAGCCACGGCTCCAGCAGCATGCTCCAACTGGCCCTGCGCCCGCTGCCGCCTTCCGCCACGACCTGGCGAATCTCGCCAAGTTCAAATTCGACATCGGCGCCTTTTTCGCGGACCCGCTCGAGAACCGATCGCGCTTCTTCAATCGAGACGTTTTCCGCCAGCCAGCGCGGGCTTTCCGGCAATCGCAGCATGCACATAAATAGGACGACAGCGGGGACCACTGCCGCCCCGATCATCCATCGCCAGGACCATAAGTCCTGAAGTGTAAAGCCGACGATGTTCGCCACAAGGATTCCGATGCCGATAGAAAGATTGAACGAGATGACCAGCCGTCCGCGCCGCGCCGGAGGCGCAAGTTCAGCAATGTACATGGGCGTAACCTGCGACGATCCGCCCACGGCAAAGCCCAGAAGGATGCGGGAAAGCGAAAGCAGCAACGCGCTTGGCGCAAGACTCGAGGCCAGCGAGCCGGCGCAGAAGACGCAGGCCACCGCCATGATGGTGCGTTTTCTCCCGATTCGTTCCGAGACCGTCCCGCAGGTCAGTGCGCCCAGCACCGCGCCCACCAGGATCGAAGAGGCGACGATCTCCTGCATCCTGTGTCCAAGGTGGAACTCGCTGGAGATCGGCAGCAGCGCACCGGAAATGATGCCAGTGTCGTAGCCGTAGAGAAAGCCCGCAATAGCTGTTACTCCCGTTATTACGTACAAGAACGACGCGATTCCTGTTGTTGATCGATCTATGGCAATCGCCATTAGTACTCCTCTTTTTGCAAAGCCGCACAAGACTTCATCCGGAGCCTTGGTCATTCGTGCTTATTAAATGTCGGCAAGAATCATATTAGCCCTGTTGCATCTGGAGCTTGAGATCCCCGTTTGTTCTTCATCCGCCAACTTGTGATGGATGCGCCTTGTCCCCTCTGCTCTTTGCTGAGAGAAATCCAATCAAAGCGCGCCACAAAGCACCTCAGAGATGCTCTATTCACGTCGATGAAGGAAATGTAAGGCGAAGCCGGGTTGTGTCTGGCTCGCCGCGTGTGGAAACCGTTCAACATGCAACAACTCACCAGGAGTCAAGCGTGGGTATCGCTCTGGAACAACGTGACGAGTCGAGCTTGGTACGTCTCGAAGGTTCAATCGACATCGCCTGTGCCGCGGATTTGAAGGCGCTCCTAGTCGAGGCGCTCACGTCCGCCAAAGATGTGCAGGTTTCGCTAGCCGGCGCCACCTATCTCGATGTGACCGCGGTCGAGTTGCTATGGGCCGCCGCGCGCGAGGCAAGAGGCAAGACCGTTAAATTTGCGCTCGCTGATGAGGTACCGGAGAGTGTCTCCGGCGCCCTGCTCGATGCGGGATTTGAGAAATTTCCAGTACCTGTATCACGCGGGTGATTCAACTTGCCGAACCCTACCAATGCCGACGTATACAAGCAAAGCTTCCGCGAAGAAGCGCGCGAGATTCTTGTCGACCTGGAATCCGCGCTCCTCGAACTTAACGAAAATCCCAGCGACCGGGAACTGGTTGGGCGCGTCTTCCGGGCGCTGCATACCATCAAGGGTTCGGGATCCATGTTCGGCTTCGAGGATCTGGCCGCGTTTACCCATAATCTTGAAACTGCTTTCGACGAGGTCCGTAACGGGCGGTTGCAAATCAATTCGGAGTTAGTCGATCTGACCCTCGCCGCGCTCGACCAGATCCGCGCGATGCTCGAGGAGAACCAGGGTAGAGCGGGAACCGACCCCGCAGCCTGTGCCCAGATCCTGACCAGGGTGCGAAAACTCGCCGGCATTTCGCAAGGCCCGCAAGCCTGCGAAGATGCTCCGACGCGGGAGTCCGCAATCGTCGTAGCCGGAAACGTGCGCGACTGGCTGATTCGCTTTGCTCCCGGGCCCGATCTGATGCGCTATGGCGCCAACCCCTTCCTGTTGCTAACCGAGTTGCGTCAACTTGGGCGGCTCTCCGCAAGGGCCGGCATGGAGGCGGTCCCCCCCCTCTCCGAGCTGGACCCGGAGCGCTGCTATGTGGTCTGGGAGATGGTACTGGCGACTTTTGCCGATCGGGATGCGATTCGCGACGTTTTCATTTTTGTCGAAGACAGTTGCGAGTTGACCATCGATCTGGTCCCTGGCGCTGAGGGGTCACTGGAAGACCGTGCGGCCAACGCGACGGCCCTGGCGCTCGAGGAGCAACGGGCGCAGTCCGGCGGCCGCCGCACCTACGACAAGCCCGACACTGCCACCAGCATACGCGTCCCCGCCGCCAAGCTGGATCAGTTTGTCGACCTGGTGGGAGAACTGGTCACCGTGCAGGCCCGGTTGAGCGAGCTCGCCGCGCGGCACGGGGATCCCGAAATCATTGAGGTGTCGGAGGAGGTCGAGCGCCTGACATCGTCCCTGCGCGAGAACTCGATGAACATCCGCATGCTGCCGATCCGGGCCACTTTTGAGAAGTTCCGCCGTCTGGTTCACGACCTGGCGCGCGACCTGGGCAAGGATGTCGAACTGACAATCGATGGCGCTGAAACGGAGTTGGACAAGACGGTCATCGACCAGTTGAGCGACCCGCTGATGCACCTGATCCGCAACAGCATGGACCACGGCATCGAGCAGCACGATCTTCGCGCCGAGCGCGGCAAGCGTCCCACCGCTACGATTCATCTTTCCGCGCGCCACTCCGGCGCCAGCGTGTTGATTGGGGTCTCAGACGACGGCGGCGGCATCGATGCAGAGGCGGTGCGAAACCGCGCAGTGGAGAAAGGCCTGGTAGCCGCCGACGCGCAACTGACCGAGTCCGAGACCTATTCACTCATCTTTCAGCCGGGCTTCTCGACTGCGAAGCAGGTGACCGATGTCTCCGGCCGCGGCGTGGGCATGGACGTTGTCCGCCAGAGTGTTGAAAGCCTGCGAGGATCTATCGACGTGGCCAGCAAGGCCGGCCAGGGAACTTATGTGACATTGCGTCTGCCGCTCACCCTGGCCATTATTGACGGCCTTCTGGTGAGCGTGGGCGATGCATGCTTTGTGTTGCCCCTGGCCAACACCCTGGAATGCATCGAGTTGACGCGCGAAGACATTCAGAAGGCCAATGGCAAGCATGTGGCCAACGTGCGCGGCGAACTCATTCCGTATATCAGCCTGCGCCAGCATTTCCAAATTCATACAGAGCGGCCGGAGATCGAACAGATCATGGTGGTCGATACCGAGCAAGGCCGCTTCGGCTTTGTGGTGGACAAAGTGTTGGGCGACTGCCAAACGGTGATCAAGAACCTGGGCAGATTCTACCGGCACGTTCAATTGGTTTCGGGCGCAACCATTCTCGGCAACGGGATGGTGGCGCTGATTCTCGATCCCGAGCGGCTCGTGCAGGATGCGGTCCGTTCGATTGCGCAAGCGGCGCGCGGGCGTCCAGGGTCAGCCGGCATGAGCCACCGGCAAAAAACGGATTGCGCGGTCAAGGCGCATTAAACGACTTCGTCGGTTCTGGACTCTATTTCCAGCGCCCGCCCACAACGATTTAACCAGCGGAGTTTCGTGCTCTTCGTATTTCGGCCTGCCGGTGAATGGACGAATGCATGAGCACGAATTCGAAAGCAGTGAGGAGCGGATTTCATGGCGACTAATGTGGTAAGTGAAGGCCGGAAGCTCAATAGCGAAGGCAACGGCCACGGTGAAAATGGACATGGCGACTTGGTCCGCGCGGGCGTCAAGCGGCGGACGGCGGAAGAAGATGATTCGACGCTGGTACTCGACGAGATTATGCGCCTGGTGGACGCATCAAAGGAAGGGCGCCTCGCGGAGCGCGGCAAGGCAACCTTGTTCAACGGCGTACATCGCGAGATGATTCAAGGCGTGAACGAAATGCTGGACGCCATTCTCCTACCCATCGGCGAAGGTAACCGCGTCCTGGCTCAGATTTCGAGCGGCAAGATCGACGAACTGATTACGCAAAACTACAAGGGCGACCACGAAAAGATGAAGGTTGCCGTCAACAACGTGGCCCAGGTGGTGCAGGGGCTGCAGACGGAGTTGACGAAGCTGTCGGAGGCCGCCAAGGCCGGGCATCTCTCTGAACGCGGCAAGCCGGAGCAGTTCCAGGGCGCGTACTCCGAGATTGTACGCGGAGTCAATGGGATTCTTGACGCCGTGATTGTTCCGTTGAACGTCGCGGCAAATTACGTAGACCGGATCAGCAAGGGCGACATTCCGGTCAAAATCACCGACACCTACAACGGCGACTTCAATGTTTTGAAGAACAACCTGAATACATGCATCGACGCGGTCAATGCGCTGGTTGCGGATGCAGGGCTGCTCTCGAAGGCGGCAGTGGACGGCAAGCTGGCCACGCGCGCCGACGCCTCGAAGCATCAGGGCGACTATCGCAAGATCGTGCAAGGCGTGGACGATTGCCTGGACGCGGTGATTGGGCCGTTGAATGTAGCCGCGAATTATGTCGATCGGATCAGCCGGGGCGACATTCCGGCCAAGATCACCGACACCTACAACGGCGACTTCAATGTTTTGAAGAACAACCTCAACACCTGCATCGAGGCCGTCAACGCGCTGGTCGCCGATGCGGTTCTGCTGGCGAAGGCCGCCGTAGATGGCAAGCTGGCCACACGCGCCGACGCTTCCAAGCACCAGGGCGACTTCCGCAAGGTCGTCCAAGGCGTGGACGATTGCCTGGACGCGGTGATTGGACCCTTGAATGTAGCCGCTAACTATGTCGAACAGATCTCCAGGGGAGCAATTCCGGCCAAGATCACCGACACCTNNACACCTACAACGGCGACTTCAACGTCCTCAAAAACAACCTCAATACCTGCATCGAGGCCGTCAATGCGATGGCGGCCGATGCGGTGCTGCTGGTGAAGGCAGCGGTGGAAGGCAAATTGGCCACGCGCGCCGACGCCAGCAAGCATCAGGGAGACTTCCGCAAGATCGTGCAGGGCGTAAACGAGCTGCTCGACGCCGTGATCGTGCCGCTGAATGTTTCCGCCAACTATGTGGATCGCATCAGCAAGGGTGACAATCCGCCGCTGATTACCGACACGTACAACGGCGACTTCAATCTGATCAAGAACAACCTGAACACGCTGATTGTGGCCATGAACGAGATCACAGCGGCGGCCGAGGAGGTGGCCAACGGCAATCTGACGGTGGAGTTGCGCGAGCGCTCGCCGCAGGACAAGCTGATGCAGGCGCTGGCTGCGATGGTCAGCGGGCTGACGCGGACGGTCTCCGATATACGCGGGATTGCCGGAGAAGTAGCGGCGGCCTCGCAGTCGATATCGACGGCGTCGATCCAGGTCTCGAAGGGCGCTAGCGCGCAGGCGGCGGCGGCCGAGGAGGCTTCTTCGTCAATGGAGGAGATGGTCAGCAACATCAAGCAGAACGCTGACAACGCCTCGCAGACCGACAAGATCGCCAACAAGAGCGCGAAAGACGCAGCCGAAAGCGGCAAGAGCGTTCTGGAAGCTGTTGCCGCGATGAAAGAGATCGCCAACAAGATCTCGATCATTGAGGAGATTGCGCGCCAGACCAACCTGCTGGCGCTCAACGCTGCCATTGAAGCGGCGCGCGCCGGCGAGCATGGCAAGGGCTTTGCGGTGGTGGCGGCCGAGGTGAGGAAGCTGGCCGAGCGCAGCCAGAAGGCGGCGGCGGAGATCAACCAGCTCTCGGCAACAACGCTGCGAGTCTCGGAGAAGTCCGGCGAGATGCTGGACAAACTGGTGCCCGATATTCAGCGCACCGCGGAGCTGGTGCAGGAGATCAGCGCTGCCAGCAAGGAACAGGACACCGGCGCCGAGCAGATCAACAAGGCGCTGCAACAACTGGAGAAGGTGATTCAGCAGAACGCCTCCGCATCGGAGGAGATGGCCTCGACGACTGAGGAGTTGACCGGGCAATCCGATCAACTGGTCAGCGCGTTGGGCTTCTTCCACACCGGAGACGAAGGCGGGCGGAAGGGCGGGGGCTCAAAGTCCGCCCGGCCCGCGCATGCCGCGGCCGCGCGGACGGCGAGTCCGGCGGGCCACGCCGCCAGCTCCGGCGCCAGGCCGGGGGGCGGAGTCAATCTCCGGCTCAAAGACAAACACGACGAGCTGGACGGGGAGTTCGAGCGTTACTGACCGGGTGCTTGCCGCGCGGGCGGCGCATTCAGAGCGGCTTTCCCAACCGGCGAGCCGCTCCAGTCTTCACAGTGAGAGAGGAGTTGCAGTATGAGCGTCAGCGAAATCACGGAGACTCGGCAGTATCTCACCTTCAAGCTCGGCAACGAGATCTTTGCCACCGATGTGGCGAAGGTAAGAGAGGTGCTCGACCTAACCACCATCACAAAAATCCCCCGAACGCCGGAGTTCATGGCCGGGGTGATCAACCTGCGGGGCAGTGTGGTCCCGGTCGTCGATCTCAGGCTGTGCTTTGAGATGTCGAAGACCGAGAGTACGCGCAACACCTGCATTGTTGTCGTCGAGGTGTTGCTGGACAACGAATCGACCGTCATCGGCGCGTTGACCGATTCGGTCGAGGAGGTCATCGACCTGGAGCCGGATCAGATTCAGCCGGCGCCGAAGATCGGAACCCAGATACGGACAGATTTCATCAAGGGGATGGGGAAGCGCGACACGCAGTTCATCATGATTCTGGACATAGATCGCGTCTTCTCCGCCGAGGAGCTTTCCGTAGTCCGCGGACAGCAGGAAGCCGGCAAGCAGGAAACCGTCAAACAGGAAGCCGGCCAGCGGCCAGCGGGCAAACAGCAGGTTGCGGACCAGCAGCTTGTGGGAGCGACCGCGTAAGGGAGGAAATGGGGCGGGTAACACCGCCCCATTCATAGCATGGGTACTCATGATGAATCGATTTCCGGAAGGGATTATGCGCGGCTCTGCGAGTTGATTTACGCGCAGGCGGGCATACACCTGGGCGCGGATAGACAGACCATGCTGGAGGTGCGCATCAAGCGACGGCTGAAGGTTCTCGACCTTCACTCCTACAGCGAGTACTGCGACTACCTCTTCGGGCACACGGGGCTCAAGGATGAGATCGTTCACCTGATCGACGTGGTGACGACCAACAAGACCGATTTTTTTCGCGAGCCGGGACACTTCAATTTTCTGGCCGGCAAGGCGCTTCCCGAGCTGGCGGAGCGCTGCGCCGGGCGGCCGTTGCTGATCTGGAGCGCGGGCTGCTCGACGGGCGAGGAGCCGTACACCATGGCCATCGTGCTCAGCGAGTACGCGCTGACCCATCCCGGTTTTCGCTTCCGCATTCTAGCCACCGATATCTCCAACCTGGTTTTGGCCAAAGCCGAGCTGGGCGTATATACCAACGACGTGGTGGCCCCGGTGGCGCCCATGCTCAAGAAGAAATACTTCATGCGCAGCCGCGCGCCCGGCTCCGAGCAAGTGCGGGTGGCGCCAGAGTTGCGACGGCTGATCGAGTTTCGCCGCCTGAATTTCATGGATGCCGATTACGGCGTTCCGGAGAAGGCCGACGCCATCTTCTGCCGCAACGTGATCATCTACTTCGATCGGCCCACGCAGGAGCGCATTCTCCTGAAGCTATCCAACTGCCTGCTGCCGGGCGGGTATCTGTTTGTCGGTCACGCCGAGACCCTGCACAATATGAGTCTGCCGCTGGCGCCGGTGGCCCCGGCGCTTTACCGGAGGGTCGATGGCAGAGGCTGACCCATTGGCGAATGAAGCATTGCCCGAAGTCTACTTGCAGCCGGGAGAGTCGCGCCTGGTCCGGGAGCCGGCGATTCTGCGGACCTTGCTCGGTTCTTGTGTCGGCATTGCCTTCCGGGTTCCGCGGCTGGGCGTGGGCGCGCTCTGTCATCCGATGCTGCCGCGCTTTCCGGGCAAGCAGGCTTTGACTTTGACTCGTTCCGCCGGCCGCCGCTATGTGGATTATGCCATTCGCGATCTGGCCCGGCAGTTCGATGCGCTGGGCGCGCGGCGGGAAGAGGTTGAGGTGAAGCTCTTCGGGGGCGGAGATGTGTTGTTGATGATCGACAGCTTGGCGCGGCCCACGGTGGGCAGGCTGAACATCGAGATGGCGATGAAGGTGCTCGAAGAGGAAGGCTTTGCCGTATCCGCTTCTTCTTTGGGAGGCCGGCGCGGCGTCAACATTTACTTCAATACAGAGACCGGGGAAGTGCTGCTGCAGCGGCACTCCTGAAACTCGATGAGGTTCGGCAGATGAGTACAAAGAAGATTCGCGTTTTGATCGTGGACGACTCCGCCGTGGTTCGCCAGACGCTGCGCGATGTGCTCGAGTCCGACCCGGAGATCGAGGTGATTGCGACGGCCGGGGATCCGTTTGTGGCCGCCGACCGGATTGCCGAGCAGGTTCCGGACGTAATCACGCTGGACATCGAGATGCCGCGCATGGATGGGCTTACCTTCCTCAAGAAGCTCATGAGCCAGCATCCGATTCCGGTGGTGATCTGTTCGAGTTTGGCCGATGAGGGCGCGCAGAGTACCTTCCGGGCGCTGGAATACGGCGCGGTGGAGATTATCACCAAGCCGAAGATGGGCACCAAGCAGTTTCTTGAAGACTCTCGAATCGAAATCTGCAACGCGGTGAAGGCGGCGGCGGGCGCAAGGCTGCGCAACCTGGGCCCCAGCCACACGGTCGAGCCCAAGCTCAACGCCGATTGCATTCTCTCGCCGGCCACCCACGCCATGGTCGAAACGACAGAGAAGGTGGTGGTGATTGGCGCTTCAACCGGCGGGACCGAGGCCCTGAAGACGCTGCTGGAAGCGCTCCCGGCAGACACGCCCGGAATCGTGATCGTGCAGCACATGCCGGAGTTGTTCACGCGCGCATTTGCCAACCGGCTTGACAGCCTGTGTGCCATCACCGTCAAGGAGGCAGAGACCAATGACAGCGTCATTCGCGGCCGTGCGCTGATTGCGCCGGGCAATCACCACATGCTGCTCAAGCGTAGCGGCGCACGCTACTACGTGGAAATCAAGGACGGACCGTTGGTCTGCCGTCATCGCCCTTCGGTGGATGTGCTTTTCCGATCCGCTGCGCGCTACGCGGGGCAAAATGTCGTAGGTGTGATCCTGACCGGAATGGGTGACGATGGCGCTCGGGGAATGCTGGAAATGAAGCAGGCTGGCGCAGTGAACATCGCACAAGACGAGGCCACTTGCATCGTCTTCGGCATGCCCAAGGAGGCCATCAAACTCGGCGGCGTCGACAAGGTCATGCCGCTGCCGGCAATTGCCGGCGCAATCCTGACCCGCGCTCGATAGGGCGGATTCTCAACCGATCTTCACAACAAAATAAGTAACGGTCTCGCCATCCCCTAGTAGCATCTGGTGGGGCACACCGGCTGGAATGTGTACAACGTCTCCCGTTTTGAATTCCCGGCTCGCCCCGCCCTTCACTGAAGAACCGCGAATCTCTCCGGGCGCCGTTGTCTTTGCATCGGCCACCGCACCTCCCGTGACCAGCGTTCCATGACCTTCGAGTATGTAAAAGAGGTCAGTGAAATTCTCGTGCAGCTCAGCACCCCCGCTGCGGCTGCGAAAGGCCAGCATGGTGTAGTGGTGTGGATAGTCTTCCAGCTTCTCGCTTGCCGATCCGTCGCCCTTGGCCGCTAGCTGCCGCAAATGCTGTGCCTGTTCCAGAAGCTTCGCCGGAGTCCACAATTCGGATGTCTGATTGGATGTCATAACTTGTGGCGATGCCCCCATGGAAAGCAGCATGAAAGCTGCTGGAAGAAGGATTCGTGTTACTTTCTTCATAACATGCCTTGTAAGTCTCAAAGCAGTTCGGCAATGGCCAAAGGGTCCATGTCGCTGTAGACCTGGTTCTCTCCGCCCATACCCCAGCAAAACGTATAACTTGCCGTGCCCACGCCGGCATGGATTGACCACCCCGGCGAAACTACCACCTGCTTGTTGGCAACAACAATATGTCGTGTCTCGTGCGCTGGCCCCATCATATGCATTACGCGGTCTTCGGGCTTCAGATTGAAGTAGAGATACACCTCCGAACGGCGCATGTGAGTATGTGGCGGCATGGTATTCCACACGCTGCCCGCAGTAAGTTGCGTAAAGCCCATGACTAACTGGGAGCTACACACGCCGTCAAGGTGAATGAACCTGTTAACACGGCGATGATTGGCAGTTTCTGGTGACCCGAGCACCGTCGATTCCGCGGTCCCCGCTACGATCTTCGCCACGGGGTAACTGAAATGTGCGGGATAACTCAGCAGGTAGAACTCAGCCGGCGCGGAAGCGTCCAGACTGGAGAAGTTAATAACCTTGTTACCGCGGCCTACATAGAGTGCATCGAGATTGGCTAACCCATAGGTGACTCCCTCCACCTCGATCGCCCCGGCCCCACCAATGTTCAGTATGCCCAACTCGCGGCGCTCGGTAAAACACTCTGCTCGTAAATCGGGATCGGTTTCAAGCGCAAGCGGCACACCGAGTGGCACCGCGGAGCCAACAATCGTACGGTCCAGATCGACATAGGCCAGGTCAACACGGCCAGGCTGGAAGAGCTTGTCCACGAGGAACGCCGCACGCACTTCTTCGGTGGTCATGCGCGGATAACGGATAGCATCGGCAACCTGAATGAGTCTCATGCGAGGTGCAACCTCCAGCAGAATCTTACTCTAGACTAATCACTCCCAACGCGTCTTGAGAGGATGCTTGAGACACTCACGGAAAGCATCGAGATAGCGGTTCCACGCGCCTTCATCGGGAATGTCTGCCTTGGACCAAGCCGCTCCAGTGTAGTAAACCATGGGCACTCCCATCATTGCCGGCCGTAGCAGGACAGCGTTCCCGGAAGCCTTTACCACGTGGGCAGTCTTTCCCGGTTCAAGCACGATTCCGGTGCCCTCCATTCCCGCTGTCGGGGTAGATAGGGGCTCCCACACGGCCAGAATCCCGCCCGACGGCGCGGCGGTAAAGTGAGCACCGGCATGCGTTGCCAGTCCGGCTGCCCATTGCGCGGTGAGGCTACCGGAAAAAGTAAGCTTGGATTCAACGCGATTGAGATGCGAGCCGGCATCGAGGGTAATCACCTTTTCCTCTGAGACCTCCTTGCCATCGGCCGCCCAAGGTGCATACCGCAGCCTGAAGCGCAGCCGGATCGGACCCTTGGTCAGTATTTCGGCGCTGACGTAATTCTTTGACACCCGCAGCCGGCCATCTTTCCACAGCCCTGTCCCCCCGCAGCCTCGTGTCGAGCCCACTTCATAGGAATCAAGGCCTTGCCCGGAGTCATGATGATAGGAAAGAGCCGCGTTGTGCGTGCGCTGAGATTCGGCGTCGCGGCTGTACCACGCGTTGACCACCAGATCCGGAACACGTTTCGACCATACATCGATGCCGGAGGTGAGCTCCCCCGTTGACTGGAGCGCAGGTCCGTAGACCCGGTAGGCGACCTTGTCGTTCTCCCACGCAAAATCGTCTTTGCGCTCGGGGACCATCCGGCCAAAGACCAGAGGTTTGGCTGCCGGCGGCTCGTCCACGGTGCGAAATTCCAGACGAATTGTTTGCCGGAAACCGAGGCCGACCAACACCAGCAACCGGTCCGAGGCTGCGCCTGAGACGGGGTTGTCCATTTGTACCGGCAACGTTTTGTGGTTGGTCAGGTCCTCCACTGCGATGAACTTCGGGTCAAGAACGCCAAGCTGGGACAGAATCTGAGCGAGTGGGATCTCGAGAATCTCTTCTGGTCGTGCCAGCGCTATCGGGTTTGAGACCACCAGGGTTGCTCGATGTGGCGCGGCGGAATCCGATCGCATGACCGCAGAGGCCAACAGAAGAAAGAAAGCGAACCGTGCAACTCCGCGATGGACCACTGGATTCCCCATCCCCTTTCGCGCGATCTAGGCCAGCCCTGCCAACTTCCGCGCCCGTTTGAAGATATCAAGAAACATGGGCCGCGTCAGTTTCCCGGTATTGGTGTTTTGCAGTGACGGATGGTAGCTGGCGAGCACGATCAAGCCGCCGGGCAGTTTGTACTCCGCACCGTGTGTGAACACGAATCTGGCCCGCGACGCCATCTGTTTCGTCCGCTGCGCGTAAGCCAGCAGCCCATCAAATGCGATCCGCCCCAGGCACACAACCACGCGCAACCCGGTAAGCAGCCTCATTTCCTCATCGAGCCAGGGCGCGCAGTTGCGCTGCTCCTGGGGCGTGGGCTTATTGGCCGGCGGCGCGCAACGGACGACGGCGCTGATCCACATGTCGGTGAGCTTCATGCCATCGTCACGGGAGACGGCCTTAGCTTGCGAAGCGAATCCGGCTTCATGTAGCACCGGAAAAAGAAAGTCGCCCGAACCGTCGCCGGTAAACATCCTCCCCGTGCGGTTCGATCCATGTGCGCCAGGAGCCAGGCCCAGCACCAGAACCCGTGCCCCGGCCTCCGCATTTGTGTCGCCGAACGAGGGTACAGGCTTGCCCCAATACTCGCAGTCAGCATAGGCGCGCCGCCGCCCGCGAGCCACCTCGGCGCAATAGGCGCGCAGCCGCGGGCAGCGTTGGCATGCAACGATGCGGGCATTCAAGGATTCGAGTGCCGGAGGTGCAACGGCCATGGCCAGATTCTACGGCTTCCGGCCACTGCAATGTGGCAAACTCTCATTCGGAGGGATTCGAAATGAAATCCGCAAAGCTGTTGCTGCTTGCCGGCGATTTCGTCGAGGACTACGAGATCATGGTTCCATTTCAGGCCTTGCAGATGGTGGGCCACAAGGTCGACGCGGTTTGCCCCGGCAAGAAGAAGGGAGAGCAAGTCCGCACCGCTATTCACGACTTTGAAGGCGACCAGACTTACAGCGAAAAGCGAGGCCACAATTTCACGCTGAACGCTACTTTTGATGAAATTGACGCCAAGGACTACGACGCCCTCGTCGTTCCCGGCGGGCGTGCGCCGGAGTATCTGCGCCTCAACGCCAAGGTCCTGGACATCGTGCGCCACTTCGACCGTGCCGGCAAACCCATCGCCGCCCTCTGCCACGGCCCGCAACTGTTGGCCGCGGCCGGAATCCTGAAGGGCCGCAAGTTGAATGCCTATCCGGCCTGCGCGCCGGAGGTGGAGTTGGCTGGCGGAACCTTTGTGCCGTTGGATTTCTTCGACGCCACGGTCGATGGAAAGCTCGTAACCGGTCCCGCATGGACGGCCCATCCCGCATGGCTGGCCAAGTTCCTTGATGTGTTGGAGGCTCATCTGACGGCCTAAAGCCTTTGGGTGCCAGCGCAGCAGGCTCAGAGGCTCATCGCCCTGCTCGCAGCGCGAACCTGGTGCAGCGGCAGGCCGGTCGCCGAGGTCGACGATTTCTGAATCTCGGCAAGCACTGAAAGGGCAACCGCCGCCGGCGCCTCCCCGCCAAGGTCCAGGCCCATGGGTGCATGCACGCTAGCCAGCCAGCGCTCCACCTGTTGTTCTTCACCGGGAAGACCAAGCAGCCGCGAAGCCTCAACAAGCAGTTCGCGGGTGCGCCGCTGTGGGCCAAGCACGCCAATATAGGCTGGGGGAACATCGAGAGCCAGCAGCGTGGCCAGCACTCTCGCGTCCTGCTCGAAGCTGTGGGCCATCACGACGGCTGCATCGGTCGAATTCAGGCCGAACAGCGCCAATTGCGCGTCGGACGTGCTGATAGAGGACAGATTGGACCTCGGCAGGCCCGCAGCCGCCAATACGCATACTTGATTCGCTACTGGGAATCGCTCCCGCCTGGCCAGGTTGGAACGGCCATCCGCGACAGCCACAAACCAACCCAGTTCGCGGGCTAGCCGGTGCAATGGAATGGCGTCGTCGCCTGCGCCAAAAATCCACAAGCCGGGTCGAGCCAGGCAATAGTCCACCCAAACCCTTGCCAACGAGCCGTCAATCGGAATTCTCTCTTCCATCGGCGTGCGCTGCTCAAGGGACTGTTCCGCCAATCCGCGCAGGGTGAAGTCAAGTTGCCCGTCCTCTGGACTTGGTGAAACTTCCGGTGCTGCCGACGAAGCCGTGGGGCCTGCAAAAGCTCTTTGTCCGATCCCCGGTCCCTCCAGTACCGTTGCGATGGCCAGCGGCACTCGCTTGTCGAAGGCCGGCTGCAAGGCGGCCAGCAGCGGCCCCGCCGTCAGTCTCCGCTCCAGCAGCAGGTAAACCACACCTCCGCAGCCGGAGCCATACGGACGGTCACCCTCATCCTCCGCCGTGGAATAGCGTTCGACAACGGGCCCTTGCGCGGTAAGCCACCAGGCGCGCTTTGCCACCTCGGCCTCCAGGCAGCCGCCGCTCACCGTGCCCGCGCGCCGCCCATCCGGGGCCAGCAACATGCGCGCGCCCGGCTTCCGGTAGCTCGGCCCCTCGACGGCAACCACCGTGGCCAGCACGTAGTCCACCTCCGCGGTTTCCAACTCACGCCAAAGCGGCAGAATGCGTTCCAGATCGGTCATGAAGATATTGTTTCCTAGAACAGATATGAAGGCCAGAGCCAGCCTGGCTCTCGCGTCGATTATTGGTTCACCAGGGCCAGCGCGGACCGCGCATACCGCTCACCGGCCACGGCATCCGGCGGAAAAATATCCCGGAGTTTCTCTGGAAGGTCCGGAGAGAGAGAAACATCCACGGCCGCAGCATTCTCTTCCAGGTACTTGCTCCGTTTGGTGCCGGGAATGGGCACAATGTCTTCCCCTTGCGCCAGCACCCAGGCTAGGGCAAGTTGGCCGGTGGTCATACCGGCCGCGGCGGCCAACTGCTTCACCTTCTCCACCAACTCCAGGTTGCGGGCAAAGTTCTCCCCTTGGAAGCGCGGGCTTTGCCGGCGGTAATCGTCCGCGTCAAAGTCATTAGGGCTTTTGTAAGCACCGGTCAAGAAGCCGCGGCCCAGCGGGCTGTAAGCCACAAACGCCACGCCCAGCCGCCGGCACGTGGGCAGAATCTCCAGCTCCGGGTCGCGCGACCAGAGCGAGTACTCGGTTTGCAGCGCCGAAATGGGATGAACACCGTGGGCACGTTCGAGCGTTGCCGGCGCCGCCTCAGAGAGGCCTAAAAACCGCACCTTGCCTTCTTCCACCAACCGCGCCATCGCCCCCACAGTCTCCTCGATCGGCGTCTTGGGGTCTACGCGATGCTGGTAGTACAAATCGACCGTCTCCACGCCCAACCGCCGCAGGCTGCCCTCGATGGACCGGCGCACATAGGCCGGACTGCCGTCCACCCCGCGCAGCGCGGGATTGGCCGGGTCGCGCAGGATGCCGAACTTGGTGGCTACAAAAAACTTCTCGCGTCGCCCCTTGATCGCTTCACCCACCAACAACTCGTTCGTGTGCGGGCCATAAATGTCGGATGTATCCAGGTAGTTGATTCCAAGTTCCAAGGCGCGGTCAATCGTTGCCAGCGACTCATTTTCGTCGTGAGCGCCGTAGAACTCGCTCATCCCCATGCAGCCCAGGCCGACGGCTGAGACAACCGGACCTTGGCTGCCCAATCTTCGCGTTTTCATCAAGCCCCCCTTGTGTGATCAGGCCCAGATCGCAGCGATCTTTCACGATTCCACCCTACATCTTAGCGCGCGCTCGCAGTCAACCGATTGCGCTCAAGTCGGAAATCCCTCAGTTCGGGCAGGCAAAACCGGTGTCACAGTTCGGCGTCTATTCTGTGCCTTATCCTTCACCTGAGAGGAATCTTGCCATGGATCCGAGCCCGATCGAACGAATCTTGTATGAACAGATGCTCGCTGTAGCGATTGAGGAAGCACGAGTGGGATTGGACGAGGGGGGCATTCCGATCGGGGCGGCGCTGTTTACCAAAAACGGAGAATTGGTCAGCAGCGGCCACAACCGCCGAGTGCAGCAGGCAGACCCCAGCGTCCATGGCGAGACGGACGCTTTCCGCCGCGCCGGCCGCCAGCGCAGCTATCGCGACCTGGTCATGGTAACCACCCTCGCCCCCTGCTGGTATTGCAGCGGGCTGGTGCGCCAGTTCCACATTGGCACGGTAGTAGTGGGCGAAAGCCGCACCTTCTCAGGCGGGCTGAGTTGGCTGCGCGAAAACGGCGTAGAAGTAATCGATCTCGACAACCCGGAATGCCGCGAAATGCTGGAAGGCTATATCGCCGCCCACCCGGAGATTTGGAATGAGGACATCGGGGAAGAGCAGGGGCTAGGGACTAGGGACTAGGGGACGACGGAACAGGAAACAAGGGAACAAGGAAGTCCCTAGTCCTTATTCCCTAGTCCCTTGTTTCTTCTCACCCAATACCACCCGATGCCCGCGGCAATGTACCCAAGGTAGATATACGGAATCCGCGCATGAACGACGTCCGCAGCGGATTTCAAATCGAAAATCACAATCAGTACCGTCACCAGTGCCGTGACCACGCTGACCACAACGACCCGATGCGAATGTTGCCCCAACGCCCGCCGCGCAAAAGGCAGCGCAATGGCAACCAGTGCATAGGCGGTAAGAAAGCCGAAAACAGCAAGCGACCCCAGCCAGTCGTACATATCGGAGCCCGCCACGCCGCGCATTGCCAATACCGCTGTGGCCACAAACATCAGGCTCGCCGCAAGTGCAATCGCCGCGCCCGGAGTGCCATGTCTCCGGTTCGTTCGTTCCAGTGTCGTAGGCAAGAGCGCTCCGTGCGCCATCCGCATCAGCACGCGCGCCGCCGCCGTGGTGCAGGCCAGCACACACGCCACCATGCTCACCGCCGCCCCAAAATCGATGCCCACGCCGAGTGGAGAGATGCCGGCCTTTGCGGCCAGCAAGTGCAACGGGCTCGTTGAGTCGCTCAGCCGGTTCGTTTCGCCGCGAAAGCCCAGCACCTCGGAATACGAACACAGCATGAAGAACATCCCCGCGAGAATGGCGCATTGCACAACGGCGCGGGGAATCGTACGCAGCGGATTGCGCACTTCGCCGCCCAGCGTGGTTGCGCTCTCAAACCCCACAAAGCTGAACATCGCCAGCACCAGCGCCGGCCCCAGCGCGGCCGTCGAGACCCCTTTGAGCCGGAACTGATCCATATCGAAGTGCAACCCGTAGCGGCCCAGCAGCACCGCCAGCACAATCACCACCAGTCCCAGGGAAACAACCTCGATCCACAACATCAGTTCCGCCGATAGCTTCACATCCCGATAAGCGACATACCCCGCGGCCAGGCAAACTAGAGCCAGCGTGGGCAGCGCCGGCGGCGTCCAATGAAGAAATTGCAGGCTCAGCAAGTTGGCATAATAAAGCGCCCCGCCGGCCACCGACGCGCCGGTGGCCAGGTAGGCCAGCAGCAGTCCCCATCCGGCCAGTACGCCGAACACCGGCGGCAGAGTCTCCGCGGTATACGTGTAAAGCGAACCGGGCGAAGCAGAGAGGCGGGCGAACCGGCTCACGCAGAAACCGACCAGCAGGGTAGCCCCGGTTGCCAGTAGATAAACAAACCACGTTCCGTTGCCCGCCAGCGCAAACACCAGCGGAATGGTGAGCGATGCCGAAGTTGAAGGCGCCATGGCGGAGACCGACTGCGCGAGTGTTTCCAGCGGCCCCAGCACACCGGCATGCAGCCCATAATCCTCAGCCGCATTCTGCTGTGTGTACACTTCGCCCGTCGTGCTTGTCTGGTCCGCCACCAATCCGCCTTTCATTTTTTCTTCAGGTAGTTTCAGTCTTGCGCGCCCGTCACTCCGCGGTCAAGAATCTCGGGTTACACTGAGGCCTATGCCCTTCCCCGCCATCGTACTTGCCGCCGGAGCGAGCCGCCGCCTGGGTCAGTCAAAACAACTGCTCAAGCACGGCAGCGAAACATTGCTCAAACGAGCCATCCGCCTGTCAAACGAGGCCGGCGCATCGCCTGTCTTCGCCGTACTCGGCGCGCATTTTGAAATCATCAGCGCGTCCATCCCGTTCAACGATGCCACCGTTGTCTTCAACAGCCACTGGGAGCAGGGAATTGCCAGCTCCATCCACGCAGGCCTCCGCGCGCTGAATGGGAATGCGACCGGCACAAACGGGTCACAGCCTTCCGGCGCTCTGTTGCTCAGTTGCGACCAGCCTCGTCTCACCGCCGCACATCTTCGTGCATTGATGGAGACTTTCGCAGCCCAGGCCGAGCCCTCCATTGTGGCCTCAGCCTATGCCGGCGTTCGGGGCGTTCCAGCCATGTTTCCACGCGGTGTCTTTGCCGATCTGCTTGCTCTCCGGGGCGACAAGGGCGCGCGCGAGTTGCTGGCGCAGCCGCCGTGTCCATTGGTCGTGGTCGAGTTTCCCGGAGGAGAAGTCGACATCGACGTTCTCGCCGACCTCGACGCTCTGGATTAACTGCGAGCCATGACACAGAGCCAGCCCAATCCGGAGTTTCTGCGCCGTGCCATTGCGCTCGCTACGCAGAACGTGCTTTCCGGCGCGGGCGGGCCATTTGGCGCGCTCATCGTATGCGAAGGGAAGATAGTCAGCGAGGGCGTGAACACTGTCACGGCAAGCAACGACCCCACGGCACACGGCGAGGTAAACGCGATTCGTGCGGCGTGCAAGGCGCTTGGCGCCTTCACGCTCGCAGACTGCGAACTCTACACCAGTTGCGAGCCTTGCCCTATGTGCCTGGCTGCGGCACACTGGGCACGTATCGAGGCTGTCTACTATGGCGCCAGCGCCGCGGACGCTGCGCGCGCCGGATTCGACGATGCATTTCTCTACGAGGAACTGCGCAAAGACAATGCCGAGCGCAAGCTCCCTACTACGCAGATGCTGGCCGGTGAAGCCTGGGCCAGCTTTGAGGCGTGGATCGCATCCCCCAACAAGATCAACTATTAGGGCTGTATTCAAGGAGACTTAGAGGCATCTGCAGGAGCTTGCCTGACGGGGCAAGAATCAGCATCGCCCCACCGGCGACAGCACCAACACTCAAAAACGCCAACGTCACAAGGGCTAACGCGCGCACAGTCTTCATGGCTCTTCTCCTGCTCATCACGGTTCGGGGGATAAAGGGAATTGTTGCGGTGCAGGCGAGCGAAATCTTCAAAAAATCGCAAAAAAACGGGCATTTTGGGATCGAATTCAGTTGATCTGCCAGTATGTACAATTTGCAAACTGTTTATTCAATTGATGTTATGTACACCGGGGTGACCGGAAAAGGGGCGTCCGGAGGGGGGGGAGGGGGGGGCGGCTGATTTTCGGGCTGTTTTCGGCTGCAAAGGAGGGGAATGAGCGTCCACGAGGGGCGCCCGATTCGACCAAGCCCTCCAATAACTATTGTGCTCCGGGCGGTCGCTATCTTCTGCAAAAAACCGAAAGCGTTGTGGGCGGGGTTTTCGGCTGCTCTGTGGCGAAGGAAGTTCGCGGCATGGACCGAAAATCACACGTTCCGCTACTCCGACGCGCTGTCATCCTGAGCCGCAGGCGAAGGATCTGCGTAGAGCGTGTGGCTGCGGCTCGCCATGATGTATGTGAAATAGCTGTGCTCGTGCATCGGTGGCATCCTATCTGCATTGGCACGGGAAGAACAACCGCAGATCCTT
>PLZC01000233.1:0-16079 GCA_003151985.1 Acidobacteriaceae bacterium
TAAAGCAGGTCCCCGGCTGGACAACCCGGAAAATAAGCTTAGGGCTTTAGCCCTTGAGGGAACCAATTGCAGACAGCCCTGAAACAAGCCGTCCTATTGTTGGCGCACGGAACCCCGGAAACCATCGAGGAGATCCCCGACTACCTGCGCAATGTGGTCAGCGGCCGACCCATTCCTCAGAATGTAGTCGAAGAGATCCAGCACCGCTACTCCCTCATTGGCCGCAGCCCACTCACTGAAATCACCGTGGAACAGGCTCGCCTTGTCGAAAGGGAACTGGCCGCCGCCGGCTCGCCGGTCCCGGTCTACGTCGGCATGCGTAACTGGCGGCCCTACATCCCGGACGTGGTCCGCCAGATGCGCGCCGACGGCGTCGAGGAGGCAGCGGTCGTCTGCATGGCTCCGCAAAACTCTCGTACCAGCGTCGGCCTCTACCGGCGGGCGGTGGAGTCCGAGGCGGGCGGGATTCGCATCGACTTTACCCAGGGCTGGGCACAGCATCCGCTGCTCGCAGACGCCTTTGCCGAGCGGCTCCGGCCAACGTGGTCCAACCTCAGCGCCGAGGTGGGCTACCCGGTTCCGGTTCTGTTCACAGCCCATAGCGTACCTTGTCGCACGATTCAGACCCCGGCCCCGAGCACGGCCGGCCCAGCCGAGCCCCGCCTCTGGCCCGGCCGGGAGGTTGCGGACCCCTACGCCCAAGACGCCAAAGCAACAGCGGCGCTGGTTGCCGCGCGCCTGCCGGAGATCCCCCAGTGGTGGTTCGCCTTCCAAAGCCAGGGCGCCAGCGGCGGACCATGGACCGGCCCCACTGTCGAGAGCACCCTGGACAGCATCGCTGCCTCAGGCGTGAAGACTCTGATCCTTCAGCCCATCGGCTTTCTCTGCGATCACGTCGAGATTCTTTACGATGTGGACATTCTCTTCCGTGGCTACGCCGCCAATCTTGGCCTACGCCTGGAGCGGCCGCCCTCGCTGAACGCCTCCCATACCCTGGCCCGCACAGTCGCGGACCTGGCGCGGCTGGGATTGACGCGGCTGAAGGTGGAGGGAACAACGCAATTGAAGGTGCGAATCGCTGGAGTGCAGTTTCCTCAGCATAAAGCGTGACGGCATTTTCGAATCAGTTACTTCAATCCAGGGAACTTAGCAGAATTGATAATCCCTACGTCCTTCCGGTCGATATAAATATCAGTTCAGCCTTTCACTCCACACAGCCGCTTTGAGATACTTGTGTTAATGTGGCGAGAACTGCGCTTTGCAAAGATCAAAGAGGCACTTCTGTTTGAGGGTATACGTTCTTCACATAAGCCTCGCCAGGGAGAGAGCATTTGGCGCGCGAATACTCATCGGATTCTGAAGAGAGAACCGACTTGCAATGCCCAACCTGTGGCCGTAACTACCTTCGCCGTTTGCATCGCAGAGGCTTCCTCCAGAAACGAATCTTCTCTTTATTCGGCTACTTTCCATGGGAATGCCCTGTATGCAGAGAGCCCCTCCTGCTCAAATTGCGCCACAAACTTAACGAGCCTCATCACACGGCCAAAGACTCAACAAAAGCAAACTTGACCGATGATTGAAAGCGCGAGATAAACTCTATACGTCAGGTGTCAGAATCCAATTCCAACGCCCATTCCCCCGGAGGACTGTCCTATATGCCCGTTGCCCCTGAAATCGCCCCTGAAATCGCCACTGCCGCCGCCATATATCGACAGAACGACGGCCTCCTTGCCAAAAGCTGGGCCGGATTAACCCCCGAGGAGTGGCTTCGGCAGCCGGGCCAATCCTCAAACCACCTCCTGTGGATCGTCGGACACCTGATCCTTGTTCGCAGCGTTATGCTCGGCATCCTTGGAACATCGTGGTCCAGGCCGTGGCTGCCGTTGTTCGGACGCGGCGCAAAACTGGTCGAGCCCCACGAATATCCTTCGCCGGAAGAGATTACGACTGCCTGGCAGGATATCTCCGTTGCCTTCGCATCCGCACTCGAGCAAGCCCCCGCGGCGGTGTTGTCCGCGCCGCCTGCCGAAAAAATACCCACTTTCGATGGCAAAAACAGCGGACTTTTCGGTTTCCTGGCTTTCCACGAGTCTTACCACGTGGGTCAGGCAGCCTATCTGCGGACCTGGCTGGGCCACGACCAAATCGCAGGGTAATGCTGCTTTGCCCGCTACCCCCGCATTTCTAAGACCGGAAAAAATTCTTGGCGATGAATGCAACATTCGCCGGCCGCTCGGCCAGCCGGCGCATGAAGTATGGATACCACTCCTTGCCGAATGGTACGTAAACCCTCACTTTATAGCCCTCGCGGACCAGCCTGGCCTGCAAGTCGCGGCGTACGCCGTAAAGCATCTGGAACTCGAAGCGGCCGGGGTCGATCCCGTGCTGCGCGGCGAAAGATTTGGCCTCGGCGATCATGTCTTCGTCGTGGGTGGCCAAACCGTGGAACTCCGGGCTGTCCAAAAGCATGCAACTCAGGCGGATGTAATTCGAGTCCGCGTCGGCCTTGTGCTTGAACGCAACCTCGGCAGGCTCGTTGTAAGCCCCCTTGCACAGGCGCACGCGGATGCCATCCGCTACAAGCTGCTCCACGTCGGCCTGGGATCGGTAAAGGTACGACTGGATCACAATCCCGATGGCCCCGCGCAGCTCTGGCCGCGCATGCAGACGTCGCACGATGTCCAACGTGATCTGCGTCAGCGACGAGTCTTCCATATCAACCCGCACAAAGTTGCCCGTTGCTTGGGCATGCTGGGCCAGTTCCTCGACAATTCGTTCCGCCAGCTCAGGCGACAACTCCAGACCCAATTGCGTTAGTTTTACGCTGATGTTGGCATCCAATTTATGCGCGGCGATATAGTCCAGCAGTTGGTGGTAGACCTCGGCGGCAAGGTGCGCCTCCAGCTCTGTGGTAACACTCTCTCCCAGCGAATCGAGGGTGACGGAAAGGCCCTGTTTGTTAAGCTGCGCGGCAACGCGAAGCGCATCCGCAATCTCCATGCCGGCCACAAAGCGCGAACTGAGCCGGATACCGGCGCGTGAGCGCTCACCGAGGTGGCGCAAAAAACGGTTGTGGGATAGGGCGATAAAAACGGAACGCAAAATAGGCATATATCGATCCTGCCGGTGAGGGCCATTTCAAGTGCCGTTCAACCGGAAGAAACATTCTCGCACAAGAAATAGAACTGTGTCCGCAGACCGCGGCCCGGTTCTAAGACCCCGTCTACTGAGCCACCGGCCACCGATAGTGCGCCGCGGCCCGCTCCTGGGAGAAATCCTCAATCGAGATCTCTTCGGCTCCGCGGCCAACGTTGTGAACGACCCGCGGGTTCGGGCTGGCGCTCACCGCAATACCCACATGCGGCAGCCGCGCCTGCAACAACCAGGTCAGAATGTCGCCAATCTCAATGGGCTTTGGGAAGCTATTGCCAGGTGTCGGAGCCTCGGCAACCCATATCCGCGCTCCTGCCCGCGCCCAATAGGCCTCCAGGTTCAACACCCTGCGGTGGTCGATGTTTGGATCGGTAGTGCGAGCCCCCCATGCCTTCCGCGCAGGGTATGCATCGAAATGCTTTGCCATATCCTCGTGAACCAGCTTTTGCAGGTCCAGACCAAGTCCGTCGCGGGCAGCCCGTATCACAACGTCCGCACACACTCCGGTCGACCGCGCCACGTCGCCCCCTGGGTAGGTCAGCCGTGTCCACGTAGGATCGTAGCCCGTAGTCACGCCCACCTGCCCGCGCACCGCATCGGCAAGGTGCTGACCGTTCGTTGGTACTGCAGCGTCAAGCCGTTGGCTCGCAACCCAAATTGACGCCAATCCACCGAGAAAGCTTCGTCGTTCCACGCCCGCTCCAACAGCTACTCGACCTTGTAGATCGCACTCCCGTGGGCCGGCAGTGAAACATCAATGCTCTCGGCAGCAGGCATCTTGTTTCCCTCCCAAACACTTCGAGCCGGGTGTTTGCCGCTTCCAACACCGAGCTGCGCCCACGTCGTATGGAGTGTCACCGGCTTCTCATCCAGGTTGAAAAAAGCAAAATAAGGATGCCGATCGCCTTTGCCGATCTCGACCTTCCATACGCGGGCCTTCTCAAATCCCGCGGGCAGATTTGTCACAGGCTTGCTCTCCGAGGCCTTTTGATTGATGCCCGTCACTTCCTTGTTGGTCATCAGCGACTTGGTAAATTCATCCAGCCTGGTCAAATTGCCGCCGAAAATCAGCGGGGACCGTGAAATGGCCCACAGCGTAAATTCGGTTCGCTGCTCGTCCTGGGTGTATCTGGACTGCCGCGCCTCGCCCCACCCCGGGTGCGGACCCAGCCAGCCCTCCGGCAGCATATCCTCGTCCGGCCAGGCACCCGGCTTCACCAGGGGTGCCCACTTCGCCAGCCGGTCAAATGCGTCCCGCAGCCCGAAGGGAAATTCGGTGCCTGCCTTCTTGTGTTCCGCAGCCCACACATCCCAGTGGTCGTCCGAAATGCGCCACAACTGCGAGTATTTGGCCACGTAGGCCGCATTTTCCAGAGAAGTCGGTCCGGGCGAAAGGCTCAACACGATGGGCCGCCCCGTCTTTTTGATAGCCTCGGCAACTTGGCGGATCTCGGTAGGCCGGTAAGGATGGTCGCTGATGCAGTCCACCTTGATGTAGTCCAGACCCCACCCTGCGTAGAGCCTCAGCATCGAGTCGTAGTAAGCCTGACCCGCAGCATTGTCCTTCACCCCATAGTTGCCTTCATCCCATGGGCAGGTCTCGGTTGTGTCCCCGGCGTCACTGGCATGAAAGCTCGACCCCGCGATGGGCAGATTCTCCTTCACCACCTGCCGCGGAATCCCGCGAACGATGTGGATGCCGAACTTCAACCCTTGCGCATGAACCCAATCCGCCAGCGGCTTGAACCCCGCCCCGCCAGCCGACGACGGGAATCGATTCACCACCGGGATCAGAATTCCATTCGCGTCCCACAGATACTTCCTGGCCTCGACCTTCTCCGCGAAGGGGTCCTGCATATACCACCCTTCGTCGATCACAGAGTATTGCCAGCCGAACTGCTTCATCCCCGCCAGCACAGTTGTATTGGCCCGGTAGTCAGCCTCATCGATGGTCAGCCCGTACGCGTCCCAGCTATTCCAACCCATGGGCGGCGTCGACGCAGGATTCTGTGCAAGCGCGGAGGTTGAGGCGAAGACAAACAGCAGCATAGCGGCAAAGAAAACGCTTCGGCAGTTCATGAGTAAACGTATACCACAACTGCCCACCCGGTTGGGTTCCGAATCGCCGCCGGATCGACTGCGCTTCATTCCCCTGCTGCCGGAGCCGCCTCGGAAAGTACGAGGGGAGCAGTCGGCGTATCCGAGCCACTCAACTTTTCAATCGTGACGGCGAATGTCTTTGCCTGGACTCCCTTCGGCAGCGGCGGAAGCACCACGCTCGCGTTGCCCGCCGCGTCAGGCCGGAATAGCCCTGCAGGCATGGGCGCCGAGCCGTTTGCCGGGATCAACCAAAGCTCGTAAGTCTTGTTTTCCGGCAGGCGCGACAGGTTATTGGCCTGGAAGATCAATGCGCCACGGTCCGCCAGGTAGACTGCGCGTCCAGCCGGCTGGGCGGGAATCATGGCCGCAGTCAACACCACCCTCTGTGCGGTGGGCGCAGTCAGCACCTCAGCCACTTCCTGCGCGCGGGCACTGGACTCGGCCAACCTTGCCGCCAGACTGGACTCATGGTCCAGTCTCACCTTGAGCCGCTGGACTTCGACGCCAAGTGAAATCGCAAGCACCAGCAAAGCCGCAGCCGCCATCCAGGGAACCCAGACAGCGCGCTTGCGCTGCGGCCGCTCGTCAGTTGATTGAATCGGCGAATGGATAGGAACAACGGCGCCCCGCTGAGATGGCTCCATACCTGAAGCAGAAATCCTCTGCATGAAGCGCTCCCGTGCGCCCATAGGCACTGGATGCTGCTCGACGCTGAGAGCGACCAGAGCCAAATCCCCTGAGAACTCCGCCAATTCGGCGCGGCACAACGCGCATTCAGCCAGGTGCAGACGGACGGCGGCAGACTCCTCCGTAGAGAGAGCCTGCATTGCGTAGAGCGCCAGGTCCTCCTGCGAAATGTGCCGTCCGTTCGTCATCCTTCCATCCCTTTCCGCAAACTGATCAATGCCGATCTGATTCTGGTCTTCACCGTGCCCAGCGGATCGCCCGTTTTTGCGGCAATCTCGGAGTGAGTCAGCCCCTCAAAAAAAGCCAGTTCCACCGACGTCTGTTGCTCATGAGGCAGTTTCTTCAGTACCCCACGAACCTTCTCCATCATCGTGTTTCGTTCAATCTCCGAGGCCAGATTGGTCCCGGAGCTTAGCACCATTTCATCGACCGGTTCGGTTGGCCGCCGTCGCCTTAGTGAGTCGATGGCCCGGTTGCGTGCCACCACTGCCAGCCATGCGCCCAGAGATCCCCGCACCTGGACAAATGCGCCCGGCCCCTTCCACACCTGGAAGAAAATCTCCTGCATCACGTCTTCTGCCTGGGCGGGGTCCTTCAGAACGCGCAACGCCACCGAATAGACGAGGCCCCCGTATCGGTCGAAGATCTCCCCCATGGCCTTCTGCTCGTTGGCCCGCACGCGCTCCATCAACAACTCATCGCTGGCCGGAGTTGTTCCCGTCGCTTCGAATCTTCCAGGGACTTCACCTGGAGAACGAATCGGGACATCATTCGGATTGGAGGGGGTTTCAGTCACGGATAAAGGGATATATGGCCAACCACATTTTAACCATGGCGCAGCTTGGAGTGCCAAGAGTTTTCTAAAGAGCTCGAATATAGTTTTGGGGTTTACCGGCACGAGGCTTGTGGGGCGCCGGGCGAAGCCAAGAACGGTCACCCCACATTCCTCGGCAGTCGCCGATCAAAATGACGGCGGCCCTCCGGGTATCGGCAGCGAAACGCTGCTTTGATGGGCCACTGCAGTCGCAAGCGAGAACCCCGGCCCCGTGCTCGAGGTCAGGAACGGTGTCAACGCCGCGACAGCGGACTTGGGTCCGTTAAAAACCGCATTCAAGCCGTCGGTAGTTTCATAGCCCCGATTGTTGGCAGGTATTGAGCCGCTCAGGTCACGGCCCAGCACCCGATGCTCCGCTTCGATACCCATGATGGAGGCTGAGACCTTGGCGAAGTAGTCCAACTGCTCGGGGGTGTACTTGCTGTCGGCAGGCTCCGACCAGGCGCCATCCCCCGCCCGGCGATTGGCAGACTTGGCGGCAAACTCCTGAATCGCGGTGAGGTACGCGCCGATGAAGGCATTCTCAAGCGCATCCAGAATGCCCGTGAAAGCAGTCAAAGTATCGAAGGTGCCGGCAGGGAAGTGGAAAGTCTGAACGGGGTCCTGGCTGGACATTGTCATACCCAGAAGTGACCGGAAAAGCTGCGCATGATGAATCTCCTGCGTAAGCGCGGCCCGGATATAGCCGACATTGCCCACATCTCCCGCGCTCGAGACGTTCGTGGCCGTGCCGCCCGGCCCGGCCAGCTTCGGATCCTGAATCACCGCGCCGACCAAGCCGTTGTAATAAAACGTGGTTGCGAGATCTTCTGCGATCAAGGCTGCCGTGAAGATTTCCGCTACTGTGTCTTTGCCCTGCGCTGCTTCCTGGGCTGTCTCCGCTGGTGATTCGGGTTCGTCGGCATAGGCCTTGCCGCTGCCTAAGGTTAAGGTGGCTGCCGCAGCACCCAGGCCGAAAACGCCGGCCCGGCGGAGAAATTGGCGCCGTGCCACGCGTTCCTGCGCGACCGGGTTGAGCGAGTAAAAAAGTTCCTGGTTTTCCATGTGACCTCTCTGAACGGTTAACGAGCAGTTTTTCGATTGGGGAAATGGGAATTTGCCCGCCTCCAGGGCGCTGCCGTAACGGAGCAACCGCCCTGTGCCTGAAGAACGCCTACAGCGCGCGATTGGATTGGGCCTTTCGTGATTTATTTTGAAGGCTGGCAAAACAGCAAGCCGCGCCGGCGCCGGAAGCCGCCAAGACCACCCCGCTACCCAATGCGATAAGCTTGCACGGGGGTATTTGCATGCGATTTCCTAGATGGGGCTGGGTGGCTCTTGCGTCGTTCGTGTTGAGTTTCACCCTGGCTGCGGGCCAAGTTCCGGCAGCAGAGAGCCCCAAGCAGCCGCTCCCCATCATTCACGTTGACAACGGCCCCAATTCCGCCAAAGCGCAAAACCACCACTATGTCGTGCTGGTTTCGCTCGACGGCTTCGGTTGGGACTGGGCCAAACGCGACGGCGCCAAAAACCTGCTGGCCCTGGGCAAGCAGGGTGTTTCAGCACCGGATGGCATGCTGCCCAGCTACCCCTCCCTCACGTTTCCCAACCACATCACCATCGTTACCGGCCTCTATCCGGAGCATCACGGCGTCGTCGCCAATAATTTTTACGATCCGGACCGGAAGGCGAGCTTTGCCCTCTTTGACCGCAAGGCCGTGACCGACGGCACCTGGTACGGCGGCACCCCTTTGTGGAGCCTCGCCGAAAGCCAGGGGATGCGCGCCGCGTGTCTCTTCTGGCCCGGTTCCGAAGCCAAAATCGCCGGATACCAGCCCACCTATTATCTGCGGTTTGACAACAACCTCGACCAGAATGCCCGCATCGACCAGGTGCTCGCCTGGCTCAAGCTTCCTGAAGCGGACCGCCCCCATTTCATCACCATGTACTTCGCCACACCGGACCGCGAAGGCCACAAGTTCGGCCCCGACGCCCCTGAAACCAAAGCCGCTGTGCTGAAGATGGACGGCATGGTGGGAAAGCTCAAGGCCGGCCTCGACGCCACCGGCTTGCCAATTGACCTTGTCGTTGTGAGCGACCACGGTATGGCTAAAGTCGAGGATGGATGGGTAACGCTGGACAAATTCGCCGATTTGAACGGGTTTGAAGCCGCCGGCACCTTGCTCTATACAGATACCGAGGGAAAGCGCGCTCGCCTCTACAACCAGCTCAAAAAGGCCTCGCCTGACTTCATTGCCTATCGCCGCAAGGACGTCCCCCCGGAGCTCAACTACAACCAGAATCCGCGCGAGGGCGACCCTGTGTTAGTGGCCACAGGCCCCTACGCGATTCGCGTGCGAACGCCTCCCGCCGGCAAGCCCGATGAGCCGCCAATTCCCGGCATTCACGGCTTCGACCCCGTCAAGGTGCCGCAAATGAAAGCCATCTTCTTTGCCGCCGGACCGGACATCGTCGAGGGCGGCACGGTCGCTCCGTTCGAGAACGTCAACCTCTATCCCTGGCTCGCCCACCTGCTCTCGCTCACTCCCCCAAAAACCGACGGCAGCTTGAACGTGCTGGCCAAGACGCTGCGCGATAATGGGAACGATCCCGGCAACTAACTTGGCACGCTGAAGGCGATTCTGCATCCCGAAAAGAAACAGCGCCGAATATTTCCTGCCAAGAAACCACCCGTGAACTTTGAAATCTTCAGCTTGCAGATAATTACCTTCCGTTGACGCATACTGGAAGGCAGTGGAGTGTGTTAAGAGGGCCGGAAACGGGTGATAAAAACGGTTTGACCCACCCCCCCGGTTTTTTCCAATTTTTTCACCCAACAATTCCAGTAACACGCTTGGGATGAATGACTTACAATTCCATCCTATTGATCAACCAGTAACACAAAACTCTCGATTTAGGCCCCTTATCGTGCAAAAATGCCGTTTTTTGCCTTGAAAAGGCTAGTTATTGAATCGAAAAACCCTGCGCTCCCCCGTGCGCGATAATGATAACGGTATCGGAGTTCGAAGGAGCAGGCGCACGATGACTGTGGTTTTGGGAATAGACGCCGGAGGAACGAAAACCCGCGCGTCCATCATGGAGGGTGACCGCACCCTGGCGTATGCCGAAGGCGGCTCGGTGAAGCGGTTGCGCGTGGGTGCCGAGGTGGCGGACCACAATCTGCGCGCTCTGCTCAAAGAGGTTTACGCGCAGGCCGGGGTTTCCGGAGTTCGTGCAGCCTCGGTTGGCTTGGCCAGCTCCACACTTCCCGGCATTAAGGAGTGGATGTACGGCGTTCTCAAAGATGTGGGCGTGGAACACGCTGAGGTGGTGGGCGACGAAGTCATTGCCTTGGACGCCGCATTCAAAGGCGGCCCCGGAATTTTGCAGATCGCCGGAACCGGCTCAAACACCATAGGCCGCGCGCCGGATGGCAGCCGCGAGTGCGCCGGCGGGTACAGTTCGCGCCTGGGCGATGAGGGATCGGGCTACTGGATCGGACTCCATGCAGTGCGCCGGGGCCTCCATGCTCTTGATCGCGAACAGCCGTCACGGGTCCTGGAGACCGTCGGAAAGATCTGGGGCACACACACCTTCGAGGAACTTGTCGATCTGGGAAACGATTCGCCCGGACCGGACTTTTCGGCACTTGCGCCGGCCATCAACGAATTGGCCGAGGCGGGAGACCCGGTCGCAGTGGGAGTCCTGCAACAGGCCGCGGCCGATCTGACCGACTTTGTCCTGCTGGTCCGGGACAAGTTGCGCCGCAAGCACGGCCTCACCGAAGAAGTTCCCCTGGTGTGGATCGGTAGCATCATCGGCAAGTCGCGCACGGTTCGCGAAGCGTTTTTTGCCGGAGTTCGTGCCGCAGCGCCCCTCATGCCCATAGGCCAAGAGGAAATAGTAGGCATCGATGGCGCACTATGGCGTGCAAAACAGATGGCTGAGCGCGCAGTTTAGTCCCCCACCGGCTTCGCTGACCCGCGGATAGATGAAGCTCGGGCTCGCCCGATGCTTTCCGCCAACTTGCTAACTCGCCAACCCCGCGTAGCGGGGGCTAACTCGCCGCATTTAATTGAAGAGTCCTTCGCTGGGTGCCCCAGGTCTCGATTCTGAGACCTGGGAAACCACATCTCTATTTCCGCCCGTTGAATTCGTGTACCGCATCCAGCATCGCGACGATATTTTCCACCGGTGTCGCCGCCTGCACATTATGAATGCTGTCGAAGACGAACCCCCCGCCCACAGAAAATATCTCGCATCTGCGCAGAACCTGCTCCCGCACCTCGGCTGGAGTGCCAAAGGGAAGTACCTTTTGCGTGTCGATTCCTCCGCCCCAGAAGGTCAGGTTGTCCCCGTAGTTCGCCTTCAGTTGCTCCGGCTCCATTCCCGTTGCCGAGCACTGCACTGGGTTGAGAATGTCGAATCCCGCCTCGATAAACAAAGGCAAAAACTTGAAGACCGAACCGCACGAGTGCTTGAATGTCTTCCACTCCGTGTGCGCGTGAATCCAGTCGTTGACCTGCTTGTAGTAAGGAAAATACAAGCTGCGAAAAGTCTTCACCGAACAGAAGGATGAAGTCTGCGTGCCGAAATCCGTGCCGCACACAAACACCGCCTGCACGCTGTTCCCGATAGCCGCGTAAATGCGCTCCAGATTCTGTAGCGCAATTTCGCACTGGCGCTCAAACACCTGGTGAATGTAATCCTGGCGGCTGCTGGTAGAAACATACCATTCCGTAATATCGCGGATGCCCTTGGGGTGTTTAAGCATCGGTCCCGGGACCAATGCGATGTCGCCGAATGCGGTTCCGCCCAGGGAGGCAATCGCGCCGCGCCCCGTCTCCTGCGCCGCCTTCGCCGATCGTGCAAGATGGTCCAGGTCCTCTTGCGTGATATAGCCGAACTCCTGCAGATTGTCTTCCGGGTCCAGCTTGTCCTCATCCAGCGGCTCCTGGCGGATGATACTGTCGAAGAAGTAGCCGTCCTTCGGCATGCGGGCGCTGGGCGGCGCCGCCATATCGCCTTCGGGGTAAATCAGCGTGTCCCCTTTGGCGTCAATGCTAATGTTGAAATCTCCCGGCACAAGCACTTCCACGCCGTTGAACATCCAGCTTTTCCACCGCTCCGCCGGAAACCCGAACATGGTATTGCGCCCGAAGACGCCCACCACATCCAGCCCCATCGCATCGAGCAAATCGTCTTCCAGTGTGCCCAGCATCTGGTAGGGCTCATGGACAGGCACCGGTCGCTTTTCGAGACCGTAGTAGTCCCGCAGCGCCGCAACGCAACTGACATGCACACCGGTAACCGCCGTTCCGCCAAAGTCGATCGGAATGCGGTCCGGCTGTTTGTGATTCAACGTGGCGATGAGCCGCTCGCGGCTCGTGATTGTCTCCGTTGCGCTAACCATCTCTTTCACTCCTTGGTGTTCATTCCAGTATCACCGATGCAGGCCTGCCTCAGGGAACACTTTCCACCTCGGGAAAGGTCATGCAATTGGCAAATTCATCTTGAAAATTAGGATCGCTGGCAAGGCTGATGTGCTCAATCTCGGGCAGAACAGGCTCTTCCGCCGCCAGCAGCAGCATCTTCGCTCCGCGCAGCGCCGTGTTGCCTGCTGCGTGAACCAGTTCTTGCGGCACCTCGATCAATCCGATGTCGATTGCGCTCTCAATCTGAACATAGTTTCCGAATGCGCCCGCAAGATGGATATTTTTGAGCTCCCGTGCGTTGGCGTCCAGGCGATTGAGCAGCAGCTTGAATCCAGAGGCAATTGCGCCTTTTGCCAACTGCAGTTCGCGAATATCCGGCTGGTAAAGAACCACCGGCCCGGCAATCGGAAACAATTTGGTCCCGTTGGCCACGCGCCCTGAAGTAAGAATCGCCCCGCTCTTCAGGCCCGCCGCAACCGCGTCCACCAGGCCGCTTCCGCAAATGCCCCGCGGCTCCGTGCCCCCAATTACTGTGGCATGTATTTCGCCATTGGAAAGCGACACATACGAGATTGCGCCGGTAGCCGCGCGCATTCCCATGCGAATGGAGCCCGCCTCGAACGCCGGGCCCGCCGCCGTCGACGCACACACAACTCCATTGCGATTCCCGATGGCAATTTCGCCGTTCGTGCCAAGATCCACCAGTGCTACCAGCCCTTCACCGCGAGTCATTCCGGTAGCAACAATTCCCGCCAGAATGTCCGATCCTACAAATCCGCCCAGGCAGCGTTCAAAGCGAATTGCGCAATTGACGGGCAGCGTCCAGCCCAGGTCGGTCGGCTTGAAGCGTTGCACGCCTAGATTCGGCGAATGGAACGGCGCATGCGCAAGCGGCTCCACATCAAGGCCGCAAAACAGGTGATGCATCACCGTGTTCCCGACCAGGATCACCTCCACAACTTCCTTTTCGCGTCCATGCGCCAGGCTCGCAATCATCTGCCCCAGGGCCCCGCGCACAACAGTCGTCAAATCGTCGCCCGCCAGCGCCGCCCTGATTCTGCTCATCACATCCGAGCCAAACGAAGCCTGCGGATTCAAATTCGTCTCAACCGCAAGAACATCCCCCGTAGCAAGATCGATCATCTGCGTGGCAATCGTCGTCGTGCCCAGATCGATGGCAATTCCCAGGCCGGTTTTTCCCGCGCCCAACATGCCGGAGTTATCTGAAAGCACGTCCATGTGCCACTGTCCGCACTCCAGCACAAGCGGCATTTCGGCGCGCGCCTGGCACGCAAGCCGCCATCCGTCGGCGATTTGTTCGGTTGTAAAGTACTCGAGGTCGGGTTCCGTCACCGGCAGCGATCCCGCCACCACGCGCACGCCGCACCCCCCGCAGGTGCCCGTCCCCCCGCACGGAAATTCAATGCCATGCCCGGAAAGCCCGGCGATCAGCAACTCGCCACGCGGCGTCTCCAACTCAACCGCAAGCGGCTCCAGCCGAATGGTTACATTCTCCGCGTTCATATGGCTTCCACAATCGTTTCGTCCATGGTGGCGCGCACTGTGGCGCCCGGCGGCACAACCAGGAAGTCAGCCGCGTCCCAATCGCCATTTACCAGCCGCTGCAGCAGCGTCAACGAACCCTTGAACTCTTCAAAGGTCCAACCCTCTTTCTTCGCCTCGTCGCGAGCCTGATCGAGAAACTCCTCTTCGGGTCCAACGCCGGAAGAAATATAGGTCAGCCCAGTGTAGTTCTTGCGATAGGAGCCAAACTCCTCATAAAGGAATTTTCCATTCTCCTCGCCATATTGGGCGATCAGGTCTTCGAGGCTGCGCCGTTCCCCCAGCGTGTCCTTTGCTTGGGCGTACGCCGGAACCAGCGTCTGCCCCGGCTCCTGGTACTCAATCCAGCCCGGCGAGCGATAGTAGACGCCCGGATGGCCATCAAAATAAGCCTCATACGCCTGGCGGCTCCCCATCAGCAATCCGATGCAGTCGTGGGCACGGGGAAGAACCAACTGCGTCTTTCCAGCCCGCAGTCCTTCGGTGCCCCTCCCGCACAACGCGTATCCCATGAGGATTGCGTCATATCCGGCGCCATCTGCCGCATCGATGCTCGCCTGCAGATTCGAGCGCATCGACGCGCCCAGGCTGTGCAAGCCCATGGTCAGGTTCTCTACCTCGATTGTGTGCGGCGACCGGGAGATCACGTACTCCATCTCCCGCGTGAAAACCTGACAAATAATCGTTTTAAATCGCATCGTTGTACCCGCTAAGGAATAGGTAGATTATACCGTTCTTTTGCCTTTACCGAATCGCGCCCCGCCCACCAAATCGCGTAGGATGGATTCTACAGAATCCCTTAAGAACCGAGTGCCTTATTGAGGAGTGTGGGTAGTTGAGCGTTTCCATAAATCTGCGCTATATCATTTTGCTGGGTTGTACCGCCGCGTTGGGCGGCCTGCTGTTTGGATTCGACATCGCCATCATCACCGGCGCAGGTCCTTTTCTTTCCAAAGAATTTGCTCTCAGCGACCTGGGCCTCGGCTGGGCATTCAGTTCTCTGCTCTTCGGCTGTGTGGTGGGTTGCTTCATCGCCGGCAGGCTTACCGATCGCTACGGGCGCAAGAAGCTGCTAATCGTAGTGGCAATCCTCTTCGCCGTCACATCGCTTGCCACAGCCTTGGCGCCCACCTTCACACTCTTTGTCACTGCTCGTTTTTTGGCAGGGTTGGCAGTCGGCGCGGTGTCTCTGCTTTCTCCCATGTATGTCGCCGAAGTCTCTCCGCCGGCCGTTAGGGGCCGCATGGGGACTCTTTACCAGATGTCGATTGTGGTTGGCATCATCATATCTTTTGGCTTCAACTATCTTCTCCGCAACGCTGGCGCAAACAACTGGAGATGGATGTTTGCCACCGGAGTTGCGCCATCGGCAGTGTTCTTTGTGTTCGTCTTGCTCGCACCCGAAACGCCGCGCTTCCTGGCCATGAAAGGAAAATTCCAGGAGGCCTTTGACGTGCTTGAACGGACAAGCGGCACAAAAAGCGCTCAGGAGCAGATCACCGAGATCAAGGCAAACATGCACCAGGCCGCGGCAACGTGGCGAAGCCTGCTGCGTCCCGGAGTGCGCCGTGCGCTTCTAGTAAGCGCCGGCCTCGCAATTCTCATTCATGTTTCAGGAATCAACACGATCATCGACTATGCACCAGCAATCTTTCAGTCGGCCGGCTGGAAGGTGGATGCCGCCCTGGCTTCTACAATCATTGTTGGGCTAACCGAGTTTGCGTTTACCCTTGTATCGTTCTGGGTGATTGACAAGTATGGCCGCAAGCCACTCTATATGGTCGGGTCGCTGGGCATGGCGCTCTCTCTTGCAGTGCTGGTGATTACTGTGCTGGGTGGCTGGTTTCATGGGCCAATTGTTCTCACATTTATCATGATCTACCTGGCCTTCTTTTCTGCCTGCATCGGGCCGGTATTCTGGACGCTGGTACCGGAGATCTTTCCCAACGATGTGCGCGGGAATGCGATGATTGTGCCTGTCCTTATGCAGTGGGGGGCCAACGCTATGGCCGTACTCCTCTTCCCCTACGCGTTTAACGTGATCGGCAAAGCGCTCACGTTAGGCTTTCTCGCGCTCATGGCGCTTGCGCAAGGCATCTTCACATGGCTCTACGTTCCTGAGACCAAGAACAAGCGCCTTGAAGAGATAGAGGAATATTGGGTCAGCTCGAAGCATCCTGTACCTGTCGAGTAAGTTGAAACAGAGCAACCGATCTTCAGGCAGCACTTGAAACCGGGGTGCCTTGGCACTTGAAACCGTAGTGCTTTGGCACTTGAAACCATAGCGCGTTGAAGGGTACGGGCTTCAGCCCGTACGTCAAACCAAG
>PLZC01000233.1:16126-40722 GCA_003151985.1 Acidobacteriaceae bacterium
CCCATCCTTGTTCCACCGGCACCTGGGGAAGCAGAACACCCTGGTTGTCGCCGTTCTTCATGAGCAAACCGTGTTGGCCCACAATGATCTGTTGAACGTCTGTAACCCGCCGCAAAGGCGACAACACCGAGATCTCATATTCAAGACTCGACAACTCCGATGCGGATACTGGCTGGAAGCGGGGATCCTGCAACGCGGCCAGCGTGGCGGTGTCTCGCACCGTGATGTAGAGAGGCTTGGTCGCCAGCGCGTAGCCGACGCAACCGCGCAGATCGCCCGATACGCTCAACGTCACAAATGCGCCGCGCTCATCGTTCAGAGCCTCGCTGTTACTTGCAGGCGGGGCATACGCTTCCTTCGTTGTAACTGCGTGCTCCACAGATTTTCGAGCCAGCGCCAGTAGATCGCTCTTCTCATGCTTATCGAGCGAGAAGGTCGACTGCTGTGCCTTTCCATCCGAAGCTTTCACAAAAATATCGGCACTGTATCCCACCACGCGCGAACGATCTCCTGTCGCGTCGCCGGAATTAGCGTACTTCAGCACCTTTGCCTGGTTCGCTCCCATGCGCTCGACAGCAATCATTGCGGCAACCACCGGTGCGCCACCGCAGGCTTCCCACAGCCGCGAAGGAAAGTTGCGAGCCATGCTGAAGTAGTCCCACGCTTCGAGTGCGCGTAGTGTCTTATGGTCCATCCTCTCCGCTTCGTCATAAGAATGAAAATGCGACAAGTCGGAGCTTGCGACGATCAAAGTAGCGTCCAGAGTATCGCCAGACTGGATCAGTTTTGCCAGCGCAACCCCCAACGCCCGGCTGCTTTCGTAACTCTGGTCTCCCATGACGATCGGCACTAACTGGAAATTGCCCAGCACCCGCTGCAGCCACGGCAACTGGACCTCGATCGCGTGTTCACTGCTGGCCGCCTTCGTATCGTGTCCCAGGCTCGAAAGCCTCAACGTGGGACTTATCTTGACTAACCGCCCGGCAAACGCCTTGTCTACCCTGACTAACCCGAGCGGTGTCGAATAACCATCGCCATCGTAGACCGAAGTGAAGTCGAAGGACTCGTAGTGCGACGGCGCAACGACCACCACGCGCGAGAATTGTCGCCCTTTCAGCGCAGCATACGTAAGGGCGGCAACAGGGCCGGAGTACTCATAGCCTGCATGTGGAGCCACCACAGCCAGAATCGGATCGGTGATAGGGAGCAAAGATGCTTGCGCCAGCATTCCATCCATCATCGCGGCCAACTCTCGAGGATCGGCCGGATAAAATCTGCCTGCAACTCCGGGTTGTCTCACCTTCTTTGCATCTGCTGCGAAAGCGCTCTGCAAAGGAGTAACGGCCAGGAGCGCGAGAAGTGGAGCAGTCAGGCAATACATGGTGAAACACCTCTTGTAATTCATTTGCCGAATCACCCCGGCGCCGTTATTTATGCCAAACCCCAGGAATTGGATGACCGCAAAACGCGCAACCACCGTCGTGGATATGCATCTGGCCTGAAATGAATCCTGCGCGTTCGACCAGCAATCGACTGCACCGCGGGCAGTAAGTATTCTGTGCTGCATGTCCTGGGACGTTTCCTATATAGACATAATGCAGTCCCTCCGCGTCAGCAATTGACTTGGCTCGCTCCAGTGTTTCAACCCTGGTAACAGGCAAATCCTTCAGAAGGTACTGAGGATGAAATTGAGTGAAGTGCAGCGGCACGTCTACACCAAGATTCGCTTTGATCCACTGCGCCAGCCCGAAGATTTCGGCATCGCTGTCATTCATCGTCGGCGTCACAAGATAAACAATCTCTATCCACTTGCCCATATTTTGCAATGTGACCAGCGAATCAAGCACCGGTTTCAACTGTCCCGCAACCACTTCTCTGTAATAGCTTTCGGAAAAGGCCTTCAGGTCAATTTTGACAGCAGCCATCTTCCCGTATACAGATTTCAGAGCCTCTTCCTGCATATAGCCATTCGAAACCGCCACGCTGTTGACGCCCGCGTCGTGACCCGCATCGGCTACATCCATAAGGTACTCGCTGAAGACGGTTGGTTCGCTATAAGTAAATGCAATGGTCGGACAGTCGTAGAGTTTCGCTAACTCCACAACTCGTTGCGGTGGAATGTAATCGGCCCTGACCTCTTCCGGGCGCGCTTGTGAAATTTCCCAGTTTTGGCAGAATTTGCAATTGACGTTGCAGCCTGCAGTCGCCAGCGAAAAGGCAACCGTACCCGGCAGGTAGTGAAACATGGGCTTCTTTTCAATTGGATCCACGTGCGCCGCGCACACCCGCGAGTGAACCAGCGTATAGAAGATGCCGCCGTCATTCTCTCGTACACCACAATGGCCGCGCTCCCCGTCCCTCACCACGCACCCGCGCGGGCACAACTCACACTCTATGATCTGTCCGCGTAGCTTCTGGTAGAACTTCGCTTCCACCCTGAATCGGGAATCCTGTGCAAACGACATGTCGAATCCACTCTTTCCTCACTTGCGGCACGCTGTGTAAGGCAGAGCGGCACAAGACAAGAGTCAACCCAACGAGCGCAATTGTTCAGTGACGGTGGGCACCGGCCATCCAGGGCCATGAACCGCCCGCGGCGAAATGCTCGGCCACGAAGCAAGCGTTCAAATATGCTGCAAGCCCCTCATAGCCCAAGCTGAGCAAACATTCTTAAATTAGCGGAAAGTTCAACTCGCAGCTCAAGCAAGCATTCATAAACGCGGATTTATCTGCCGAATCGGCAAGATTTAAGAAAAATTTGCGTTTGAGCAAGGTGTCGTGGGAGTCATCCAGAAAATACTCGCTGGCAGCATGAGGAAAGACGGAAAGAAGCACCGCCATCAGGGGGTAAGACGCCGCTGGCGGAAGGAGGAGAGCGCAATGTCGAGCAAAATCGTAGGCACTTTCGTGCTGGCGCTAATTGGGGTTGCCGTACAGCAGGCAACCGCACAATCGTTCAGGGTTCAGTGTCCAGCCAGCACGATCACTCACCCGACCGCTGCCAACAACAACTCAGAGCCAGCTTATACAGCCGCAACAACATTTGTATCAACGAACCCTTCAGCGCCTGCGAATGGGTACCTCGTGCCCAGCGCTCATGTGAATGGCGCCATCAAGTGCCAGCAAATCTCCGGCGGTGATGGCTACGCTTCAATGGGCGACGGCACACAAACCTACATGTTTTCGTTCGGGCCGCTGTCTGGGCTGGCGGACATCGCCAGTGGCAATCCCGGCACAGAGTTCCCGAACACTTTCAACACCACCTATCCGGGGACGCTGGTGCCTGGCGATCCTGCGACGACCCCTGGCTTTACCTTTAACGGCGCAGTGGGCCTGACTCCGGACCTCGATTGCGTATCCGGTAATACAATCGCAACCGCTGCCGGCTCAGCCCTGCCGTGCCCCAACCTGCCGGCAAGCGGCCTGGATGGGCATGTCGATCCCCGCGCAATCATGGACGTCGGCGTGATGAACGGAAATATTCCCGCCCCGTTGATGGCCATTGATGAGGATGATGAATACTTCCTCACCCTCACCAACGTGGGCATGATCATGCGGCCGGACTTGTTCGAGCAGCACACCGTTCACTTCCACGGATATCCCAATGCATCGGCGTTTTACGATGGTGTACCGGACGCTTCGGTCGCCATCAACATCGGCGGCAGCTTCACTTATTACTACCTTGCTCCGGATGCCGGTACCTACTTCTGGCATTGCCACATCACGCCTCCCGAGCACTTGCAAATGGGCATGGTCGGGCAAATCTATGTGCGCCCGCGGCAAAATCGCGTTCCCGCCACCACTTCCCTCTACTCAGCTCTTCAGGTGCAGCAGGTAGATCTGCGTACGGCTTGCAGACGGCCCAATGATGGTGTGACTCCCGCAGTTACCTCCGCCACCGACATCTTGTGCACCAACCCCCTGCCTGCCGTGCAAACCGGCCTTAACGGCGGTGGCAAATACGCCTATAACGATGGCGACGGATCCACCCGGTACGATGTCGAGTATCCGATTCAGATCCACGGCTTCGACCCCAACTTCCACTTCGTCGGCATGACCTTCAACCCGGAAGGCTTTGCGGATATGAAGGACAAGTACTTCCTGCTGAATGGGCGCAGCTATCCCGACACCGTTACACCGGGTTCGATGGAGACGGAATCGGCGGATAGCGTCAAGCACTTCTCGCAGCCTCTGCCGGCGATTATCAACATCACACATGGACAGAAAGCGCTCCTCCGCATCTCCGACCTCGACGTAACGGAGTATCAGACATTGGCCTCGCTGGGAATTCCCATGCAGGTCGTCGGATACAACGCCAAGCTCCTCCGCGATCAGGCCGGCAATAACTTGTACTACACCACCAACTCGATCACGCTCGCCGGTGGCGAATCACTCGATGTGATTCTGGATGCCACGAACAACACCACAGGCCAGGTGTTCTATCTCTTCACCCCACAACTCGACCACCTGTCAAACGACGCCGAAAACTTCGGTGGGCTCATGACAGAAGTTCACATCAATTAGGAGAGCAACGATGAGGCCGATGAATATGAAAAATGTGCTTTTGAAGACACGCCTGCTTCTTGCGGCTATAGTGGCAGTGGCTTCGCTTTCGGCGACGGCTCACGCTGCGGCTCCCGGAATCACTGGCCCAAACTTCACCCTGACTGCGCAACCCGCTTACCTCACTCAGCCGGATGGTCAAGCGATCTACTCCTGGGGATACGGCTGCACCCGCACGCCCGCCGGCTTCAAGCCGTCCGCGACGTTGATGCCGGGCACTGCTTGTCCGACCATGCAGGTTCCAGGGCCTACGCTGATCGTGACGCAGGGACAAAGCGTCTCGATTACCCTCACCAACCAACTCCCCACCGCGGCAGGCAACACTTCGATTCTCTTTCCCGGCTTTAATGTGACACCCGCCGGCGGAGTAGCAGGCCTGTTGACAGAGGAAGCGATACCCGGTGGCACCGTCACCTACAACTTCGTAGCCTCGACGCCGGGAACACACTCCTATTACAGCGGCACGCAAAGTGACCTGCAGATCGAGATGGGCTTGTATGGGGCTATCATTGTGGTCCCGTCCAGCGCCCCGGCAGTATGCACATCTCCTGCGATTCGTTCGAACCTGTATGGGGCCGCAGGCGCCAATCCGGAAACGGACTTTCGGCTGGCAACTGCCGCCTACAATCACGCCAAGACCTGCTATGACCGGGAATATCTCTTCCAGTTTGCCGAGATGGATCCGAACATTCATAACCAGGCGCTGGCGCAGGTAACTGCCCGGACCGGCTGCGTTACAGGCGCTCCGGGGTGCAGTCTGGAAGTGCCCACGGAGCCTTACCATCCTGCCTATTTCCTTATCAACGGGCGTTCAATGCCGGATGATATGGACGCCAACTACTCACCCATGTATCCGCATCAGCCTTACAACGGGAACCCGCACATGCATCCGGGCGAGAATGTGCTGTTACGCATCATCGGTCAGGGCCGCTGGCAGCACCCGTTCCACGAGCACGCCAACCACGTGCGCATCCTGGCTCGCGACGGAAACCTGATTCTCAGCAGCACCGATCCGACAAGTCTCGCTGGTCCCGCGCTGTTTACCACCACAACCACTCCAGGTGTGGCTATGGATGGAATCTTCTACTACACCGGCAGGGGCCTGAACTGGGATATGTATGGCCACAATCCCGCCTCTACCGATACGAGCGCAAAGCTTACTTGCACGCCGGACGCCAATGGCTATAACACTGGCCCTGCTGCCTACTCCGCGATCAACTACTTCGAGTGGTGCCAGGACCACAACAAGCCCCTTCAGGCCGCTCCCTTCGGCGACGTCGCGGGCGGTGGTCCTGTAACTCTGCCGGACGCGAATATCTTCACCAACGGCGCATGGTACGGCGGAAGTCCCTATCTTGGGCCGGATGCTACCGTACGCGCCACCGGGCCCACCGGAGTTACTCCGCCATCGGGAACGATCGCCAACTCGCCAGGCGGCGAGGCAGGCTTTGCGTTTATGTGGCACTCGCACAACGAGCGCGAGATCACAACCAACAACGCATTTCCGGGCGGAATGATGATGATGATGCTTATCGATTCCCGGGAATTCACGATTGACGAATCCAACTAGCCAGGAGAACAGGAATGCGAATCAACTATCTCAAAGCGACTCTGAAGAAAACGGCGCTTGTCTTGACTGTTCTCCTTCTCGGAGCGGGCATGAAAGTCGCCCATGCGCAGGTCAATCTAACTGCGGGGCCAACCGCCGCCATTTTGCCCGATGGCTCATCGGTTCCGATGTGGGGCTATTCTTGCGGCACTGTCGTTACTGGCGCCACGGCGACGTGCGCCAAGTTGAATCCCACCGCCACCGGCTGGTCCCCGGTCGTGATCACCGTGCCCACGGGACAAACCCTCACAATCAACCTGACCAACAGCCTCATCTTTGGAACGTATTCGGTTCCCACGTCGATCATGATCGTCGGCCAGGTCGGTGGTGGTCTCGGGACCGTCGGTGCGGGTTGCACCGGCGGCGCAACTTGCACGGCCGCGCCTAGCCACGCGAATGCCCAGGCGGCCAGCACATGGCCCATTGCGGGAAATGCTCCGGGGGGCACCCCGCCGGTCCAGGGCAAGCGTGTGCAATCGTTTGCGACGGAAGTCGGGGTGGGAACCACGACCCCACTTTCATGGACAAATTTGCGCCCTGGAACCTACCTCATTGAGTCCGGAACGCACCCGTCCATTCAAGGCCCAATGGGCTTGTACGGAATCCTGGTTGTGACCACTGCTCCTGTGGGAACGACTGCGGGGACGGCCTATCCTGCCGCGGGGACAGTTCCCGCCGTCACCTACAACGCGGAAGTTCCGCTGCTGTTGAGTGAGATCGACCCCGTCCAGAACAACGCAGTGGCCACTGCCGTCGTCCAACTGAAATTCAATGAGACAATGGTGTGGTCCGGGCTGCCGGGCGGATGCGGTAATCCAGCCACCCTCTCCACCAGCGCGACACCTTATCGCGCCTGTTATCCACCAACGGTCAACTACACGCCTCTCTACTACATGATCAATGGCGCGGCATTCAACAAGACCGGCGCCGCGGCCTCGTTGTTCCCGGCTTTACCGGCAACGACGGCCACCACCGGCAACGTATTGGTGCGTTTCGTCAACGCTGGCCTGCACATGCACGTCCCTGCCATCGTTGGAGCGCAAACCGGTGCGACGCCGGCCTCAGGTTTTACGCTCATCGCGGAAGACGGCAACCCGCTTCCTGGGATCGCGCGCGTACAAAACGAAGTGTTCATGGCCGCGGGCAAAACCTATGACGTGATGATGAACGCTCCTGCTGTCGGCACAACCGCCTTGCCCGTGTATGACCGCGAGTTGAGTCTGTCGGGCAACAAAATCGAGCGCGATGCCGGCATGCTCGCCTACATCAGCGTCAATGGCTCTCTCCTCCCTGCCGCCGCTCCGCTCGCGGCTGCTGTGGCCCGCGCGGACACTTATGCTTCCGTGGTTACGGGCGTCACGCTCACAGTCTCCGATCCCAGCAAGGGCGTCCTCGCCAACGACACTAACGTCTACGGTGTCAAGATCGTGGGGACAGCACCAGCCGGGTTGACTCTGAATGAGGACGGAACGTTTGTCTACACGGCCGGCACACCGACGTCCTTCACGTATTGCGGGAACGGCACTCTTACCGGGGCGGCCTGCGCCCTGGTGACCCTGGGCGCCGCGCCGGTTGAAGCCGGTACCGGCATTACCATGGGGAACCAAACGTACACGTCCACCCTTTCCACATTTCTCAAGATTGCCTCCCCCGGTCTGCTGTCGGCAGACAGGGACTCCGCGGGCTATGCTCTTACTGTCGCCCCGGGAACTGTCGCCGCCGGCCCAGCCACGGCGCCGGCACTAGCTTTGGCGCCTTGTGCTGCGGGTGCAAGGTCGAATTGCGTCGCCGTAGATGCGTCAGGCGCTTTCAACGCATACGTTCCCGGTGCTGGTACCTACGTCTTCAATTACAAGGCGCAGAACACGCAGAAAACGGTTAGTGGCACAACCGCCTCGGTTACGCTTATCTTCCCGGCGGCAACCGGTCTGCAAGTGTCGGTTGTGGACGGAGCTGACAAGACAACCGCCATTACCGACTATCGCTGGATCATCGAAGAAGACCGTACCTTCTTTATCGATCCCACCAAAACCACCAACACTGGCGGTACGACCATTGTTCCGACCTTTGGAACCAACTTCCACACCAGCTTTATGCCGGTCGTGGCAACAGGCTGTACCGGAGCACTGTCCTGCGAATCCGGCCAGACCCTCTTGGGCCAATTTGCGGTTTGCGACGTGGGCAACGGCGTTTGCAGAACCACCGGCACGCAGAACGCTCCGGTGTTTCCCAGCCAGGTCCACCTGGATCCCACCAAGCGCTACTACCTCTCGATTCTGCCGGGTGACGCGGCCAACCCGTTTGATGCAGGCAACGTCACAACTACCTGCACAATCAAAAACGCGGCTTCCACTTGCGGCCATGGCATGGGCGGCGCTCCAATTGCTGCCGGCCAGACCGTTGTGAAGGTGCTGGCTCAACCCACGCCCTTCCCACCGTCTAAGCTCTCGGTCTTCGTCTTTGAAGATGACTTCCCGCTCAACGGCGAAAACGACGCCGGTGGCCAGGTTGTCGACACCGCGCTGGCGACACAGGAGCCCGGGCTCGGCCAATTCAACATCACCATCATGGACGATGCCGGCGGCCCCGGCGATCCAACCGGCCAGGTCGACTACGACATGTTCAATCAGCCGTTGTCGAACGGCCTGGCTGGAACCAAGGATCCATCCACAGGTTTGGATGCGTGCCCCATTGGGCCACATTCGCAGATTGGTGTGGGCGATCCCAACCAGACGGGCATCACAGGCACAATTGTCACTTGCCCCAAGTACGAATCGGACGGCGTCCATGAGTCCCCACTGGCCGGTCAGGCCGTGGTCAACAATATGATGCCCGGAAGGTACGGCATCATCGCGACCCCGGGGGCCGACCGGATCGGCAGGGGAGAAGAGTGGCTCCAGACCAACACGCTGGACGGGCAGAAGGCGCACGATTCCTTCCTGCGAGTCGGCGAGCCCAGCTTCTTCCAGGAGTACGGGCCGGCTGGCTACCATGTGACCATTGGCTTTGCCAACCCCAAGATCATCCAAAGCCGATTGGCGACTGTCTGCAGCGGCAATGAGCCCACCCTCCCCGTCAGTGGTGGGTGCCCCAACACCATCACCGGCAAGGTCACAACCGAGCGCATGAGCCGAACTCCGGACGAGAGGCTCTACAGCAGCGGCTCCAACGACAGCTTCGGATTCACCCAATGCTACGTCAGCTTTGGTGATCCGGACGGCGAGGATTTTGCCTTCACCAAGTGCGCCGCCGATGGAACATTCTCCATCGCGGGTCTGCCTAATGGCGACTGGAGAGTAACCGTCTTCGACCAGTGGAACGACATGCTGGTTGACGGTCTTTCCACCCCTGTCCGGCTTGCCGGCGGAACAACGAACCTGGGCGACATTGCAACCAACCAGTGGCAGGCCAACATCTACACCCGGACATTCCTTGATGTCAGTGGCGACGGTGTCTCGCAGGCCGCCGAACCTGGCCTCGCTCTGGTAAAGACAAACATCCGTTTCCGCGACGGCAGCTTCTCTAACCGCAACAACACTGACCTCGACGGTTTTGCCAACTTCAACGAGGAGTTCCCGTTGTTTAGCTGGTACGTCGTTGAAACCGATGTCACCCGTTACAAGAACACCGGAACCCACGTGGTCTACGACGCGGGCGGTCCTGCGGACGGCACACCCTGCGGAACGGCCGTCGGAACTGCGCCTTGCGGAACTTCCACCATCGGTAAATTCAAAGCAAACACGGTAGAACAAATTCCCTTACCCACGAATCTGAGGGTACCGGGCGGCGTCTATTGCAGCAATGCGGACTGCACCGGGTTCTCGATCGCCACTGGGCCAATTGTTGGCGGTTCCAGCGGTCCCGCGACGGGAGTTTCCACAGGCCGCATCGATCCGCCCTGGGTTCTCACCGAGGCATGGCAGGGATTCTCCGGCCAGAACAACTTCCTCGAATTCGGCAAGAAACTCTACGCGGTCGGCGAGAACGGCGGTGTCAGGGGCCATGTCGTTTATTCCTCGACACGTCCCTTTGACGATCCGCAGTTCAACACTCAGAACGTTTGGGAGCCGCTCGTTCCCAACGTCACCATCAACCTCTACCGGGAAGGGACTGCGCCGGATGGCACCACGTCTCTCACCCTGGTTGATACCACCAAGACCAGCAGTTGGGACGATTGGGCCCAGGGCTTCCGGTCAGATGGCGTCCCCAACATGAACTGCCCCGGGCAGGGAACAAACACCGGCACGGATGCGGACATTTTCTTCTTCTCGCTGTTCAACCAGCCGGACTACCTCGACGCCTACAACAACGGAGGCGTCCCGGCCCACACAATTCCGTTCAACTCCCAGTACAAGTGCTATGACGGCATGCACAACTGGAATCAGCTCCAGCCGGCGCCTTACGACGGCATGTACCAGTTCCCGAGCGTCACGGGCCGTAACCCGACCACCGGCAACACAACCGGCACCAACTGCACCATATGCGTCAAGAATCCTGACCCGACCGACACGGCCCGGTTCGGCAAGGAAGATATGCTGCCCAAGGGCAAATACGTCACGGAAGTGGTGATCCCTCCAGGCTATGAACTGGTGAAGGAAGAGGACAAGAACATCCTCATCGGCGATAACTTCATCGCGCCGATAACCCAGGAGATCCCAGGCCTTGGATCGGCGATCTTCATTCTCCCCGACCAGGCCGAAGTCGCCTCCACCTGCAACGCCAACAGCTCCTCCCAGAACCCAACCTGCAGTTTGGGGAGGAATCAACAACTGACAAGCCACGAGGGCGACACACCGACCGTGGACACCTTCTGGCCTTGCGTCGGCACGGCGCGCGTCGTGCCCGACTTCATCAGCCTCTTCCCAGGTTCGGCTGAAGTAGCGCCGTTTGCCGGATCGTTCCGTAACCTCTGCGACCGCAAGGAAGTTACGCTCGACGATCAGACCTCAGCCCAGGCGGAGTTCTTCGTCTGGACCGAGACCCACGCCGCTGCCCACTTCACGGGCGTAATCACGGATGACTTCACTTCGGAGTTCGATCCTTACTCGCCTCAATTCGGCGAAAAGTTTTCGCCCCCCGATATGCCCGTTTCCATCAAGGATTGGACCGGAAATGAAATCTCCCGCGTGTATGCCGACCACTGGGGCTCCTACAACGGCTTGACCTATTCAACATGGGAAGTCAATCCACCCAACCCCACTGGCTACTCCCCCACGATGATGATCACCTGCATGAACGACCCAGGCACCGGACCCACGCCTGACCCGTTGTTCAACCCGCAGTATAGCCAGTTCTGCTACGAAATCCCGTTCATGCCTGGGCAAACCCAGTACATGGATACCCCGGTTGTGCCTACCTCCGCCTTCGCCGGCGCAGGCTACAACAACCCTGACTGCTCTTACCCGGCCGCCACGCCCGCCATCAAGGAAGTCGATGGCAGCGGAATCGGACCTTGGGTCAGCGCTGCCGGACAAACCCTCACCATCACCGGCCTGGGTAACCAGTTTGTGCCCAATAACGCCTATGCCGGGCCTCAGGCAACCACGTCTCCCTACAACCTGAAGACCATTCCTCGTCATTACGGGTTTGGCGCCACCAAGGGAAGCGTCACCATCGGTGGAACTGTCGTTCCTTCGGCCAGCATCACCACATGGTCCGACGAATCGATCATTCTCACCGTGCCCACCGGCGTGCCGAATTGCACCATCCAGCAACAGGCGCAATACGGTGGACCAGGCACAGTCGGTGTAACAACAGCGCAATGCGGCGAATTGATCATCACCACAGCGCCGTCGGCCACTTATCCAGCCGGACAGCAGTCGGTCGACACCGTCATGGTCACCATCGGCGGCAAAACTCCAACCCACGTGGCCGCCTCAGCCTCCATACAGCCGGTCATTGACGCCGCCCGGCCGGGCGACATGATCATCATCGATCCCACTTGCACACAAACCGTAACGGCTACCGGTGTAACCAGCCTGGTTTCTTGCAGCTCCACAGCCCCAACGGGCGCCAAAATCGCAAGATCCAACGCTTCCCACAAAGAACTGCTGCTCATGTGGAAACCGCTCCGCCTGCAAGGTGTCGGAGCCGCCTCCAGCCTCATCGACGGAAGCACTCACCCCGCCGGCAAGTTGGATGTCTGGCGTCGCCAGGTGACCTGCCTGTTTGGATTGACAATCAGCGGCGTGCCCATCACGACTGGCACTCCTTATGACCCAAGCGGCACGTTCTCCTGCACGCCCGCCATGCAGTTCTCGGTCGACCGGTTGCCCCTCGAGGCTACCGTTGGCTGGGACGCAACGCTCAACGGGAACTTGGCTCAATTGTTGCAAGAGCCAACCTTGATGGGCGCTCTTGAAGGTGCAGCAATTACGGTGTTGTCCAAAGGCGTCGATTTCCACGGACAGAATCCGTGGGCGTCAGACATTTTCCCGGTCGGCACTACTCTGTTGACGCCTGAGGATTGCGGGGCCAACACGACAACTGCCAAGAATCCGTTCCCCAGCGACTTCCAATGCAACCCGTCACGGATCGACGGTTTGGGGATCTCCGACAGTTCACAAGGCGGCGGCGGAATCTTCGTCCACGCCTGGGGACATAACCTCGAGATCTCCAACGACCGCGTAAACAACAACGCTGGAACGCTCTCTGGCGGCATCAACGTCGGCCAGGGTGAATTCCCAGCCGCATACCTCGGTGGCGCTGCTGGGGCAACCAATGCCGCTCCCGGCACCTGCCAACCCAGCGCTGTGAACGGTATCGTGGAGCCCTACTGCCACAATATCAACGTGAACATACATAACAACGCGATCACGTCCAACTCCTCCACCGGCGATGAATTGTTCTCGGCCACGCCGGCAGGGGCAGGCGGCATCACGTTCTGCACCGGCGCAGACTTCTACAAGTTCAACTTCAACTGGGTTTGCGGAAACCTGAGTACCGGTGATGGCGGCGGCTTGGCTCACATTGGCGTCAGCTACAACGGGCTCATTACGCACAACACCTTCCTCTTCAACCAGAGCACTAACCCAACCATCTCAACCAACGGCGGAGGCGTCCTCGTCATGGGTGCGCCGGATGCCGATCCTGCCTGCCCTGGAACAGCCGATACAGATTGCGTGGTTGCTCCGGGCGCTGTTGGGCCCAGTGACGGCGTTGGCCCAGGTCTGGCCATCGATTCCAACCTGATCATGGGCAACGCCGCCGACGCCGGCAGCGGTGGCGGTCTGCGCTTGCAGAATGTCAACGGCTCGGATGTCGTCGCCTTCCCCACCACCCCGGCAAATTGGTGGAGAGTCACCGTCACCAACAACATCATCGCCAACAACGTAGCTGGCTGGGATGGCGCTGGAATATCCCTCCTCGACGCCTTGAACACCAACATCGTAAACAACACGGTGATCGACAACGACACGACCGCCACGGCGGGACCCCTGTTCAATACCCTTGGGGCTCCCTTGGCTAGCTCCTCCGGCCCAACCTGCACCACAAACTGCGGCACAACATCGCTGCCTCAACCCGCCGGAGTGGTCAGCATCCAGAACAGCGCGGTTCTTGTGGCGAATCTCCCCGCGTCGATCACCTGCCCCCCAGGTCACTTTGCTGGCGCCACTGCCACCAACGGGACTTGCAGAGCAGCCTCGTTCCCGGTGCTGGATAACAACCTGATCTGGCAGAACCGGGCATTCTACATCGGTGTCGGCGGCCTCGCCCCCGGAATCGTCAACCAGCAAAACGTGGTCACGCTCTACAACGCGTTCACCACAACACAAGCGATAAGCCAGCCACAAGCTGATGCCACGACGGCCAACGGGGGCGGCGTGATCATCACGGGTGGCACCGGTGCCTGCGTTGCCGCCAGTTACTGGGACGTCGGTGTCCGTGGCGACACGGGCCCCGCCAACCACGCCTCCTCGGTGACCCTCAACCCGCAATTCTCGGTGTTGACGAGCATAGCTGGTTACAATGCGAACAACATTGCAGGAAACCCCAGAGTTCGCAGCCAGTATTGCAATGGCTCGCGAGTCCCGCCGGAATTGGGCAGCGCGGGCTACCAGGTGCCTCCGGGCGTCGCCGACGCCACGGTACCCAACCCGGTCTTCAACCTCACACCGGCCGCAACCGTCGACGAAGGCAACAACTGGATCAACATGAGTTGGGGCCCGCTGACGCTTAGCAACCCGGTTACGAACGTAACACTCGGAAATTACGCGCCGACGTCTACCTCGTCGGTCATCAACCTCATACCGTCCACTGCGAATGGCACCCTGGGCGCCTTCACCCTTGCGCCGGCAACTGACTTCTTCGGCAACGCGAGGAAGGGGAATGGCTTTGTCGACGCCGGTGCCGTCGAGTTCTTTGCTTCGGCGGCCGCAGCCGTAACTGTAGCGCCTGCCACGCTGGTGTTACCGAAGACGGCTATCAACACCACCAGCGCCTCGAGTGCCACCTTCCAGGTCACAGTAACCAACTCTGGAGCAGCGGCATTCACAGGCCTTACCGCAACCTTTACGGGCCGATTCAGCCGCGGCGCCGGTGGCACTTGCACCGCAACCCTGGCCGGAGGCACGGCCTGCACCATTCGGGTTGTATTCTCGCCGAACGCACTCGGCTTGGTTACTGGAACGCTCGCCGTTACCGGCAGCGTAGCGGTCACCCCAGCCACTGTCGCTCTCAGCGGAACGGGCGTGGCGGCGGTAGTCGCCGCAACGTTCCTTCCAGCAACCTTCACCTATCCGGCTCAGGTCCGGAATTGCCCCGGCACCACGACGGCGCAAATTACGGCCTGCAACGCGGATCCGCTGCACTTAACTACGCTTACGAATACGGGGAACGTCCCGTTGACTGGCGTTACCGCGGGAGCACTCGGAGGTACCCACCCAACCGAGTTCGCTATTGTAACCTCGGCCACGGCATGCGGAACTGGTGCTAACACAACCTTGGCGCCTGGCGCGACCTGCACAATCGGTGTGCGGTTCAAGCCACTTACCGCTCAAACCACCGGTGTAAAAACCGCAACAATTTCGGTGAACGATCTCGCCGGCACGAAAACCGCAACCTTGACTGGAACGGCGAATTGATCGCAGTCAAATAGCTGCAAAGCGATGCTGCTTGCGGGTTTCTCGCGAGCAGCATTGTTTCTTCGAACACCAACACCTTGAACGACCCGTAAGAGTCGGATATTCAAACCAGGATATCCGGCTCGGCGCGGGAAACAGGAGAAAGTATGATTCGCACGACATCGGTATCCTTTATCGACCTAAGATCGCCATTCAACGTTCTGCTGCTGTCGGGCGTTCTCGCCGGCAGCCTCTTCGTCTCGCCAATCAGCGCGCAAACCGCCGCCCCGGCTCCACAACGCGTCACCGCTGGCGCTCCAACCCGCTATCAGCCAAATCGGGTGGCAAAGAGAGCCGGTGAGTACTATGGACTCATCTGGGGAGTCGACTCGCTCAGCGTCAAGGCCGTGGAGTCAGGAGAATTGATCCGCTTTGCCTACCGGGTGCTTGACCCCGACAAAGCAAAGCTGCTCAACGACAAGGATACCGAAGCCTACCTCAACGCTCCGGAACACCATCTCCAACTAGTCGTCCCATCCCTTGAAAAAGTTGGAAAACTGCGCCAGAGCAACAAACCCGAGCCGGGCAGATCCTACTGGATGGCATTTTCAAACCCGCGCAGGACGGTCAAACCCGGAGATCGCGTCAACGTTGTCATAGGTCAATTTCATGCCGATGGACTCGTGGTGGAATAGCTTCAGTATTTCGGTGAATTGAGGCAGCATTGAGGGGCCTTCACGCCCCTCAATGCTGCCTCAATCTGGCGGCCTTTAGGCCCGGGCTTTACAGCCTCCGGAAGAACTCGACCCGGTGAAGGGTACGGGCTTTAGCCCGTACATCCAAAGGCAACGATGACGAGGGCTTTAGCCCCTGAGGGCATGCAAAAGCTCAACTCTATGTGAACACATCAAGAAAGAGGACCGAAATATGCTGCGAAAGTTAATGGTGGTTAGCGTCATCGTCGGCTTCGTCGTTTCAACCGCTATGGCGTCAGATACCGCTTCGGCGCGGGCTAATCTTTCCGCGGCCGAAATTGTAGACAGGAATGTCCAGGCCCGGGGCGGATTGCAGGCGTGGCGAGAGGTTCAAGCTATCTCCTGGTCCGGAAAACTCGGCGCCGGGGGCAATCAGCGTACTACCCTTCCCATGCCCACTCCTGGCAAACAGTTGGGCAAGCTGCCCGTCACACCGCGCCCCGCAGCAGAAGTTGAATTGCCTTTCATCATGGAGATGCAACGGCCGCACAAGGTGCGCTTCGAGTTGCAGTTCCAGGGCCAAACGGCGCTCCAGGTTTATGACGGCGCCAACGGATGGAAGTTCAGACCCTATCTCAACCGGCGAGATATCGAGCCTTATACCCCTGACGAATTGAAGATCGCATCGATGGGAGCGGATATTGACGGTCCACTGGTTGATTACGCGGCAAAGGGTACACAGATCGAGTTGGCCGGCATCGAAAAGGTGGAAGACCGCGACAATTACAAGCTGAAGCTGTCCATGAAAAACGGACAGGCTATCCACGTTTGGATTGATGCGCAGACCTTTCTCGAAACCAAGATCGAAGGGCAGCCAAGGCGCCTGGATGGCAAAGATCATCCCGTCGAGATCTACTACCGTGAATACCGTCCGGTAGATGGGCTTCAAATCCCGTTCGTGCTTGAAACGAAGGTCCTGCCTCTGCCTAATCCAGCGAGCAAGGTGCGGGAAACTCCACTGCCACCGGAGAAAATCACCATTGAAAAGGTGGTGGTGAATCCCAAACTCGACGCCGCGCTCTTTGCCAAGCCTGGTCGCTGAGGCGGCGGTGGATATTCACAAATAGGCAAGCACGCCGGCTCTCCGCAGCCGAATGCTTCTACTTGCATCGAAGGGAGCGGGCCGCAAAGCCCGCTCCCTTCAATTGATACCCAGCATGCTTGGCTTCGCAGGGCAACGGCAGTCGCCTGATAACGACTTATTCAGTGTCTCGTTAACTCGACCGGAAAACTACTTAGCATATATCTCACGCGGACTTACTTATGCGGTACCCTTTAACACAATTGAGTTCAATAATCTATGAACCCTGTAAAGAGAAATTTACATTTCTTTACAATGCTTTACAGCGCTGATTGAGATTTAGCAAACAACGGCAGACTTAAGAGAACTTACTCTAAATCAGGGATTGGATCCTTGAATTCAATAAGATCCGCCGGAAAATGGCTTTCGCGGAATTTGCAGTTTAGCGAAGACCGCGCTCTGCGCGCCAGAAAAGCATTGTGGGCAAGTAGAATCGGTTGCACCCCCTAATTCTCTCTGCGCAACGCCTGGTCAACCGTCAACGACTATCCCTGGCTGCTGGGTATGAGCCGATGGGGCGTAGGAGTCTTCGGGAGATTGTGGCTCTCATCGTTCGTGAGCCAAGCCGATTGGAGAGGCAATGGAGACTGGAAGCCTGCAGGACAGAAAGATTCCGAATTCTCAAATGACAATCGCGAACTTTGTCAAGTACAGGTTCGTGCCGGAACATGTCGCGCGGAAAAGGTTTGCGGGCCAGGCACACTACCAGGCGATCCTGAAACATGTGCTCACCCCCGAAGAGGTGGACCACATGTTTAATGCCGCCTCCGGGATCTCGAAAGGAAAACTCAAAGCCTCTCCGGATTGGCCTTATCTTGACCAACTGCGGCTTGCCGATGCGCGGCCGGACCATGTGCAGGGCCTCATCTCGGCGGCTTTGGCGCGAGGCTATTCAACCCAGACCGTAAAGCACATCCGTAGTGTGGTCAGCGCTATCTTCTCTCATGCCAAGCAAGCCCAGCTCTTCGCAGGAGACAACCCTGCGAGCCTGGTCACTTTGCCGCAAATGACTCGCAAGCAAGCCCATTCGCTCACGCCTCTTCAGGCAAAAGAAGTGCTTGCATCCATGCGCTATCCAGAAAAGGAAATGACGCTCCTCGCCGTGCTCACCGGCATGGATATGGCGGAGATTTGCGGACTGCAATGGAAATGCGTCAACTTGACCAGCACAGAGTGGGTTGGGGAAAACGGGACAATTCCACCCCGAAGCATTGCGGTCCGGAAACATCTGTATCGCGGCGAGTTGGCCAAGGTCACGGAGAATCGGATAAGAAACGTGCCCATTCCCAAACCACTCATTCCAGTCCTGCTCAAACTCAGCCACCGCGCCCGATTCATTGCTCCCGAAGACTTCGTCCTCGTATCTCGAAACGGTTCGCCCATCAATCAGACCAACATCGTCTCTCGCCGCCTGAAGCCCATAGGCAACGATCTCCAGATCCCGTGGCTTTCCTGGCAGGTCTTTCGTCGTGCCCATTCCACCTTGGCATCCGAGTCAGGAAGACAATTCCAGGAACTGATAGCCACCATGGTGCTTTCCGGCTCTCCACACAATTCCGTCAGCCGCAAAAACTGGCGCAGCCGCACCCAATTGGACCGCCGCTTTCCAAGGCAGGATCGAGACCGTATGCGCAAGCCTCCGTCAGCCATCAGCGGAAATGCCTGACACGGTCAGTCGTGGGCAGACCCGCTAGTTAGCCGCCATCATAGCCTGTTTCGAGGTTTCAACCGTCAGCTCAGGATCGTCCGGGATGAAAAGCTGAAACACGGTTCCCGAGGGCATCCCGTCTTTAGCCATGCGGCTGCGCAGATGCACCAGTCCGCGATGCTTCAAAATGATCTCGTGACTTACCCAAAGGCCGAGTCCGGTTCCTGTCACTTCCTTGGTGGTAAAAAAAGCCTCGAAGACGCGTTCACTTACCCCCGGAGCCATACCCACGCCGGTATCGGCCACAGTAAAGCGAACCCCGCTCTGCAAAGTGCGTTTCCAGCTATGGGAACGCCGCGCCCGCATTATCAGGCGGCCGCCGCCACTGGTAGCGTCGATAGCGTTGCCAACCAGGTTCGCAAACACCTGCCGCACCTCTCCCGCAAAACAGAATAGGTCCATGTCCTTGTCGTAATCCCGCTCAACGCGAATATTGAGATTATTCAACCGCCCTTGGTAGAGGCGAAGCACGGAATCGAGCAGTTCCGCCATGTTGGCGCGGGCCGGCAGCGTGGACTGGCGATAGAACCGTAGCGTCTGTTGTGTAATCTCGGAGATGCGCAGGGCTTCATGTTCGGCCATGCCCACATAGTTCAGCGCGGGTTCTTCGAGCTGGCAGAAATTCCGCAGTAGAAATAGTAGATTCGTGATGGCCTCAAGCGGATTGTTGATCTCATGCGCAATGGAAGCGGCGAGGCGGCCTGTAGCTGCCAGCTTCTCCGTTTTTCGCAAGGCTTCTTCGCTGCGCTTGCGCTCACTGGCGTCCAATACGATCACACCAACCCAGCGCACCTGCTGCTGAGTCGTTCGTACCGGATAAGCGCTGGCCAACCAAGTCCACGGCCGGTTAAGTTTGCCCCCTTGGCCGCTCAGTTCCAAATTATGTACCGGCTCCTCGTCGGCAAACACACGCAGCACAGTGTCTTCAAACTGTTGAGCGATGGGCTGCGGCAATAGTTCAGGCAACGTCCGGCCCAGGTGGCGGCTCAACGCAACCCCGGTCATTCCCGCAAACACCTGGTTCACCCGCACAAACCGGCAGCGGCGATCGAAAAAAGCCAGCCCTATCGGAGCGTTGGCCAGCATCGAGTCCAGCAGCGACAGCGTATCGTTAAGCCCCGCGCGTTGTTCCTCAATGGATGCAACCATGCGGTTGAAGGCTTCAATCAAGTCCCCGACCTCGTTATGCACCGTCACCGGCAACGGAAAGTGCCCGCTGCTCTCCGGCGAGCTCATCAGTGCGCTCGTGCCGCGGTGCAGTATCTCCAGCGGCCGGGTAATCGAGGGAGCGATCCACAATACCAGCAGTGCAGAGCAAGCTAGCCACATCAACCCGAAGACTGAGGCGTCGCGAACCATGGAACTCAACTGCGCCTGATCCCAACTACGATCGGTCTCAATCCACACAAAGCCGCGCAATTGCCCACTAGTGCGAATAGGCTTCACGCTCTCCATCCGATGGCCTGTCGTAAGGAAAATCCGAGGCTCGTCCTGATTGATAAGGGGGATCTGGGCGCGTTCAGCCGGCGCCAGCGAGACCTGCCCCGGCTCTCCCGCGCTCACGAAGAGAATGTTACCGGCGGCATCGGTGACCTTGGCAAACGTCACGCCGGACTCTTCGCCTATCATCTTCACCGAAAGCCCGATCCAGCCAGGCCGGTCCCATACCAAAGCCTCCCCTGCCTGCACGGCGATCGAGTTGGCCTGATGCCCTAAACGCTGCTGTGCATGAGCGTTCACCTCTTGCTCTTGTTGGCGGATCAGAAATGAGGCAAACAAAACGATGGACATCCCCTCTACCAGCACGAGGCCGGCAAGCATCTGCCATCGAATCGATCGCGGCCACCAGCGAATCGACAAAATCAAGAACCCCCGGGGAAGGATTGAGTCCCAGTTTACTGGATTGTTCGCGAAATTGGGACCCTGCTTACTCAGAAGCCAAAGCGCGGGCGATAAGCCGCCCGTGAAAGCGCCCATTCTCAATAAAAATCTCGCTGGTGCGCGCGCCGGCAACGATAACTCCTGCCAGATAGATGCCGGGAACGTTGCTTTCCAGTGTCTCCGTGTTACAAACCGGCAGCCGGTCCTGCCCCTCGAAGCGCACTCCCATGCTCTCAAGAAAGTCGAAATCGGGGTGGTAGCCGGTCATGGCGAAAACAAAATCGTTCTTCAGAGTCATGCGGCCTTCCGGTGTCTCTAACACTATGGAGTCGCGAGTTATCTCCACTAACTCCGTTCGGAAATATGCTTTGATCTCGCCGTTCTTGATGCGGTTTTCCACGTCCGGCTTGATCCAGTACTTCACGTGCGGCTGAACACCATCGCCGCGATAGACAAGCGTAACCCGCGCCCCGCTTCGCCACAGTTCCAGCGCCGCAATGGCCGCCGAGTTCTTGCCGCCGATCACCGCAACATCCATCTCGAAGTAAGGATGCGGATCGTCGTAGTAATGATGGACCTTGCTCAGTTTCTCGCCCGGAATGTTCATGATGTTAGGCAGATCGTAGTATCCGGTCGCAACCGCCAGCTTCCGCGAGTACAAACTCCCCGGCCGGCCAAAGTTGTCCTCTGTATGCACCGTGAAGTTGCCATCCGAGCCGGAAACTCGCTCCACCCGGTGATACTGCCGGATGTCCAGCCGGTAGTAGGCCGCCACCAGCCGATAGTACTGCAGCGCCTCGTTGCGCGTGGGCTTTGGATTGGGGCTGGGAAACGGAATATCGCCGATCTCCAGTAACTCCGGCGTGGTGAAAAATGTCATGTGCGCCGGGTAATGAAAAAGCGAATTGCAAACGCACCCCTTGTCCACCAGCACCGGACGAAGGCCCGCCTTTTTCGCCTCGATAGCGCAAGCCAGCCCCGTAGGCCCCGCGCCTATAACCAAGAGATCGAAGATGTTGGACTGAACTGGATCCGCTGGCAAAGTGAGGTCGGTCATGGTCTTAGATTAGGGCATGGCAGTCGTTTCCGAGCAGCAGGCCGAGGGTAATCGCATCATCGCTATTGTTGCCAAAGGTCGTTCCTTCACCAACTGAACCGATCAACAGCCGTAGTTCCTCCCGGGAGGGAGGAGGCGAAAATAGCTCAGGGTGAAGCGAAGCGCAACCCTGGGAATGCGTTTCGGTCTAAATGCCCCGCCCCGTCGGGGTGGTACGAATCCATATCACAGTCTCAATCCCTTGTTCTTGTGATTGCCCTGGCTGGTGGGCGCTTCTTGCCAAGCAATTATGCCCATAATGGTAGAATGGTAGAACTTGATGGTAGAAAGGTGGAACACGATGGCCCTAAACATCAAAAACGAAGAAGCGCACCGGCTTGCGCGACAACTCGCACAACGGAACGGCGAAACTGTGACGATGGCTGTTGTGAATGCGCTCAAGGAGCGGCTGGAGCGCCAGGAAAAGGCGGCGAAGCGCGAAGGCCGGCTGGAGTGGCTGCTCAAGCTTTCCGAGCGCACCGCTCCATTGCTCAAGGACCTCCCTCCATCTGACACGATTGGCGATCTGCTCTTCGATAAAGGAACAGGGTTGCCGCTATGATCGTCGACTCTTCGGCGCTGGTCGCGATCCTTCGTTATGGGCCTGAACGTCTGGCCCTTGCCAAGACCCTGGACGAAGCGGATGCCCTTCACATGTCGGCGGCAACCTATCTGGAACTGTCCATCGTCATCGACAGCCGAGGCGATCCGGTTCTAAGCCGGGAGATTGATGAATTGATCCAAAGGTTCACCATCCAGATCGAGCCAGTCACCGCCGAGCAAGCTAGGATCGCCCGCCAAGCCTACAGAGACTACGGCAAAGGCAGTGGCCACCCCGCCAATCTGAACTTCGGCGACTGCTTCAGCTATGCTCTGGCGCGGGAGAAGCGTGAACCCATTCTCTATAAGGGCGACGACTTCGTGCATACAGACTTGCGTTCCGCCTTGCCTGACCGATAAGAGTTCTGCCTTCCCCCCTGCGGCAAGAAACGTGAAATTACGAGCATTGCAGGGTAATCTCCGGAATGCCGGTGATTCAGGAATAATTGCAGCCTATGATCGCGCCTTGCCGAGCAGTTCGGCGTAACGAGCCTTCACATCTCGAATTGGATAGATGCTGCCGCATCCATCTTTCCGTTTGGAAAGATGTCTCTCATATTCGGCAACTGCCCTCTTCCACTGTCGTTTGTCTTCCCAAATACGAGCTATACGGTAGTGGCAATCTGCGATGAGGCTTCGGGCTCTGCGGATGCCCTCACCACAGTCTCCATACGCCAGTTCTTCCTCACCCCAACTCAACAGCCAGCGATAGAGGGCAAGGGATTCTCCATGACGGCCCGGCATGTCAAGCGCCCCTGCGTAACCCCAGATTGCGAGCGGGCAGTAGGGGGCCACCTGCAATGCCATTGCGTCCCAATAAAGTGAATGCCGGTGCTTCCTCTGCTCGTCGTAGGTCAAAGCAAGACGACTCAGGAGCCAGTGGTCCTTTGGTTTGCTCCGGAGTTCGACCTTGATCAGCCTACGCGCACTAGTCCATTCCTCGGCATTGACAGCTTCCTCAATCAGTTTCCCAGCGCGGCAAGCTCGGTCTGGGTCCGATCGTCTGGCACACGTTCCGCCACAATTACCGTTCGTGGTTGGACGAGACCGGAGCACCGATGAAGGTCCAGCAGGAGTTGATGCGTCACGCCTCAATCCAGACGACGATGAATGTTTATGAACAGGCAATGCCGGCATCGAAGCGGGAAGCGAATGGGGAAAGTCGTGGAAATGGTACTCAAGCCGATGAAAGCGAGCGCCTAAAGCACTGATTTTCCTTAGTTATGGGAGTCTGTCTGAAAAGCCGGAATCCTGTAAATTGTTGATTCGTTTGGTTGCGGGGGCTGGATTTGAACCAGCGACCTTTGGGTTATGAGAGCGACAATCTTAGTATTTTCAACAGGTTAGAGAACACGGATGGCACTCAAATCGTTGAAAAGAGGCGTAGGGAATCCTTAATGGACCTGCAAATCGAAGACATTTGCCCGTCGGCAGGGCAGACGGCCACGTAAGCGTAGACATATTCGCGGACCAGTTGACTGCCAACGGAGGGCCGCAAGGGCAGCGGAGCCCAACAGCTTCGCGCATCGCTGATGCGTCCGAAACGTCCCTCGTCTTGAAACAGTACGCGCATCCGAGTGCCGGAAGGAAGGCTCTGGGCTATGGTTTCGAGCGTTAGCGGGAGTTTTTTTTGAAGGCTTCGGTAAGCGCTGGATCCTGCTTGGCGTGATGAGGACGCGGAGTCAGTTTGCGCCATTCGTGACGATGCAGAAGACCGTAGATGTAGTCGATGGAAACCTCTTGCCCGAGCTTTTTCTCCAGCGCGGAAGCAAGCTGTTTGGCGGTCAGCAGATCGCCGCTTTCGGCCTGCGCCAGATGCTCGGCAAGGAAGGCTCGTTCCTCATCCAAACTCATCAGCCCCCAGCGTCTTCCGCCGCGCCCTTTGCGGTCGAGCCCTGTGGGGCCAAGCGTGTTGTACTCGCCGACCCACTTCCAAACCGCCTGCGTTGAAACCGCCAGCAGGTCGGCCACGCGATGCGCGGCGAACGGCCCCGCATGGGTAAGCCAGATCGCCAAGCGCCGCTGATAGGCCGTCTTGTCGGGAGACTCCTTGACCCAGGCGACAAGTTGCTCCACCGTAAACCAGGGACTCAAAGAGGACGGCTTGCGCATCAGTTCACCCCTAAGAACAGGGTGCCATTACTCTATGGTTGTTGTCAAACTGGCATTAGCGGCGTCGTAGCGGAGCTTGTACCGCTCGGACTTGGCCAGGATGCGAAGGAATGCCGGGTCGCTGTTTGT
>PLZC01000250.1 GCA_003151985.1 Acidobacteriaceae bacterium
CCGGCTTTGAGAGTTGGGAGAACGTGTGGGGCATTTGGAACGGCATTAATCCTCGCGATGCCGAGGCCACGCGCCGTGTAGCAGCTATCGAGCGCGGAGTTTCCCCGTTTCTGGTCAGCCCCGACTGGGAGCCGCTCTATCCCATGCATAGCTTCGGCGTCTATGCCAGCCGTTGGCCGCTTGCCCACGAAACTGTGTGGACCATCGTCAACCGCATGGACTACGACATCGACGGCATGCAGATGGATGTGCCGTTCACTGCGGGGATGCGCTACTTCGATCTCTATCACGGCGTGGAATTGAAGCCTGTGCTGAATCCGGAGACGGGGAATATAACCGCACTGCTGAGCTTCGAAATTGAAGCCAATGGCTACGGCGCAATTCTGGCCACGCCGGCGGAACCGAGCGAAGCGATCAGAAGCTTAATGAAGCGCACTGCAGCCATGACGTCCAAACCGCTCATCGCCTACTCGCATGAACCGTCAGTGTTGGCACAAAAAATCGTCGAGATTCCACCTACCAAGCCCACGGCCGAAGCACCGGAAGGCATGGTGCGGATCCCAGGCGGCGAGTTTGTCTTCAAGGTGCGAGGGACGGAGATCGAAGGCGACGCGGCCCCCGGCGTCGATGTTCAATACCCATGGGAAAACTCCCCTCGCCGCTTCCACGAAAAGGCCATGCAGGTTGCTCCGTTTTTTATCGACAAGTTTCCGGTAACCAATGCGCAGTTCAAACAATTCCTCGACTCCACTCACTACGCTCCCAAGGACGCCATCGACTTTCTCCGCGACTGGAAGGGCGGCAGCTATCCCGAGGACTGGGAAAAACGACCGGTGACCTGGGTCTCTCTCGAGGATGCGCGGGCCTACGCCAAGTGGGCCGGCAAGCGGCTGCCGCACGAGTGGGAGTGGCAACTCGCGGCGCAGGGCAGCGACGGCCGGACTTATCCCTGGGGAAATATATGGCAGCCTGCAAACGTGCCTACACCCGTCACGGGCCGTTCCATGACAGGCCCCGACGCTGTCGATACCCATCCGCAAGGCGCCAGCCCTTACGGTGTGATGGACTTGGTGGGCAATGTGTGGCAGTGGACTGAAGAGTTCACCGACGAGCACACCCGCGCCGCTATCCTTCGCGGCGGCGAGTATTACCAGCCTCAGGGATCGATATGGTACTTTCCCCAGGCCTATCGCAACGACGAGCACAGCAAGCTGCTTTTGATGGCCCCAGGCTATGACCGATCCGGCGGGGTTGGTTTCCGCTGCGTCCGGGATGCGCAATAGGCATTCTGCACCGCAGGGGCTAAAGCCCTGTTGATTTTATTGATTTTATTGAATGGAATAATGCACAGACCCCAAGGCAAGAGGAACCGGACTTGGGTCTCCGAAGTGGAGCAATTACACTGGGGCTGTGAAGGCTACTGAAATTTCCGTCCTGCCAAGCCGCAAAGAGTTCCTGGCGCTCGCTAAAGATCACACGCTGGTTCCGGTCTGCCGCACCCTGACGGCGGATCTCGAAACGCCCGTCTCCGCGTTCCTGCGGGCGGCGTGGCCGGAGCGGGAGTGTTTTCTGCTCGAGTCGGTGGAGAACGGCGAGCAAGTGGGCCGCTACACCTTTATTGGGCTGGCGCCGTTCAAGCGGATTGTGGCGCGGGGTCACGAGATTACCATCACCGAGGGCAAGAAGGTCGTCGAATTCGAAGGCGACATTTTTGCTGTTTTGCAGCGGGCGCTGGCCGGGCACAAGCCTGCGCGGCTGCCGGGGCTTCCGCCGTTCACGGCCGGCGCGGTGGGCTTTTTGTCCTATGACGCTGTGCGCCAGATCGAGCGGCTGCCCAACCTGGCCACCGACGAACTGGGAGTTCCCGACGCTTGCCTGTTGTTCTTCGATGAGGTGCTGGCCTTCGACCATGTGCGCAAAGAGCTATGGCTGGTGGTAACGGCGGACGTGATGCGCGGCGATCCCGGGGACGCCTATGACAAGGCCGTGGCTCGGCTGGCAAAGCTGGAAAGACGGCTGGCCAAGCCGCTGCCCAAACTTCTGGTCGAGAAACGGCGGAGCGCGGCCCGCCCGGGCAAACTCAAGGTGAAATACCGCACTTCCAAGAAGGATTATTTGGCCGGTGTGGCCCGCACGAAGGAGTACATCGCGGCAGGGGATATTTTTCAAGCCGTGCTTTCGCAGCGCTTCGACGTGGAGCCGGGCGCGGATAGCTTCCAGGTCTATCGGGCGCTGCGCACGGTGAACCCCAGTCCTTATATGTATTTTTTGCGCGTTACGCCCGAGGGTGGGCTGGGCGCGCAGACGGGCGAGGCCAGGAACTCGTCGAAAAAGAGGGGCCCACAGAAGGTAGTGGAGTTGGCGGGGTCTTCGCCGGAACTGCTGGTTCGAGTACATCAAGGAAAGGTCGAGTACCGTCCCATTGCCGGAACCCGCCCCCGAGGAGCCAGTGAGGCGGAAGACGATGCGCTGGCCAAGGAGATGCTGAGCGACGAGAAAGAACGCGCCGAGCACGTGATGTTGGTGGACCTGGGACGCAACGATGTGGGACGGGTGAGCCAGTTCGGCAGCGTGAAGGTGGACCGGCTGATGTACGTGGAGCGCTACTCGCACGTGATGCACATTGTGAGCACGATCGAGGGGCAGCTCAAGCCGGAACTGACGGCTGTGGATGCGCTGCGAGCTTGCTTCCCTGCCGGGACGCTCTCCGGCGCGCCCAAGGTGCGGGCCATGGAGATTATTGAAGAGCTGGAACCGGCGCGGCGCGGGACTTATGGCGGGGCCGTGCTTTACGCCGATTTTTCCGGCAATCTGGATTCTTGCATTGCGATCCGGTCGATGCTGGCTACGGGCGGCAAGGGTTACGTGCAGGCGGGGGCGGGGATCGTGGCGGATTCTGTGCCGGAGCTGGAGTACCAGGAATCGCTGAACAAGGCACAGGCGGTGATTCGGGCGATTGAGCGGGCGCGGGAGATGTAAAGGCAGGGGTTAGGGACTAGGGATTAGGGACTAGGGGCTAGTGTAGGCCGCCACACAGATGGTCATTTATCCGAAACAGCGAAATCACGGTTTTTCGGGCCAAAGCGCAAATTCTGTATGTCGCCAACGCCATGACTGCCCAGACGATAAATGATGTAGTGGGGTAGCTGCCTTAGTACA
>PLZC01000297.1 GCA_003151985.1 Acidobacteriaceae bacterium
CCGAATCGAGTTTTTCCGCAGCCTGTAAGGCCCATTGATTTTATTGGCCTTATCGGCATCCTTCGGCTGCGCTCAGGACAGGCTAGAAGTCGTGCCCTAAAAAGAAACTGGGTTCAAGTTGAAGTGTGAGTTGAACAATCCAAATGGTAAGTGAGAAGAAAGTCTTTGAACAAAAGCAGCGAGTTAGCCCCCGCTAACGCGGGGTTGGCAAGTTGGCAAGTTAGCGGGCAGCATGGATTGGCGCAGTTTCATTCCCTCGTGGGTCGGCGAAGCCAGTGGATGACTGTTACAAAGCCCCGGAATCGGGAGTTTTACCGCAGCCTCTAATGCCCGGGGCATCTTTTTCTGTCGCCGGCGGCGCGGCTGAAGCCGGGCCCTTTCAAAGCGAAGAAGCTTCGCGTCCGGAACGAGTGCTTCCGCAAACTGACTTGCAATAATCCAAACAGATGAAATTGCGCGCCTATCTGCTGATGTTGTTCGTGGTTGCTGTCTGGGGCTCGACCTTTGTGGTGATCAAGGGCGCACTTGCAGACGCATCGCCCGCCGCCTTCAACCTGGTGCGGATGACGCTGGCCTTCGCTGTGCTTGCCCTTGCCTATCACCGCTACTGGCGCGGGATTCGGCGCTGGCAAGTGGGGGCCGGAGCCGTGGTGGGCCTATGCCTGGCCACAGGGTACCAGTTCCAAACCACCGGCCTGGCCCGGACCACGCCCTCGAAATGCGCGTTCATCACCGGGCTGCTGGTGGTGCTGGTGCCGTTGTTCTCGTCCATCCCCGGTCTGCGCCCGCCTGGCGCCCGGCACCCGCGCTGGAATGCCTTTGTGGGCGCCGCGCTGGCATTTGTTGGAATTGTGCTGCTGACCGCGCCGACCGCTATGCAGGCGCAGGGACAGAATGCCGGGGTGAGCGCCATGATTCACCTGCTGCCCGATCTGTCTTCAATCAACCTGGGCGATGTGCTGACATTGGGCTGCGCTGTCGGCTTCGCCTTTCATTGCATCGCGCTGAGCCACGTGTCGCCACGCATCGGGTTTCAGCCCCTGGCGCTGCTGCAAGTCGGCTTTTGCGCGGTCTTCATGGCATTGAGCCTGCCGCTGATCGAGCATCCGCATATTACCTGGACGCCTCGTCTTTTTACCGCGTTGGGCGTTGCCGCGGTTCTGGCCACGGCCGCGGCCTTCTCAATCCAGAGTTGGGCTCAGTCCGTACTGCCTTCCACTCACACGGCGCTGCTGCTGACCATGGAGCCGGTTTTTGCCTGGATTACGTCGTTTCTGGTGATGGGCGAGAGGCTGGGGTTGCGCCCCGCTTGTGGCGCGTTGCTCATTCTGAGCGGGATTGCTCTTACGGAGTTGATGCCGTTGCCGCATGTGCCCTCGGCGCATGAAGCTTGAGGACATCGCCGAACCTGTCCGCTGACTTTGTAAGGCAATCTGAAGAACTGAACGAAGTTCCAGCGCATCTTCGATCAGGTGTGCCGCGCGGCACACATTTTATGGGATGGATCAAACGGGAGTTGCGTATCCAGATCGAGATTCGTACTTTCTCAGGTCTCAAAGTCGAGATCCTTCGACAGGCTCAGGAGAGGCCCTGGGGCACCCTCATCAAGCAAATGGCTCATGCAGGGACAGGCATCCCGGCGATGTCGCTCATCCCGGAATGGCAACCATTATGAGGTGGTTAGGATCGAACTGGGTGCCGGGTGAATGGGAACTTCGTGCGACTCTTTCCGCTCAATCGCGTCTATACCCAAGGAATGGTCCGCGTGTGACTTGCCTAGGCAGCAAGCCGAGGAACCGACCGAGCCTGACGGGATCGCCCGCTACTGGCTATACTTACGATGGTGCAGTGAACTTCGCCGGCCAGATGGCTGGTCACCCTAAAGAGGTCCTGGAACTTATGAAATCGCTCTTTGAACGGCTTCGTTCACGCCGTCTCGCTTCAGTGTTCGTCTTGCTTGCCACGCTTTCGGCCGCCATTGTTGGCGGCTCCTACATTGCGCACGGGGTCCGCGGACAAGAAAAACTCAACAGCAGCGCCGATGCCACTCCGCTGAAAGTCCTAAATTCAGCTGTCCCTCCTAACGAATTTGTGAAGATTGCCCACCAGGTTGCTCCCGCGGTGGTGAACATCAACACCGAGACTTTGCCCAAGCCGTCGGCAAACAAGGGCCGTCGCAACTTCCACGGCCGCGCTCAGCCCAATCAACAGAATCCCGATAACCCGGATGAGGATCAGCAGCCCGGACAGGGACAAGGACAGGGACAGGGGCAGGGGCCGGACAACTTCCAGGACTTCTTCAAGCATTTCTTCGGCGGCCAGGTTCCCGACCAGGATGGCGGTGACGACGGGACGATTCGCGAGTCGCTCGGCTCGGGCTTCATTGTCGATCCGAAGGGATACATCATTACCAACAACCACGTTGTGGACAAGGCGGACAAGATCTACGTGAAGCTCTCGACGGACCCGGACAGTCAGGACCTGGGCCGGCCGGCGCGCGTGATTGGTACCGATAAGGCCACCGATCTGGCGGTCATCAAAATCGAAACGAGCACGCCACTGCCAACCGTGAAACTGGGGAACTCCGATTCGTCGCAGGTGGGCGATTGGGTGGAGGCGATCGGCAGCCCGTTTGCGCTGTCGCAGACGGTTACGGCGGGCATTATCTCTGCAAAAAACCGGACTATCGAGCCGGGCGCCAGCGGCCAGTTCCAGCACTTCATCCAGACCGACGCAGCCATCAACCCGGGCAACTCCGGGGGGCCGCTGCTGAACATGAACGGCGAAGTGATTGGAGTGAACACGGCAATCTTCACCCAGTCCGCGGGCTATCAGGGCATCGGCTTCGCTATGCCATCCAACACCGTGGCCGAGATATACAACGACCTGGTGAGCGCCAGCCACAAGGTAACGCGCGGGTCGATTGGGATTCAATTCCGGCAGGGGCTCTCGGGCGCAGTGAACCGCGTGTACGGATTCAAGAACGGGGTCCTGGTGCAGCAAGTGCAGCCGGGAGGCCCGGCGGAGAAGGCTGGGCTCAAGGCCGGAGACATCGTGGTGGCTATCGATGGGCGCAATATCAAGGACGGTGACGACCTGGTGAATGAGATTGCCAGCCGACGGCCGGGGTCAAGCGCACGCCTCGGTTACCTGCGCGACGGCAAGCAAGCCGACGCAACGGTGACCATCGGCGACCGGGACAAGGTGTTTGCCGAGTTGGGCGAGGCACAGGTGCAGAAGGACCAGGACGAAAAGGGCGACGTTGGCGAGACCAAGCTTGGCATGGTGGTTCGGGATGTTTCCCCGGCAACAGCCTCGAAGCTTCACACTCCGGGCGTAGTTGTACAGTCTGTACACTCGGGCTCATTCGCCGATCGGCAGGGACTTGAACCGGGCCTGTTGATCATTCGCATCAACAAGCAGGCTACGGGCACGAAGGACGAGTTCGATGCGGTGGTGAGCAAGCTGAAATCCGGCGACGACGTGGTGTTTGAGGTTGTGGATCCGCGACGACCGGGGGGCGGAATCAACTACCTGGGGGGTACGTTGGAATAATTAAGCGGGGTCGGCCGGGGTTCCCGTTGCGGGACTCCGGCCGGCTGGCTATTCTAATCCCTGATAGACTTGTACTTAATAGGTGGTTTTTGCCTTGTCGTAATGCGGGACGCTCCATTAGACTGCAACGGAAAACGCACCGCGATTTCTTTTCTTAGAGGGGACCTGCATGACTAAATTGACTAAAGTAATGGCGGTTGCACTGACAGTTGCGATGGTTACGGCACCGGCTTTCGCTACCCACATTCACAGGGCTCCCACCAGCGGTCATTCGCACGGGGGGCGCAAGGCATCCAAGTCGCACAAGACCCGTGGGCAGCAAGCGATTGAGTCCAATCGCGTGACCGAAATCCAGCAAGCGCTGATCCACGAGCATTATCTGAATGGCGATGCGAGCGGAAGTTGGGATGCGAGCACTGCGGCGGCCATGCAGAAATACCAGGCAGACCAGGGTTGGCAGACCAAGCTGATGCCCGACTCACGAGCCCTCAAGAAGCTTGGTCTTGGACCGGATTACTCGGGCGCCATCAACGCTAAAAATTCCTCGTTCGTGGATCCGCCGCCTGTGAGTACCATTCCTCCGACGCAGTCCGATGGCTTTGCTTCGGCCGCTGGCGTGAACCGGTAGGTTGATGGAGTGTCGAGGTAACCCACCCTGCCCGCAAAAACAAAGACGCGGGCAGGATGGGGCACCTAGGCTGGGGTGAACCGGTAGGAGACCGTTAAGAAACGCGGGGTCTTCGACTCGCTGCGCTCGCTCTGGATGACAAATTTGTGGGATCAGAATGGCCGCCGATGGGCGGCCATTGTTGTATGCGCAATACTTTCGCCGAAGTTAGAGCATCTCTCTTGATGGTGTAGAGTGCAATATNNACACCAACATGAGAAATGCTCTAGACCGCGCAAACACTGATTTTGATAAGGGGCAAAGGCCCGCTAGCGCTGCACCCGCCCACCCATCGCTTCGCCGGCATCTTCATGCCCATCAACGATATACACCCATCCGCCGAGCGGCGAGCGGCCGGTAGCATTGCCTGAGCCAATAAAAGAGTAGGCAAACCTCAGGTCGGTGAACTGGACGGTGGTCCATTGGCGGTTGGGCGGCAGATTCGGGGGGTCTAAACCCGCCACCGGGCCGGGAATGGGCTCAGGGCCCAGGTCGCGCGCCACGGCCCACGTGCCCCAGTCGAGATAAGCCTGCCCCAGGGGCGTGCGCTTGGCGACTTCGGTGGCCGGGGTTGTGGCCGGTTTGAAAAGCACGTCTCTGCCGGAATCTGATTCAATCGAGCCGGTTCGCGTGTCAATCTCGGCGGTCTGGTAGAAGGCATCCGTCTCTAGAATCGCGTGCCAGTGGAAAGGATTGACGGGGTAAGGCTCCATGGCAACTCGCTTTACCGGCGCCGATGCCACCTGGGTATTTTGAACCATCGCCAGGGCCTGCGCGTGCTCTGACCAACGCCAGCACCACAACAGGACCATGCCGGTGAGCGCGAAGATGG
>PLZC01000102.1 GCA_003151985.1 Acidobacteriaceae bacterium
GTCGGAGGCAGGGGAGGCACGTTGCCGGGGCTGAGCTTCGCGAGATTCCCATTGGGGTTCGGGAGGGGATTAGTCGGCGGCAGCGGAGGCACATTACCGGGGCTGAGCGCTGAAACATGGACCACGGCGAGTGACTGGGAAGGCACAGTCGCCGGATTGGCGAAGGCTAAAGTGGAGGTGATAAAAAGGACGGCAATAAGGACAACAAGGCGGACATTCAACACTTTCGCTGTCATGGTCGTACTTCTCCTTAGGGTAAAACTTCGTACAAAAAGGGTAACCCAATTGGGGGGGAACATCTACAACAAAAGTAACCCTTTCGTCAATTATTTAATAGTAACCCTTTCGTCAATTATTTAATGAAGATTTCGATGTGAACAGGAAACCGATCGTCAGTTCAGGAGATTACCCGCCCACGTTCCCGGCGAACACCTCCGCAATTCACAGCAACAGGAGACTCTCTCTGTTCGCGCGCTGTTTATTTTCCTGCTTATTCGATGAACATTCGGCTTCATTGACTCGAACCATGAGCCCACGTATACTCCACACGATTGTTGGCGCTCACTTCCCTGCGCTAGAGGGCTTCCGCCAAATCGTTGTTTCCGACTCCGGAGGTTATTCATGCGTTTCTGTCCTTTTCAGAAATTGACTGTCCTGGCGCTTACACTTGCCGTACCAACATCTCTTTTCGCTGACTACAGCTATCAGCAAACCACCCAGATCACGGGCGGCTCGATTCTGAGCATGCTCAAAATGGCCGGCGCCTTCAGTTCCCAGGCGCGCAAAGCTGGAGACCCCATCGTCTCGAGCATTTACCTCAAAGACAACCGCATGGCCAATGTGTCCCGCGACAGTATTGAAATCATTGATCTGGACAAGGAGACCGTCACCCACATCGACACGCTGAAGCGAACCTACACCGTGATTACCTTCCAGCAGATGAAAGAGCAAATGGAGAAGGCGAAGCAGGAATTGGAGAAGCATCAGAATGCGTCCGCCGCCCCTCCGCCAGCGGCAAAGCCCGATGCAAACGATGTCAAAATGAGCTTCGACGTCAAGGTACGCAAAACCGGCGCAGAGAAGCAGGTAAGCGGGCTTGCTGCCAACGAAGCCATCATGACCATGATGATGAATGCGACAGACCAGAAGAGCCAACAGACCGGAAGCCTGGCCATTACCAACGACATGTGGCTCGTGCCGGAGTTTCCGGGCTATGGACAGATGCGCGACTTCTACATGCGCATGGCGGCAAAGATGGGAACGATCACCGCCGGAATCGGATTAGACCTCAGCAAGCTTCTTGCCCAGAATCCGGGTGCAACTCAGGCCCTTTCCGACATGGGCAAAGAAATGCAAAAACTACAGGGAGTGCCCGTGATGCAGATCATGCGTATGGGCACCACCGTCAATGGACAACCGTTGCCTGCGGCGTCAGAGGCTCCGCTGCCGGCCGACCCTTCCCCTGTCATGCCCAGCGGCAGCGATGTTGCCAAGCAAAGTGCGGCCTCCGCTCTGACCAGCCGCCTTGGCGGCCTGGGCGGATTTGGTGGCTTTGGCCGCAAGAAGAAGGAGCAGGCTGACACGCAGCCGTCCAATCAAAACCCTAATCAGGATTCAAAGACTCCGCAGGCAACGAGTGCGGTCCTGATGGAGTCGCAAATTACCACATCCGGCTTCTCTACCGACCCCGTTGACCCTTCTCACTTCGAGGTTCCGACGGGTTACAAACAGATTCAGCCCCAGATGGACAAGCAATAGGGAGTCTGAGATGAGGACAAGGAGTTGATTTCGGAGCTACGCACCCAATTCAACCAAAAGTATCTGCCGGAAAACTATGCGTCGCTGCTTGCTTTGCTGGAACAGCGATGCGGCGCCCCGGTTGAATTTCGGATCGCCGAGACACCCATCTTTGTGCCGCTCTCCTTACTGGAGGGAATGGCGAGCGCCGGTGCGGAGCTTGCCCGCTCCCTGATGGCCAATCCTGCATACCTGGCTGCGGCGCGCCATGCCATTCCCGCGGGTTACCGCGTGGCTCGAGAGACGGCCCATCCGCATTTCCTCACCGCCGACTTCGCCTGGGTGCGCAATCCCGCGGGGGAACTGGTTCCCAGGCTGGTCGAGATTCAAGCCTTTCCGTCGGTCTATAGCTACCAGGCGCTCCTCTGCTCGACGTATCGAGAAGTATTCGGATTGCCTGGCACTCTTGGTACCTTCCTGAGCGGGCTGACCGAGGCCGGCTACAGGGAGCTTTTTGGACGGACAGTTCTAGGTCGTCACGATCCGGAGAACGTGGTGCTCACCGAGGTGGATCCCCTCCATCAGAAGACGCGGCCCGACTTCGAAGCGACCGCGCACCGGCTGGGCATTTCGGTGGTAGACATCGCCACTATCGAGACCGTCGGGAACAAACTGCACTACCGCAACGCCGCCGGCCGCCCAGTTCCCATCCACCGCATCTATAACCGCGCGATCGCCGATGAGCTCATTGCACGCGGGATCCGCTTGCCGTTCGACCTTACCCGCGCGTGGGATGTGGAGTGGGCGGGTCACCCCAACTGGTACTTCCTCATCAGCAAGTTTTCGATACCCTGGCTTTCGCGGCCGCCAACTGCTCACCCGGTCGTGCCTCCGGCAGTCTTCCTCAACGATTTCCTCGATGGCGGGGGCCGCGCGGAATTGGCTACAGCCGGGGTGCCTCTTCCCGCACCCGGCGGACCTGGCACAGTTTATAGCGACCTGCTGCTTAAACCGCTGTTTTCCTTCGCGGGAAAGGGGATTCAGTTCAATCCCACGCAGGGCCAACTGGAGCAGATCCCTCCCGACCGGCGCCGGGACTTCCTGCTGCAACAGCGGATGAACTTCGTGCCCACGATCGAGACGCCGCACGGGCCCACCCAGGCTGAAATACGCGTCTTGTACCTGTGGCCGGATGGTGGCAGCCTTACTCCGGCCCTTTCCCTTGTGCGCCTGGGGCGGGGAAAGATGATGGGCGTGGACCACAACAGAAACCGCGAGTGGGTAGGCGCGTCGGCGGCTTTCTATCCAGCGGCCGGATAATGTGACGAACTTGCCTTGAAGCGGGACGACCCATGGTTTGTGCAACTTCCATGGTGCAAAATCCCCACTTTCTTGCCCCTAAGACAAGCAGGTTACCTTGTGGAAAACTTTGGTGCCGTAGTGAGGAGGCGTAATCTCGACTAGAGTAATCTTTGGACCACTACAGGTCCATGGTGCAGCACATGCAAACTTCAAAATCGAATCTGTCGATTTCGGCCCCTCCCTCAATTCTTGCGTCCCCAAGGCAGGAAGTTCGTTGTGCGGTCCGCTTTCCTCTTTCCTTGCCAGTCGTGCTATCGACGGGAAACGGAGAGTTTGCCGCGGTAACCTTGAACGTCTCCGCCAGTGGCGCTCTTTTCCGAATGGATAGCCATGTGCCGGCCGGCCTGGATATCCGTTTTTCGCTGCGAATGCCCGGTGCGATTCTGGGTACCCCCAGGGATGTTCTGGTCCATTGTGTTGGACGTGTGGTACGCTGCTCCATGAGCCAATCTCATTTTCAAACTGCCGCGACAATTGATGAATATCAGTTCGCCGAGCAGTAATGCCTGAGTTGGCGTGGTCAGTGAACTATGGATTTTTTGGAAGTTTCAGCCGAGGTTGAAGTCCTTGATGCTCCAGTTAAGCCCGGATCTGTTCGCATCATTCTTGCGGACTCCCAGGCCATCTACCGTGTCGGGATTCGCAAGGTCTTCGCCCTCGAAGACGACCTTCGGGTCGTTGCCCAAGCGGATTCTATCGAGAATTTGCGCGCCGCCATTGAGCGCTACCCCTCCGACATCGTTCTCCTCGAGGGTGCCCTGCTGAACGGCACTGCCAACGTCATTCCCGAGCTGTTGAAGATGGCTCCCGATATCAAACTGATCGTGCAGGCCACCTCCGCGGACGAAAGTCATACTGTCGAACTTTACAGGCGCGGCGTTCGCGGCATCATCTCCCGCTCCATCTCGCCCGACTTGCTGGTCCGTTGCGTGCGCAGAATTGCCGCCGGCGAAACCTGGATCGACAATCAATCCGTGAATTGGGTAATCGAAGCCTACCGTGCCCAGGCGGCTGCATTGGTGAACCCGCGTTCCCAACCTCGACTCTCCCCCAAGGAAATGTCCATCATCACCTGCATCACCCAGGGAAAGCGCAATAAGGAAATTGCCTTCCAACTGGGGACCACCGAGCAGGTGATCAAAAATTATCTGCGCAAGATCTATGACAAGCTGGGAGTCTCAGACCGGCTTGAATTGGCTCTTTATTGTCTGCATAACAAGATTATTCAGGCCGATGCGGATGAAGAGCAGGCCGTACACAAGACCGTGACGACGTAGCTCAACCCCGTTTTTCCGCCCCCGCGCCGCAACACTCCTCGGTATTCTCGTTGCGCTGGCGAGCCAACTCCAGCACCCGGATCAACTCGGCCTTTTCCGCGTTACTTAAGTGACCGAGCAATTCCACCGGAACCCGCTGGATGACAGGGTCCATCTCCTGCAACAAGCCTAGCCCAGCCTCTGAGATATGAGTCCAGACCACGCGGCGATCGTGCCGGTCGCGATGCCGGCGAATGAGCTTTAGGCCCTTCAGCCTGGCCAGCAACCGCGTAATGTCCGGTTCGGCAGTTATCATGCGGCTGCCGATGGCGGAACACGTGAGCCCCTGGGGATGGGCGCCGCGCAGGATTCTCAGCACGTTGTACTGCGTCGAAGTGACGCCCCAGTCCCGGGTTTTGCGATGGAAAGCGCGCTGCAGGCAATCCGCCGTGCGCAGCAGGTTGAGCAGCGCCTCCTCCTCCACGCTGGAAAAGGGGCGCTCCTGCTCGATCTCGAGTTTCAGGCCTGCCATCGTCAGCCTCCCCCTTTTCGGCGTCCTTTACTGCTTGGCGAAGTCCAGTTCGATGGTCAGCGTGATCTTGTTGCCGACAATGTTGTCCGGGTATTTGGCGCCGAGGCCGAAGTCCAGCCGGTTAATGGTTGTCGTAGCCGAAAATCCGGAGTGCTGCTTTTTGTCCATGCCCTGCACCGGTGCCGACGGGCCTTCCACTTCCAGCACTACCGGCTTTGTAACGCCGTGCACAGTCAGGTCGCCGGTCACCTTCAGAATGCTGCCGCTCTTGGCAACGCTGGTGCTGGTGAAGGTGGCCGTGGGGAACTTCTCCGTCTCGAAGAAGGTGGCACTCTTGAGATCGTTGTCGCGAAAGGCCACGCCCGTGTTCACACCGGTGACGTCGATCGTGGCCTTCACAGTAGACTTGCTCACATCCGCTTCGTTATAGGTCAGGGTCGCGTCGATTTTGCCGAAGCGGCCATGCACGTTGGAGATTCCCAGGTGGCGAACGCTGAAGTCGACCTCACTGTGCGCCGAGTCTGCGGTCCAGGTGGATGCCTGCGCTAGGGCCAGGGGAGCCGCCAACGCCAAAATGCCGGTTACAAGTGCCAAACGCTTCATCGATTCATATCCTCTCGTTGGCTGGCCATTATGCCGCCGGGTGTTCGGTTTGGGTTCGGGCAGAGCCAGGGAATCGCTCGCCGAACAATTACGGGAACAGGGGAAAGCGGTAAGTTCCGCGCGAAATCCGCTGTTGAAAGTATGATGTTGCAGGCCATCTATTTGTTGCAACAATTATTATTCGATCCGCCGGCTCGACCGGGCCAGTCGAGCGGCGAGAATTCGCTCAGCCTTGTAATATCCTCAGATCGAGCCCATAATCTTTTCAAATCTCCCGAATTGACCTCAAAACGAAAAGGTGATCGATGCGTACGCTGCTGCCCTGGTTCTTTTCTTCCTTTTCGCGGCCAGGCTCCCGTCAGGTTGCGGCGGTCCTTCTTGCCTTGGCGGCCTTCGCTGGGTCCGCAGTCTCCGCACAGACACCCAACCGAATCGCTCCAGATGCGGATTTCGCGCGCCCCATGGTGTTGCCCAATCATCATCCGCAATGGGCGAACGCAAGCAACAGCACAGGGTTGGTGCCCCAGAATCTGCCCCTTGAGCGCATCACGTTGGTTTTGTCCCGGTCGCCGGAACAGGAACAGGCCTTTGAGAGCTTTTTGGCGAACCAGCAAAACCCTGCTTCGCTCGACTACCATCACTGGCTCACTCCAGCCGAGGTAGGGGACCGATTTGGCCTCTCTGAAGCTGACATCGCAACCATTACCGGCTGGCTGCAATCGCAGGGCCTGCACGTGAACTGGGTTTCGCCGAGCCGGCTTTTCATCGGGTTTGGTGGTACGGCGGCGAACGTCGGCAGGGCCTTCCAGACCGAGTTGCACAACTACAAAGTGGACGGCGTAGAGCGCATGTCGGTTTCTTCCGATCCCACGATTCCGCAAGCTCTCGTCCCGGCAATCAAGTCCATTCGCGGCCTCTATACGATTCCTGAACACCCCATGCACTCGATGGCAGCGCCTCGAACGGCGATGCCGGACGCCAACTCCTCCAACGGAGAGCATTTTCTGGCGCCCGCGGATTTCGCCGCCATCTACAACATCCCGCCAGGTTCTACGGGCGCTCAGTTCACCATCGGCATTGTGAGTTGGTCGCGAACTGATTTTGCCGACTTCGACAACTTCCGGCAGAAGACCGGAAACTACTTTTCCAATCCAACTGAAGTGGTTCCCACCGCATTCGGAGGAATCGACCCAGGCCCCGCCTATACCTCTCCCCCCGCCGCCACTGTGGACCTGAGCGGCCAGGTGGAGGCAACCCTTGACGTGCTGCGCGCGGGCAGCGTCGCCCCCGGCGCCAATCTACTCTTAGTAGCCTCCCCATCGTCTGCTACCAGCAGCGGCATTGGCGAAGACGCGCAATACATGGTTCAGACCACACCGGTTCCCGTCCAGGTAATGACCATCAGCTTCGGAGATTGCGAGTCGTCCGGGGGGCCGGCCGGGGTGCAGTATTGGGACCAGCTCTTCCAGCAGGCCGCCTCTGAAGGGATTTCGGTTTTCGTCTCCTCCGGCGACTCCGGCGCAGCCGGTTGCGACGCCGCATTTGTCGTTCCCCCTGCCCCCCCGATTGCCAATAGCCCGAACTACATCTGCTCTTCCAGCTATGCAACCTGCGTCGGCGGTACCGAGTTCAACGACACCGCCAATCCTTCCGCTTATTGGAGCTCCAGCAACAGCAGCACTCTGCAGTCGGCTTTCGGATATATTCCCGAGGGCGGCTGGAATGAATCGTGGGTCGGCCTAACCAGCATGATTGCCGCTTCCGGAGGCGGAGTCAGCAAAGTCATCGCCACACCATCCTGGCAGACCGGAACCGGTGTACCCGCGGCTAGATCCGGACGCTATACACCCGACGTCTCATTCTCGTCTTCCATGCACGATGGATACTTCGGTTGTTTCGCCGCCGGCGGAGCCAGTTGTGTCTCCTCCTCGACCGGCAGCTACACCTTCACCGCCTTCGCCGGCACTTCGGCAGCGGCTCCAAGCATGGCAGGCGTGGCAGCCTTGCTCGATCTAAAACTCGGATCCCCGCAAGGAAACCTCAACCCAGAGATCTACCGTGAAGCTGCCACGACGCCCGCGGCCTTCCATGACGTAACCGTTGCCACCGCAGGCTTGAACATCTGCCTGCTCAGCACTCCAAGCATGTGCAACAACAGCATCGCAGGCCCCATCAACCTCACCGGGAACCAGCCCGGCTACGCGGTGAACGCCGGATATGACGAAGTAACCGGCCTGGGATCGCTGGATATCACGACGTTCCTTAACAACTACGTCGAGATCAAGACCACACCAACGCTCACGGTGACGCTCTCCTCCTCCGCCATCACCACCGCGCAGGAGCTGACTGTGACCGTGACCGTCAACGGGCTCAGCTACTACACGCCTATGGGCACCATCACCCTGAGCGGAGGCGGCTACTCGGCGTCGCAGGACCTTTTCTACGGTGTTGCGACCTTCAGGATTCCTGCGCTATCGTTGGCGGTTGGCAAGGACACGCTCACCCTGAACTTCGCGCCGCCCGTTGGTGCTTCCACCACCTACAACCCGGCATCGGCAACAAGCTCTGTAACCGTTACCGCCGCGCCGAAGGTCACTCCCACCGTAGCTGTCACCCCGTCCTCATCGACCATCACCACTGCGCAAGGCCTCGTTGTTACGATCGCCGTCAGCGGCCCGGCCGGCTACACTACACCGACCGGAACCGTATCCCTGACCCGTGGCAGCTACTCCTCTGGCCCCGTCGCGCTCACTGTCGGAAGCGCCATCGTCAACATTCTGGCCGATTCGCTGGCAACCGGCACTGACGCGCTCCGCGTCAGCTACACGCCGGACGCGGCAGTCTCTCCCTTCTACAACAGCGCTTCGGGATCGAGTTCTTTGACAGTGACGGCTTTGGCCAAAATCACACCCGCCGTCCTGGTGCAGCCAAATTCGTCTGTCACCATCTTCGACGCATACAGCGTTTCGGTAACCGTCGACGGCGGCCCCGGCAATCAGCCGCCAACTGGAACGGTCAAACTCACCAGCGGAACCTTCAATACCTCCATAACTCTTCCGCCCAACGGCAGCGGCTTGATCAACTTCGCCGCCGGGTCCCTGCCGATTGGCACAGACTTGATGACTGTCGTCTACACCCCGGATGCCCAGAGCGCCAACATCTATAACAGCGCAACGGGGACTGGAACCGAGACTGTTACGAAATTCAAGCCGGCGTTTTTTTTATCGCTATCTGCGTTCAACATCACCACAGCACAGCCGCTGACGGTGTGGGTTACTGTCGTCGGACCAAGCAGTATCACCGGGACGGTCGTCCTCACCAGCGGCAGCTACACCTCCGCGGCTTACACGCTTCAGTCTGCGTATGCAACGATTATTGTTCCCGCGGGAGCGCTACCGGTCGGCACGGACAGGCTCACCCTCACCTACACGCCGGATGCGGCCAGCTCCTCGAACTACATTGGCGCCTCCCAAACCGCCTCCGTTACCGTCATCGGAGTCGCGCTCATAACGCCAACGATCACCGTCATGCCGTCCTCAAGCAGCATCGTCTCAACATCAGCATTACCGATTACGATCACCGTCAATGGCGGAGCCGGCAACGCCACTCCCACCGGTTCGGTGACTCTGGTCAGCGGCACGTATGTCTCCCCAGCCACGTCTATAGCTGGTGGCAGCGCCACAATCAACATTCCGGCCGGAGCCCTGGCCGTTGGCGCCGACACCCTGTCCGGCACGTACACTCCGGACGCGGCAAGTTCCACCATTTACAAGGGCGCGTCTGGCTCGGGCGCCGTCACCATCACCGCTCCACCGCCGCCAAGCTTCACCATCAAGGGTGCAGCCGTCACAGTTTTCGCCGGCGCCACCACCGGCAACACATCCACCATCACCGTCGCGCCCGTCGGAGGCTTCACCGGAAGCGTAGCGCTTACCGCCGCCGTCACCTCCAGCCCGGCCGGCGCCGTTCATCCGCCCACCTTTAGCTTTGCCCCAAGCCCGGTCCCCATTGCCGGCGGAAGCAACGGCACGGCAACGCTCACCATCTCCACCACTGCAGCCACTACCACTGCTATGGCCCATCCTGATCGCCGTGGAGCCCCATGGCGCGCAGCCGGCGGAGCAGCCCTCGCCTGCATCCTCCTCTTCGGCATTCCTGCCCGGCGGCGCAATTGGCGAAACATGCTGGGGATGCTGGTACTCCTGGCTTTGTTGGGCGGCGGTATGCTCGCATGCGGTGGCAGTGGCGGCAATGCAGGAGGCGGTGGTGGTGGCGGCACAAGCATCCCAGGCACAACCGCGGGAAGCTACACCGTGACCGTAACCGGCGCCGCGGGCACTGAGACTGAAACCTGTACCGTGAGCCTCACCGTCCAGTAGCCGGCACAAGCGGCCTGCATGCGTTCTGGTATCCTCCGGTCTATGTCGTTCATTCAAGACTTCCAGCGCTTGACCAACTCGCAGCGCCGCACGTTTCTGGCCGCGTTTCTTGGTTGGACGATGGACGCGCTGGACTTCTTTCTCCTGATCTTCTGCGTCAAGGCGATTGCCGGAGAGTTTCACACCCAGCCCTCGGCGGTGCTGGGCGCGGTCTTCATGACCCAGGCCTTCCGGCCGGTGGGCGCGCTTCTGTTTGGCATGTTGGCCGACCGCTATGGCCGCCGCCCGGTACTGATGGTCAACATCCTCAGCTTTTCAGTTATTGAACTGGCTTGCGCCTTTGCGCCCTCACTTACCGTGCTGTTGATCCTGCGAGCGCTGTTTGGCATCGCCATGGGCGGAGAGTGGGGAGTAGGCGCGGCGCTCGCATTTGAGACGCTGCCCAAGGAAGGCCGCGGCACCTTCTCCGGCATCCTGCAGGAGGGTTACGCCATGGGGTCCATCCTGGCCTCGGCCGCCTTCGCTCTCTTCTTTCACTGGATTGGATGGCGCGGCCTGTTCATCCTGGGCGCGGCGCCGGCTTTGCTGGTGTTTTATGTCCAGTCGCACGTTGAGGAGTCTCCCGTGTGGCTGGAGGGAGCGAGGAACCGGGCGGCGCGGGCTGCCGGCAGCATTGCGCCTGCCTTGCCCAGTAACCTTATGGCTTTTCTGCCCACGTTTCTGTTCCTGGTCGTGCTCATGACGGCCTTCATGAGCTTCTCGCACGGCACACAAGACGTGTACCCGACCTTCCTTTCGGTGCAAGCAAAACTCTCGCCGCAAACGGTGGGGCTCATTGGCGTGCTCTATGGCTTCGGCTCCATTGCCGGCGGTTTTGTTTTCGGAACGTTGTCGGAAAAGTGGGGGCGCAAACGAGCCATTGTCACCGCCGCGCTGCTCACCATTCCCGTAATTCCGCTCTACGCCTATGGCCACTCGGCCATAACCCTTGGCATGGGCGCAGTGCTGATGCAGTTCATGGTGCAGGGCGCGTGGGGCGTGGTGCCGGCCTATCTCACCGAGCTTTCGCCGGCGCCGGTGCGGGCCACCGCGCCCGGCCTGGCCTACCAGTTAGGTGGCCTGGTTACTTCCTGGAACGGCAAGGGACAAGCGTTGGCCGCGGAGCGCTGGGGCAATTATCCCGCCGTGCTCGCCATCACCGTGATTGTGGTAGCGCTCACGCTTGCCGGCCTGGCCCTGCTGGGCCGCGAGGCCAAGGGGCAGGATATGACCGCGGTTTAAATCTCGGGGGGGCGTGACTCTATGGCTCATAGAGGGCAATCAATTCCCCACGCGCCAACATGTGTCCCTTCATCGCGGTTTCAATCTGCTCTCGTGTCTCACCCGCAGGCAGGGGCAATCTCGAATCCAGTGCATACAGCGCAAACACATAGTGGTGAAGAATCCTTCCCGGCGGGCAAGGGCCTCTATATCCGATTTCGTCGAAATCGTTGCGGCCTTGCAGGGAATCATCCAGTTGGCGGCCCTCCTTCGATATTCCCTCGGGCAGCTCCCGCTTTGTAGCCGGCAAGTTATAAAGCAACCAATGCACAAATGCGCCGCCGGGAGCATCCGGGTCTGTGACGATCAGCGCCAGGCTTTGGGTTGCCGGCGGCGGCGCGCTCCACGAGAGCGCAAGAGAAGTATCCTCTCCATCGCAAGTATATTTTCTCGGGATTTTGCCTCGCTGCAGGCTCGTACTCGTCAACTTGAGTTGCGATGGATCCCCAGCCTTGACCTGCGCGGCAGAAAAGGAACCACGCGCCATTCCGCCGATCAGCAGCAGGAGCCCGAACGTAACAACCATGGTCTCGGTAAAGCGCGCTTTCGCAAAATTCATGAGGCCCTCCCATCTTCCGGATTGCGCCAGCTTCCACCCGCAATTCTAAAGGGAGACTTCGACCCAAGATATGAATTGCCCTTGTTCCCTCCGCCGTTCCTGTTTTATGACTTTTTCCGCAGCCTGTGAAGCCAGGTACCGCTCAACGGATGGAGTTATTCGACAGCCGGTTTTGGCCTTCCTGAAAAGCCGCTGGCGGTGCGCAGTGCGTCGGCATCCATGAGTTTGCCGTCCATCATTACGATGCGGGTGTTCCTTAAATCGCCGATGCGGTGAGAGGGGTCCCCTTCGACCAGCACCAGGTCTGCTGCCTGGCCGATGGCGATGGAGCCGGTGGATTTGTCGACGTTGAGAAGGCGTGCTGGAGCAATGGTCGCGGTTGCCAGCGCCTCCGCGGGCGTGAAACCGGCGGCTACATAGAGCTCGAGTTCGCGGATAAGTTCGAGCCCTGAGCCGTCGGTGCCGGCAACGATGGGGATTCCCGATTTGTGCAGGAGCGCGACGAGGTCGGACATTTTGGCGAAACTCTTGCGGTAGTCATCGCGGGTCAAATCCTTGGGCACGGCGAAGCCGCCCTGGCGAAAGCCTCGCTCGGTGGCGGGAGGAAGGGTGCCGACGTAGGGCGCATAGGCCGGGGAGAGATCGCCATTCTCCGGCACGAACAACGACTCGGCTACCACCAGCGTGGGGTCGGAAGCGATTTTGTGCGCGGCCATGGTTGCGACCAGGGACTTGATCGGCGGCGCGTTCAGATCGACATCCTTGGCGTAGCGGCCGGTGCCTTCAAACCGGTTGATGCCGTTCGAGGTGGCCACCACCGAGTCCGGCATGGCTTCCATCATGACGAAGTAAATGTGGGTCAGCTCGTCGTAGCCCGATGCGATGGCCTGCGACGGGCGCATGCCGGCGGGGACATGGCCATGAACGTGAAGGCCAAGTTTGTGCGCCTCTGCCGCTGCAGGGGCAACCCACGCGGGATTCAGAGTGCCGTAGAACTTGATGCCGGTGAAGCCATCGGCTTTGGCTTTTTGAACCGCGGCAACCGCCTCCTCCGGCGAGGTGACAATGGTGCCGAGCTGGGCGCTGTTTGGCCCTTTGCCGTCAATCAGCATCGAGGGATAGACCTTGGGCGAAAGCAACTCGCCCTTCGCCCGCCGCTGGGCGCGGGCGAGCGTGAGCGGGTTGTTGTTTCCGGGATCGCGGGCCGAGGTAATGCCGAGCGACAGCAGAAAGGGGCCGGTGGAATCGTCGCCGACGTGCTGGTGCGAATCCCACAGGCCGGGGACCAGCGTTTTTCCTGCGCCGTCGATGGTTTGCGCGTCCTTCGGCACAGGGACCGCGGCCGACGCACCGACCTTGACGATTTTTCCGTGATCGACCACTACCGTTTGGTCTTCGGCGAAGCGGGAACCATCGAGAAAAGCGCGTACATGGGTGAAAGCTACCGGACCGGAAGGGGTTTTGAGAAGCGCCTTCAAGAGCGCCGGACTGCGTTCCGAGAGCGCATCGTCCTGCGCCTTGTCCAGCGCTTTCAAATCGCCCTCGTAGCCTGTGGGAAGCACCGCGAGGCCGCTCACGGCACCGAAGAATTTTCCCTCGGCAGTCGCCCACACGGGGAAAGGGGAAGGCGAAAGCCCGGTGATGGCCCAGGCAGTCACGGTCTTCTTCGCATCGCCCTGGCCCACTGACAATTGCGTCAAGCGCTCTGCTCGCGCGCGACCGCCCGGCAACAAAGGAAGCGACTTGTCCGGCGATGCGAGCAGAGCTTCGATGAGAAGCTGCGCGCCTCCTGAAAACGTGCCGCCTTGGGCAACGTAAAACGCAGATGAGGTGTAGGGTCCTTCTCCCGCGTCCACAGGGCTCTTCCATTTCGCCTTGCCCGCGGCGGTCTGAAAGGTCTCGGCCGCGTTTCCCTGCGGGGTCACTCCGCGCACCACGAGCGAGGACGGCATGCCATCGGCGCCGATCTCTGCCTTTTGATCGAGTTCCCAGACCTGGCCGCGAAGCAGAATGCTTTCGCGGGACATTCTGCTGCTGTCGGCAGCGGTCCAGATGTATGCATTTCCGTTGGTGCCGGAGGTGGAAAGGATTGTGAACGTCTGTGCGCCGGAAGGCGGCTTGGCCAGTTGGTCAACCGGCGTCTGCGCTTGCGTAGTGAGAGACCAAGGCAACAATATTGCCGCGAGAATCGATAGAACTCGGCCAAGGCCAGGCAACGTGTATCTGCGCATAGCAATCCTTTCAGGTGTAGATGCTTTCGCGAGGTTCATGCAGCACTTGAGCATTTCCTGCTGCGGGCGAAATGACATGAGATTTCAGGGAAGGCTCGCATGCAGGTAGCTGGACGCGGCTTGGAGAACGATTCCAAAGTCATCGTACTCGAAAAAGTCGCGGTGGCTGGCAATTTTCTTGAACCCATTTAAGGAAATCTTCGCTGTGAATATCCGGATCGTTGAGGGAGCCTCCCAGCCGCTAGACATGCCGAGGAAGACCGCGCCCGATTTGGTCCATTCGATGGATCGGCCGGACTGGGAATGTCGATCTTCACCGCTCGCGACCAAATCATTCAAACCGCGAGGCATACGATTTAAGCTGTAAGCAGCATGAAAGACACTGCAGTTCTGCTTATCGATTGCCCGGACCGCAAGGGCCTGGTGGCGCGCGTTTCTACATTGCTTTACGAGCATGGAGCCAACATTCTCCACGCCGACCAGCACCAGGATCACGAACTGGGACTGTTCTTCATGCGCGTCGAGTGGGCGCTGAATGGAGATGCGCAGTTGCCCGCGGTGCAAGCTCGTTTTGATCTGGATGGTTTCCGGTCGGCATTTGTCCCGCTGGCTGAGGAACTCGACATGAGGTGGAAGCTGAGCGGCAGCGTGCAAAGGCCCAGGATGGCGCTGTTTTGCTCGCAGTACCTGCATTGCATGGCCGACCTGCTGCACCGGTGGCGCTCCGGCGAGCTACTTTGCGATATTCCTCTCATCGTCTCCAACCACCGATCCGTTGAGAATCTAGCCGCCTTCTACGGCATACCTTTTGAACTTATCGAATTCACCGCCGATACGCGCGCCGAGGCCGAGCGGCGGCAACTCGATTTGCTGAAAGCCAACAAGATTGAAGTCGTGGTGCTGGCGCGCTATATGCAGGTTCTTTCACCCGCGTTTGTGGCTACCTATCCGGCCGCGATTATTAACGTGCACCACTCATTCCTGCCGGCATTTACCGGGGCCAAACCATACCATGCTGCACATGCAAGAGGAGTGAAGCTGATTGGCGCAACCAGCCACTATGTGACCGAGGTGCTGGACGACGGGCCGATTATCGAGCAGGATGTGGCGCGCATCTCGCACCGGGACCAGGTGGATGACCTGGTGGCCCGCGGGCGCGACCTGGAACGCATCGTTCTCTCGCGCGCTGTCCGCTGGCACCTGGACAGGCGGATTCTCTGCTATGGGAACAAGAC
>PLZC01000088.1:0-137 GCA_003151985.1 Acidobacteriaceae bacterium
TTGACCTGGCCGAGGATCGCAAGCGGTTCGGGCGATTGCTGGAGCAATTGGAGATTCCGCAGCCTGCCGGGGGCACGGCTACAAGCGTGGATGAGGCCCTTGCCATCGGCGAGCGCATCGGGTACCCGGTGCTGGTG
>PLZC01000088.1:185-18234 GCA_003151985.1 Acidobacteriaceae bacterium
AGCACATCGAGGAGGCGGGCATCCACTCCGGCGACTCGTCGTGCGTGTTGCCTGCGGTGAGCATTCGAGAAGAAACGCTGGAGATTCTGCGCACTTACACGCGCAAACTCGCCCTCGCGCTCAAAGTGGTGGGCCTGGTCAACCTGCAATTCGCTATCCAGCGCGATGCAGAGGGCCAGGACCACGTTTTTGTGATCGAGGTGAACCCGCGTGCCTCGCGCACGGTGCCTTATGTCTCAAAGGCCACGGGAATTCCACTGGCCAAAATGGCCGCGCGCCTGATGACCGGCCGCAAACTGCGCGACCTGCTGCCGGCCCAGCTTGCCGGGGGTAAGGACCTGGAAACCGGGACACATTACTACGTGAAGTCGCCGGTCTTCCCCTGGTCCAAGTTTGGCGGAGTCGATACGGTTCTGAGCCCGGAGATGAAGTCCACCGGCGAGGTGATGGGCGTGGCGGCCACGTTTGGAGAAGCCTTTGCCAAGGCGCAGCTCTCGGCAGGGCAGATGTTGCCCATTGGCGGAACGGTCTTCTTCAGCGTCAACGATCACGACAAATCCGCGGTCGTCGATCTAGTGCGGCGTTACGTCGAGCTCGGGTTCCGCATTGTGGCCACGGAAGGCACAGGAAACGTGCTTGAAGGCGCAGGCATTAGCGTCGAGCGGGTCTTCAAAGTCAAAGAGGGCCGCCCGAACGTCGTGGATCTGATCAAGGGCGACCGCATTCAACTGATTGTGAACACCCCGCGCGGCCAGGATACGTTCTTCGATGAGAAGGCCATCCGCCGGGCTGCCGTGGTAGCGCGAATTCCCACCATTACAACGATTGCCGCCGCCCAGGCGGCGGTGGAGGGCATAGCGGCCATGCAGAAGCGACAGACCACGGTTTACGCCTTGCAGCATTTGCACGCGATGACCATGGCCTGAGAGAAAGCAGGGACCATCTATCTGTGCCCATGTATCTGGGTGCCCCAGGTCTCGATTTTGAGACCTGGGAAAGCACGAGTCCCCGCGGAGCTAGTCTTCCGACTTCTTGCGGCGCATGGCAAGGCGCGCGCCAATTGAATAGCCAAGCAACGCGGCAGCCGGCCAGGTGCCCAGGAACGGCCCATCGTTGTCGATGAGACCGCTCGGCTTGGGCAAGCTGAAAAAGGTCCGGGTCAGCTTTTCCGTCGCGCCGCACTGGAAACACTCGTTGGGCCCGGTAGGCATATCAAGCACCCAAAGGCTGACGATCAGTACCCAGATAAGGCCAACCAGCCAGACCAGGGTCGCCATTTCGTTCTGCCGGAAGCGGGTCACGAAATGGCCCACCGCCAGCGGCACAAGCAGGGACAAGACAAGTATGACAGGCTGGGAGATTCCAGGCGGATTCAGCGCATAACCAATAAGCATCAGCGCCAGCCACGAGCCGAGGGCCAGAAGGGTGTGTACCAAAAACGATACAGCCTGCCCGGAGAGCTTTGCGTTGCCCTTTTCCTCTTCCGTGTACATCGTTGACCGCATTCGTCCAACTCCTGACATAGGGACTACTCTGACACCGTTAGCAAGTAATTAATAAAGTACACTGCACAGCGGGAAAAGAACAATTTCGAATCGGCGACGGGCCCACCAGGCTCGCCCCGCGGCTTCAAAGGGAGTTCTACAATAGGAGCATGCTGATTGAAGGTGTCTTTGCCGCGGTTCCTACTCCATTCTATCCAGATGAGCGGGTTTATTCGCGAAAACTCGAGGCCAACATGGCCCGGTACTCGCGCAGCCTGCTCTCGGGGATGCTGGTACTAGGGTCTACGGGCGAAGCAGTTGCGCTGGACGATGCCGAAAGCCGCGAAGTATTGCAGGTGGCAGCCGAGGCCGCAGCGCCGGAAAAAGTCCTCGTGGCTGGCGTAGGGCGCGAGAGCATAAAAGGAACTGTCGAGCTTGCCGAGGCGGCGGCGGAATTCCACTACGATGCAGTCCTGGTTCGCACCCCCTCGTACTTCGTCAGCCAGATGTCGCCGGCAGCCATTCTGAACTATTTTCGAAGCGTGGCAGACCGTTCACCCTTGCCGGTGATGCTCTATAACATCCCCAGGTTCGTCCCCTACGACATTCCTATCCCGTTGATTGCCGAACTGGCGCAGCACAGCAACATCATCGGCATCAAAGACTCCAGCGGCAGCGTCGAGCGTATTCGCGAGACGGTGGCAGCTACGCGCAATGCACCCCGGCGCACGGTTACAGTCACGCCTGTATTTGAGGCTGTGACAGCCAGAATGCTCTCCGCCAGGGCCGGGAGTGACAACACCTTTGTCTCCGCAAGCCAGCTTGCCGGGGGCGTCACGCTGGCTGCGGCTCCGCCTGTTGCGACTCTGAAGGTACGTACCAAACAGGTGGGCTTTCAGGTACTCACAGGGTCGGCGGCCAAGCTGCTCGAGTCGCTCGAACTGGGAGCTGCCGGCGCCACGCTGGGATTTGCCGCCTGTGCTCCCCAGGCTTGCCTGGAAGTCTACCTTGCCTGGAAGGACCACGACCTGAAGCTCGCCGAAGAGAAGCAGCAGCGAATCGCCGCTCCCAGCCAGCGCATCGTCGGCCAATTAGGCATCGCCGGCGCCAAGTATGCCTGCGATTTCAATGGCTACTACGGAGGCCGCCCGCGCGCCCCCCTGCTCCCTGTTACTGCCCGGGAGAAAGCGGAGATTGAGCAACTTCTGGCAGGAATTCGGAATTAGGGCGCCTCAGCTCTTGCAACCCCACACTGCGAAGGGATCTTGGGTGCCCCAGGTTTCGATTTTGAAACCTGGGAATCAACGAAAGAAATGTCTCCTGGTCCGGACCGAGAGCCGTAATTCTGTTTACCGAGGAGTAACTGACGAGTAGCCCACAAACCACCAGCGATCCCGAACCGGCACGCACTCCGCGGCTACAAAGCGCTGTCATCCTGAACGCAGTGAAGGATCTGCGTTTGTTTTTGACATCCCGGAATTTTGGCTTTTGAAAGGAATGGAATGAAACCACGCCTGTTTGCAATCGGAGTAGTCCTTGCCATCAGCTTTGCCGCCGGCGCCAGACAAATCCACGCGGCCAACGCCCCTAAGCCTTTGAGCGCAAAGAAGTTCGATGCTCTTGCCGAATCGGCGCTGAACGCCATGAAGAAGCGCGCCGCCGAACTCAATGTCCACGGGGTTGCGATGGTGGCCTACGCTCAGGGCGACAGTATTCAGGGCTGGAGTTCGAAGATGGCCGTTGTGGGCCGGATGACCGACCTTCCCACGGCCACAAACAAAGGCAACAACATGCTCGGGATCGTCTACTCCAAGGCAGCGGAGATGGCCGATACCCTGGAGAACAGCGGCACCGCCAAGCGCCCTCCAATGACGGGGGAATTCGGATGGCAAGGCGGCCTTGTTGCCCGCGGCAAGACAGGCCACATCATCGTGGCTTTCAGCGGCGGAAAGTCGGAAGACGACGTGGAAGTCTCTCGGACCGGCCTTGCCTTGTTGAAAGCCGCGCTTTAGCACCTCTCCAAAAACTGAACGCGGGCCCTTTCGAGGCTTCTGCCTGATAAAACAGGCCTTGCCCCCACCTTCCCCAACTTTCCCAACCGAGACGCGCTAACCAATTTGATTCAGACGGATTGGACGAGAGCAAATCTCCCGCTTCCAAGCAGGACTTGCTGCGTCGAAGTGACTATAATCACATGCGGGCGTTACGCAAATCGACGCTCTGTGAGAATTCACTCGAAGGGACTCCCGCCAAATGGCGACAGGCGACCTTGCCCTGAGTCAAGAACAGGGCGCAATCAGTGCGGAAACGCGCGTTATCAACGAATTCAGCATCAATGTAGCGACAGTCAACGGCTCCGGCTCTCAATCCGCTAACAGTGTCTTGCTGAAGAGTATTTTTGGAATGGGCGTTCCCGTCAGTGGAAAAAACCTCTTCCCCTCCAACATTGCCGGACTTCCCACCTGGTATACCATCCGTGCCAGTAAAGGCGGATACGTGGCGCGCAAGCGAGATCCCGAGATTCTGATCGCTTTGAACCCGGAGACCGCGCGGCAGGACATCCTGGATCTGCCTGCCAGTGGCGTGGCAATTTATGAAGAGAACTTGAATCTGAAGCAATACCGGGACGACGTAACATGCTACCCGGTTCCGTTTGACAAGATCACAGCGGCCATCTGTCCCGAGGCCAAGCTGCGCAAACTGGTCAGGAACATGGTCTACGTGGGCGTCGTTGCCCAGTTGCTAGCCATCGATCTTGGCGTTGTTGAAAGCGGCCTGCGCAAGCAGTTTGCCAAGAAGCAAAAGGTCTTTGAGCTGAACTTCAGTGCTGTGAAGGCGGGCTTCGACTATGCCCAGGAGAAGTTCACCAAGAACGATCCGTATTTCATCGAGAGGATGAACCAGACCGCAGGCAAGATCGTCGTCGATGGCAACGCGGCTTGTGGAATGGGGGCGGTGTTTGCCGGCGTGACGGTGGTTGCCTGGTATCCCATTACACCATCCACTTCGGTGGTCGAGGCCACCGCCGACCTGCTCAAGAAGTTCCGCGTGACCCCGGAAGGGAAGGCGACTTTTGCCGTTGTGCAGGCCGAGGACGAACTGGCTGCAATCGGCATGGTTCTGGGCGCCGGCTGGGCTGGTGCGCGCTCCATGACTGCCACCTCCGGCCCCGGCATCTCGCTCATGACGGAGTTCTCCGGGCTTGGCTATTACGCCGAAATTCCCGGCGTGATTATCGACGTACAACGCACGGGCCCGTCAACAGGCATGCCCACACGCACCCAGCAATCCGATCTTCTTTCTGTCGCGTTTCTCTCTCATGGCGACACCAGGCACATTGTTCTTCTGCCGGGTTCGGTCAAGGAGTGCTTTGAGCTCACCTACGCAGCCTTCGATCTCGCCGAACGCCTGCAAACGCCGGTCTTTGTGCTCAGCGATCTCGACCTGGGCATGAACAACTGGATGTCGGATCCGTTCGACTATCCGACGACGCCGTTGGATCGCGGCAAGGTGCTCACCAAGGAAGATCTGGATCGTCTGGGCGGATTCGCGCGTTACCGCGACGTTGACGGCGATTCCATCGGCTGGCGAACCTTGCCCGGCACCCTCCATCCCAAAGCTGCCTATTTCACCCGCGGCTCAGGACACAACGATGCGGCTGGCTACACTGAAAAGCCCGACGAGTATGTCGCGCTGATGGAGCGGCTGGTGCGCAAATTCGAAAGCGCGCGCAAGTTGGTTCCACAACCAGTAATCGTGAAGGATGGGAGTTCAAAAATTGGATTCCTGGCCTTCGGCTCCACTGATTTTGCCCTCCGCGAGAGTCTCGACCAGATCAGCAAGGAACACGGGCAGAGTGTGGACTACATGCGCATCCGGGCTTATCCCTTTGCGCACGAGATTCACGACTTCGTAGCTTCCCACGAGAGAGTTTACGTAGTGGAACAGAATCGCGATGGACAGTTGGCGAGCCTGCTCAAGCTGGATCTGCCTGCCGAGCAGGTGGTAAAGCTCCGCAGCATCCTGCACTATAACGGCTTGCCTGTGGACGCACGCACCATCACGGAAGAATTTGCCACCAAGGAGGGCCTGTAAATGGCAACCGCAATTGCAAACGGGGCAACAGGTCCCAAACTCAACCACATCGGCCTGCCCGTTGTTGAATACCGCGGCGGCAAGTCCACTCTTTGCGCCGGCTGCGGCCACAACGCCATCTCCGAACGCATTATCGACGCCATGTTCGAGATGGGCGTGCAGCCCGAAAGAGTAATGAAGATGAGCGGTATCGGCTGCTCGTCCAAGAGCCCGGCTTACTTCATGAACCGGTCGCACAGCTTTAATAGCGTCCACGGCCGCATGCCTTCGGTCTCGACCGGGGCCATCCTCGCTAACCACACCATGACCACGATTGGCGTCTCGGGCGACGGGGACACAGCTTCGATCGGCATGGGTCAGTTCGTGCATCTGCTCCGCCGCAACCTGCCGATGATCTACATTATCGAGGACAACGGAGTGTACGGGCTCACCAAGGGCCAGTTCTCTGCCACGGCCGATTTAGGATCGAAACTCAAGACCGGCGTCATCAACGACCTGCCCGCCATCGACACATGCGCGCTTGCCATCCAGTTGGGCGCAACCTTTGTAGGCCGGTCGTTCTCCGGCGACAAGAAGCAGTTGCTTGCGATGTTGAAAGCCGCCATTGCCCACAAAGGCACGGTGATGCTGGATGTAATCAGCCCTTGCGTAACCTTCAACGACCATGAAGGATCGACCAAGAGCTACAAATTCATGCAGGAGAACGACGAGCCGATCAACGAGATCGGGTTCGTGGCCAGTTTCGACGACATCGAGGTGGATTACGACTCGGGGCAGGTTTACGACGTCGAAATGCATGACGGCTCCAGCCTGCGCCTACGCAAACTGCTTGAGGACTACGATCCGACCGACAAGGCCAACGCCGTCCGCACGCTGATGGAGTCGCATGCCAGCAATGAGATCCTCACAGGCGTCTTCTACATCAACACCGAGCAGCCAACATTCATTGACCTGCTCAACGTGGTAGATGAGCCGCTGGCGACGCTGCCTGAATCGCTCACGCGGCCTCCGAAGTCTGCGCTGGATGCCCTGATGGCCAACCTGAGGTGACCCCGCACCTGATATGAAACCGTCACAGAAATGAAAAAGCCCCGCGTTGACGGGGCTTTTTCATTCGGCTAGAGCATTTCTCAATGTTGGTGTGGAGCGGCTTTGAAAGGGCACGGCTTCAGCCGTGCCACAAGTTCCGGAAAATAAGCTTAGGGCTTTAGCCCCGGAGGGAATATTGCACTCTACACCATCAAGAGGGATGCTCTAACAATACCTTCTCAGCGAGCCGTAGCCTTCACGCCCATGCTGTTCAGCTTGGAGCGCGCCTGAGATGCTTCAGGGGCCTGCGGATGACGCTGGATCAGAGAACGGAGTTCATGGATACCAGCTTCTTTCTTTCCCATCTGCAACAGCGCGAGTCCCTTGCGCAACTGGGCGGCGGACGCCTTGGGGCTGCCGCTGAACCCTTCCAGAACCGCGTTGTAGGCCTTTACCGCTTCCGGGTAATTCTGTTGCCGGTAAGCGATCTCGCCTAGATAGAACTGCGCGCTTCCTGCCAGATCGTCCATTGGATAGTAGTGGAGCACGTCCTGAAATTCTCCAGAAGCGACGTCATACTTGGCGGCGTTGTAGTCGCGAACACCCGACTGGTAGGTCTCCTGGAGTGGCGGCGCCTGGTTTGCCGCAGGTCCGGAAGGCGAAAGGCCGGGGCCGGTTGAGCTGCCATTTGCAGTTGGTGGCGCTGCCCCGGCGGACGGAGTCTGGATGTTCTGCAACTGCGTTTGCATTTCCTGGATCGACTTATCCAGCTTGGCTGCGCGCGACTTCAACTCGTCTACCGAGTCGTTCAGAGACTGAACCTGGCCGGAGGTGGTGTCCAGCTTGCCGCTGACCCCTTCGGCTTGCGCATTGATCTTTTGCTGCAAAGCGTTCACGGTTGCAGTCATCCGGTTGGAGTCGTCCGCTGTCTGTTCCGCCAGGTGCTGCAGTACCCCAAAGCGCGTGTCAAGGGTGGACTGGATCCTTTGCACCATGTCCAGCAGTTGCTGCACTTGCGTTTGCAGTTCGATGATTTCCTTCGACGCCGCGTGCGCGGGAACAGGCGCCGAGGCCAAAAGCATGGCAAACAATCCCGCTGCGAGGAGTCTATTGCGAAATGTATGTGCTATTTGCATTCCTCACCCATGAAAACAGAGATCAGAGATCAGTTGTCAGAGATCAGTGTCGATTCTGTTCCGAAGTGTACGTCTTAACCGCCAGACCCGGCACACCCGACGGTCGGCCATTCTACGCCGACCGTCAAGTGACCCCTGACCCCTGATCCCTGACCCCTGTATTTTACCGGTCCATCGAGAATCCGGCGCGCCGGTTCTGTTGCCAGCATTCTTCGGTCGACTCGGAGCAGAAAGGCTTCTCCTTGCCGTAGCTGATTACTCGGATGCGGGTAGCAGCAACGCCGGCCGTAACCAGGGCATTCTTGGCTGCGTCGGCGCGATTCTGGCCCAGCGCCAGGTTGTATTCGTTGGAGCCGCGTTCGTCGCAGTAGCCGCCAATCACCAGCTTCACATTCGGGTGGCTTGCCAGGTAGGAAGCATCGCGCGAAAGCGTGGCCTGGGCATCGGCACGGACCGTGTAAGCGTCGTAATCGTAGAAGATGTCCTGGACGTTGGCCCGGAATTCCTCTTCCGCACTCATGGTGTTGGTCGGAACCACCACGGCGGGCGGCGGATTGATGGTCACACGCGCTGTCGCATCTGCCGAACCGCCGTCACCGCGAGCCACGAGATGGTAGCTGGTCGAGGTGGTCGGGGTCACGGTCTTTACGCCGGCCGTGGGAACATCGCCAATGCCATCGATGGAAACAGAAGTGGCATCGGTGGTGCGCCAGGTCAGTACAACCTGATCGCCGGACGTGACCACTGCGGGCGTCGCAGTGATCTGCGCAGTGGGCGCAGGTGCGGCCATGGGAGGCGGCGGCGGTGCAGCGGGAGGCAGCGGCTTCTTCTTGCAACCTGCTGCTCCGATCAGGGCGACAAGCAAAACGACAGGAACGAGAATGCGATTACGACGGTTCAATGTACTACTCCTTCCAAAATTTCACAAAGTTGTTTCCGAAACGATTTGGCCGATCCACGGATTTACGATCTTCGTGCCCATGACCGCGTCCTTGGGTTGGACATCCCCTCTTGCAAACTCCGCGACTGTTCTTGTCGGCAGGGTGAAGAGAGAGCCACTTTGCACGAACGCGGTGAGAGTACTCTAATTGTAATCCGATTTACTAAGTTTTCGCACCAAGCTGCGTTCGATCTCGCAGAATGCCGATCGTCCCAAATTGAAGAGTTCGAAACGGCGGCCCGGAATGCGATAGTTCTGGCCTCTATCCCTTCTGAAAACGTTGTCGTTTCTGCCGACACCTACCCAAGAGCAGCGCCGACGTACCGATTCGCCAAAAATTTACAGCACAATCCACGCTGGCTTTTTGGCAACGATAGAATAATAGTTCAAAAATCCGGGCTGCTCTGCGCTGTGTGGGAATCTAGCCACTTTTTTTATCGAATAAACGGTCACTTCCAGTCCCGGTTGGGCTCAAAAACGGTCATTTCCAGCTCCAGTTGGGCATGGAATTGTTGCCAGTGTGGGTGAGTTGGTGCTGATCGGTCCCATCGGCCAGCATCGACCAAATTTCAACGTGTCCGCCGATGGACCGCTGAAAGACGATGTGCCGCGTGTCCGGAGCCCAGGAGGGGAAGTCGTTGCTGCCCGCCTCGTGGGTCAGTTGCAGCCAGCGTTTGCTGGCGATGTCCATGACGTAGATATCCTGGCCGCCCGGCGCGCCTGGGCCGTATTTGCGGTTCCAACTGAAGGTCAGAAACTGCCCGCTGGGCGACCACGAAGGCGAGACGGCGTAACCCCCGTCCGTCATGCGCTGGATGTTGGCCCCGTCCTGATCCATGGTGTAAATCTGCGGCAGCCCCGTGCGCCCGCTGACCCACGCCAATTGTGCGTTTGTGCGCGGATTCCAGGTGGGCGAGACGTCCGGCCCGCGGAACGTGGTAATCCGGTGCAAATTCGCGCCGCTCGCGTCCGCAATCCAAATCTCCGGATCGCCCGACCGCGACGAAGAAAACGCAATCTTGGTTCCGTCGCCCGACCACGCCGGAGATTGGTTGCTTCCGTCTGCAGTTCCGGCGGGAAAGCTCACCACGCGGCCAAGTTCGAGCGAGAACATCCTCACCGCCCAGCCCGCATTCCCCAGGGAGGCGAACGCGAGCCGCGAGTTATCCGGCGACACGCGAGGCGACAGCGAAATGCTGCCCAGGTGAGTGATGGCGTGCTCGTTCTGGCCGTCGTAGTCCATCTCCCAGATTTCCTTGGAGCCGGAACGGGAGCTGACGAAGAAAATTTTGGTTTCGGCGATGCCGTTGATGCCTCCGCCGAGGCGAAGGATGATTTCATCGGCAAACCGGTGAGCCACGGTACGCGCCATGTCCTGGCTGGCGGCTTCGTTGTACTGCTTGCCAAGCACCTGCGGGTTCGCGGTGTTGTGCGCGTCAAAGAGCCACCCGTAGACAGCCAGCCGGCCATTCGTTGCCGAGAGGGCTCCGAAGGCCACCATGGTCGCGTTGGAGGGCGCGGCGGACCATTGTGGCAGGCTTATCTCCTGGGGGGAGCCCGGGGTGGCCTGGGGAATCATGCTCTTTGACACCAGATCGAAGATGCCGGCGTTGGCCAGGTCGCTGTAAAGCGTGGCATCGAAGGCCGCCTTCAACGTCGGAGTCTGGGGATCGTCACCCACCGGCTTGAAGTCCGCAGCGGCAATCCGGATGCGGTCGTTACCCAGGTTCGTGCCGGTATGTACCCAATCCTGGGCAGAGAGTTGGGAAGCGGCAAAACCAGTCAGAACAAGTACAAAGAGGGGCAGGGTCCGGGAAAAAGCCTTCATGCGAAAAACGATCCTTCCTGATACAAACAACCGATTAGCCACGTGCTCTCGCCGCGGTGAACTTGCGTGAGAGTACTCTCGTCAAACAGCTAATATTCACAGTAATAAGAGACCTTCAGCGTGCTTTGATTGTACAGCGGAGGCAGATTGCCGAAGGAGTCAACCCGCTGCACGCCGCGTTGGCAGGAGCGATCGAGCGTGGCGCTTCCACTGGATCGGTCGACCTGCACATCCGTCGGGTTTCCGCCGCGGCTAATTGTGAAGATGAGATAGACACGAGCGCCTTTGGGGGTCCGCGGGTCCACCTCCAGCTTTTGCCAACTCGTGGCCATCTTGCGATTGATGCCGTCCACATACCAGCCGAAACGGCTGCCAAAATCGCCCACATTGATTGAAGTTGGGCCGGTCGCCCCCGTCTGAGCGGTAGCGCGAGCCATGGAACTGCCCGCCTGCTCGCCATACCTGGCCGTGTTGTCCTTGACAGGCTCGTGCTGCGCGTTTTTGGGCGTGGCCTTTGGTTCCGCCTTCTTCTGCTTGCCGAGGATGGGAATTGCGGTTTCATCCACTGCCTGCTTGGCCTTGGGGGCAGGCTCCACAGGGGCCTTGCTGGGCGTGTCGGTGGCCAGCACGTTTTGATTGGGAGGCTGGTCTGACGGCAAGGGCAGGGCATTGCTCACCAGGCTGACTTGAATGGCTCCTCCCGACCCTGGACTGCCCCATAAATTGTGATGAATGAACCCGCCAATGATGCCGTAGAGCACCAAGCTGCCGGCCAGCGCGGCATGGAGAGCAAGCGAACCCACCGCCGGTGCAGCCACAGGCTCCGGCGTCAGTTCCCGCTCCAGTTGCTCACCGCCCTCCAACAGACCGCTCATTCGTTTCCCTGCGCAGCATTTGTGCCTATCCTAGTTTCCGCCCGTCGCGAACCGCTTCGTGTCCAGCGGCTGGGTGACGATGGAGATGTTGGTGATCCCCGCCTGCTTCACCGCGTCCATTACTGTGGCGAAGGCGCCAAATGGAACCCGCTCGTCGGCTCGCAGATAGATCACCTGGTGCGTCGGATCCGCGCCTCCCTGGTGCAGCTTCTGGGCCAGCTCGTGGACGTTAACCGGCTGATCCCCGAGAAAAATCTGCTGATCGCGATCGATGGTCACCACCAGGCGTTGCTCCGTGATCTCCTTCACCGTACGTGTCTTCGGCACCGCCACTTCAATGCCCGACTGCAACACCGGCGCGGTGATCATGAAGATGACCAGCAGCACAAGCACCACGTCCACCATGGGCGTGATGTTGATGTCCGCCAGCGAGCTCCTGGTTTGGCCGCCGCTATTTGTAAATGCCACGTTCGGCCTCTCGGGGAACTTCCGCTACAGGATTGCGCGCGGGAGCGGGAGCACGGACAGGAATCTCTTCAAGCGAGTTCAGCAGCTCACGGCAAAAATCGTCGATTGCCGCCGCAAAAACCCTGATCCGCGCGGTGAACTGGTTGTAGGCCACGACGGCCGGTACGGCCACAAAGAGTCCCGCGGCGGTGGTGATGAGCGCCTCCGAGATGCCGGGAGCGACAGCCCGCAGTGTGGCTGCTCCGGCGGTGCCCAGGCCGTGGAACGCGTCCACTACACCGATCACCGTGCCGAACAGGCCAACAAACGGGCTGGTTGCCGCGATCGTGGCCAGCCAGGTAAGTCGTCGCTCCAGGTTGGTCACAGCCTCGCTGGCGGCGGTTTGCGCCGAGCGCTCCAGTGGCACCAGGTTGCGCGGCGGTCCCGAGCCGCCTGTCTGCCGTTTGTAAGTCTCGTAAACGTCCTCGAAGACCTGGGCCAGCGGGCTGGCTTTGAAGTCAGTGGCGAGAGTGGCAATTTCCTGCAGGCGGGTGGCCTTGCGAAATGCGCGAATAAACCGCCGGCTCTCCTTCGTGGCTTTTCCGAAGGTCGACATTTTGCCGAAAATTACAGTCCACGAATAAATGCTGGCGATCAGCAGCAGCAGCAGAACCGCCATCGCGACGCCCCCGCTGTTTTGGATCATTTCAACCAGAGCGCTGGAGCCCGGCGCGGCCACCGGGCCTGACCCACTATCGGCTTGCCATATGAAAATCAATGCAGCAGTAAGAATCGGCATTTCACCTCAATATCAACGGTATCAGACACGGAGAGCCCATCCAAGTTATCGACGGGATGCCCCCATATGGGGTTAGATGTATTCGGCGAGCCAATGGAGCCCCCATTCATGCTATGCTGCGCTCGGATTGCCTCGTCTCAAGGCGTTGACTTGCCATCGATCCGTTTCAAATAGGTCCATAGGGGTTCGCTAAGAATGCTCGTCGAGCTGCGCGCTGAAAATTACGCCGTCATCGATCACGCCATCGCTGTTTTTGGCCCAGGGCTGAATCTGCTCACCGGCGAAACCGGCGCGGGTAAATCCATTCTTGTCGACGCCCTGGCCCTGCTTATGGGCGGCAAGGCCTCGGCTGAATTGGTACGCCACGGAGCCGACAAGGCTGTCGTGGCCTGCGTCTTCGAGTCCACCCCCGGAGCCGAGACCATTCTCGAAGAAAACGGCCTCGATTCGGAAGGAAACGAAATCATTCTGCGCCGCGAAATTCTGGCCTCCGGCAAGGGACGCGTCTTCGTCAATAACCAGCCCGCTACCGTCGCCGTGCTTCGACAACTGGCGCCCGAACTGGCACTGGTCCATGCCCAAAGTGAGAGCCTGTCGAGTTTCGATCAGGCCCAGCAGCGCATCCTGCTCGATCGCTTTGGCGGCCTCTCAACCGATGCCGTTGCCGAGGCTCATGCACGTTGGAAGGACGCTTCCGGCAAGCTCGAAGACCTTCTCCAGGGCGAACAAGCCCGCCTGCGCATGGTGGACCTTTGGAGCTACCAGTCCAAGGAAATCGACCAGGCTCGACTCCAACCTGGTGAAGATGAGGCTCTCGAGACCGAGAAGCGCATGCTCGCCAACTCTGAAAAGCTCTACGCCGCAGCCATGGGCGGCTTCGAGCAGCTTTACGAGGGCGGCGCTTCGGCGGAGGTAGCCCTGCGTTCGGCCTTGCGCAACGTTGAGGAACTGGCCCGCTATGACGGCCGTTTCATCGAAGCAACCCAGCAGGTCGCGTCCGCTCGCGCGACCTTGAGCGACCTGGCAGCCAGTCTCCGGGATTATGCCGAAGGCATTAACGCCTCTCCCGAGCGCCTCGCAGAGATTGAAGACCGCTTGGCGCTGCTCGACCGGCTCAAGCGCAAATATGGCAAGACCATCGACGAAGTAATCGCGTTTGGACTTGAAGTGGCTCGCAAGCTGGCCGAGGTCGAAGACCGCGACGAGATCCTCAAGAAGCTCAAGGTGGAGCTCGAAACAGGTGCCGCCGCCTATCGCGCCGCTGCCGGAGCTCTTCACTCCGAGCGCAAGGCCGCCGCTGCCCGCCTGGCCAAACTGGCCGAGGCTCAGATCAACTCGCTGGCCATGAAAGTCCACTTTGAAATCGCTGTCACATCAAGCGAGGGGCAATCAAGCCCGAATGCCGCGAGTTGGACCGCCAACGGCTGGGACAACGTTGAGTACCGCATATCAACCAACCCTGGCGAGCCTCTCAAACCTCTCCACGAGATAGCTTCCGGTGGTGAAATGTCTCGCGTCATGCTGGCTCTCAAAGTCACAGTGGAAGAGAGCGCAGCGAAGCCTAAGAAGAAATCCCCCACGCCCCGAACCCTGGTCTTCGATGAAATCGATATCGGCATTGGCGGCCGGGCTGCCGAAGCCGTGGGGCAAAAACTCAAGTCCCTCAGCCGCGGCCAGCAAGTGCTTTGTGTAACTCACCTGCCCCAGATCGCCTCTTTTGCCGCGCAGCATTTTCTCATCGATAAGCGCGAAGACCATGGCCGCACAAAAACACAAGTTCGATTGCTCGATGAACGCGCCCGCACCCACGAAGTAGCACGGATGTTAAGCGGCGCCACAGTAACTGAAACCAGCCTGCAACACGCCGCGCAAATGATCGCTGCCAGCCGATAACTGTTAAGGAAACCCAGGCGATGACTGTTAAGGAAACTCTGATTAAGTCACCCCTTTGAAGGGTACGGGCTTCAGCCCGTACATAAGTGCCACAGAATCAGCCGGGCTTTACAGGCTGCGGAAAAATCCATTCTGCGGGCTTTGTAACAGGGCACGACTTTAGTCGTGCCGATAGAATCAGTAGAATCAGCCGGGCTTTAGCCCCTGAGGGAATGTTGGCTGCTCAAAACGAACTTGTTCAAAGCTTCCATAACTGTTTGCGCGGGATAGGAATTCCGCAGTCCAAGTTGGCCACCAGGAGTATTTCGATGCGAGCCTTTCAAATCGTTGTATTTTCCTTTCTCGTTGCCTCCGTCCAAACGTTGCCGGGCATCAGCGCTGCACAATCGCGCACTGCAACCGACCTTATCCAGTTGGCCACGGATAAGAGCCCGAACCTCAAGGAAAACATTGAGAAGACATTCGCCGCGAAAGACCTTGAAGCCGGCACAGCCTGGAGCGGACATCTGCATGACTTCTTCTTTGCCGTCCGCGCGGCTTCACGTCCCGTGCTCTTCATCGACGACGTACCGGGGCCCGTGATGCAGTCCATTCCGTCGAGCGATTTGTGGTATGCCCCCGCGCAGGTCGAACGGCTTGGTGTTCTGCACAGTTTCCGCTATCAGGTGGAAGGCAAGGATTTCGGCGGCAGCATCAATCTCCCGGCCTATACCGAGCTTTCCTATCTCATGCCGGGAGTGAAGCAAGGCGCGCTTTCGCCTTCGATCACGCTAACCAGCAAGATCTACGACGGCATGAAGTCCGAATACTGGATCTATGTTCCCGCGGGGTACGATCCCGCTGTTCCCGCCGCGTTGATGGTGTTCCAGGATGGCGGTAGTTACACGAGACGCGATGCGGGCAGCCAGACACTGAATGTGATTGACAACCTGATCTCACTCAAGAAGATCCCCTATATGATTTGCGTCTTCATCAATCCCGGCAAGATTGAAGGGCCGGCAGGCAATCCCACGTATGACTTCGTAAAGGCTTATGGAGATAAGTGGCAGCGCACGGTCGATGACTCCATGCGCAGCACACTTTATGACACCGTAAGTGACCGCTATCCGCGCTTTTTGCGCGACGAGTTACTACCCGAAATTGCGTCCAAATACAACCTTCGCAAAGATGCTTATAGCCACGCAATTACCGGCCTTTCTTCCGGCGGTATCTGCTCCTTCAATACTGCCTGGCAAATGCCCGAGCTGTTCAGCCGGGCGATTACCTGGATCGGCAGCTTCGGCAGTATTCAATGGAAAGAAACTCCCGGAGTTACAGACGGTGGTCAGGATTATCCGGAGAAAGTTCTCCGCGAACCGCACCGTAACATCCGCGTCTGGCTACAGGATGGCTCCGACGACCTGGAAATCCGCTACGGCAGTTGGCCGCTCGCCAACATCCGTATGGCGAATGCGCTTAAGCTGCAGAATTACGACTTCCATTTCAGCTTTGGAACAGGAAGCCACAATCCCGGCCACGGCGAGGCGGAGTTTCCCGAGGAGATGATCTGGCTGTGGAGAGACTACTCAGCCGCGAAGACCGCGCAGACATTCGAGATGGACGCGGCGGAGAAGGCCAAGCCGGCATTCCGCGTGAAGATATTCAACCGGGATGCCAACTAAGCAATTCTCAGGCATGGGCGTGATGGCGCGCCGCGAGGGGTTCTGTTTTTGTTGCCAGGTAGCGGTCAACAGCAGCGGCAGCCTTGCGGCCTTCCGCGATGGCCCAGACGACTAGCGACTGACCGCGGCGCATGTCACCCGCGGCGAAGATGCCGTCAACGGAAGACATGTATTCGCTATTCGTAGCCACATTGCCGCGGTTGTCGAGCGCCACGCCCATTTGCTCGATCATTCCCGAGCGCACCGGCCCCAGAAAGCCCATGGCTAACAGGACCAGGTCGACATCCAGCGTGAATTCGGAGCCAGCAATCGCTTCGAAGGCCGGCGGGGGGCCAACACGAACCGCGTGCAATTGCTTCACGTTGCCATTTTCGTCGCCGGTGAACTTGATGCTGTTGATGCTCCAGTCGCGGATGCCGCCCTCTTCGTGCGCACCTTCCGTGCGCAACTGCAGCGGCCACATGGGCCAGGGGGTGGAGGCAGCGCGTTCCGCGGGCGGCTTGGGCATGATTTCAAACTGGTGCACGGATTTGGGGCCTTGCCGATGCGTGGTGCCCAGGCAGTCGGCGCCGGTGTCGCCGCCGCCGATGATCAGTACACGCTTGCCCTCGGCGCTGATGGCGATGGAAGGGTCGACAATGTCGCCTTCGCAGCGGCGATTCTGCTGGGGCAGAAACTCCATGGCAAAATGAATGCCGTTGAGTTCGCGGCCCGGGATCTTGAGATCGCGCGGCTGCTCGGAGCCGCCTGCAAGCAGGATGGCGTCATAGTGGCCGGTCAGCGCGTCTACCGGAACGTTGACGCCGATGTGCGCATTCGTCACAAAGGTCACGCCCTCGGCGCGCATCTGGTGAATGCGACGGTCGATGACGTGCTTTTCCAGCTTGAAGTTGGGAATTCCATAGCGCAGCAAGCCGCCAATCCGATCATTCTTTTCGTAAACCGTGACCGAGTGGCCGGCGCGGCGCAACTGCTGCGCCGCCGCCAAACCAGCCGGGCCGCTGCCCACTACAGCCACGCGCCTGCCGGTGTTCTGCTCCGGCAGTTCAGGATGAATCCATCCTTCGTCCCAGGCACGCTCGACAACGCTGCGCTCAATGAGCTTGATGGAAACAGCCGGCTGATCGATGCCCAGTACACATGCTGCTTCACAAGGCGCCGGACAAATGCGACCGGTAAATTCAGGAAAATTATTGGTAGCGTGAAGGCGGCGGATCGCTGCCTCCCAGCGCCCGTTGTAGACCAGGTCGTTCCAGTCGGGAATGAGGTTGTTGACTGGGCAGCCCGTGTGGCAGAAGGGTACACCGCAATCCATGCAGCGGGCACCTTGTTCACGCTGCTTCTCTTCGCTGAAGGGCACGTAAATCTCAAGCCAGTCTTGCAGCCGGTCTTCGACCTTGCGACGTTGGGGCTGCTCGCGTTCAATTTCCAGGAATCCGGTTACCTTACCCATGCTGCACCTCTGCCGTAGCCGCCACCAGAGGCGACGAAGTTGTAGGAGAATCTTTCGCCGCGCCAGAGGCTGCTTCGGGTCGAGCAATGCCCAGGACGCGCTTGTATTCGTGCGGGAAGACTTTGATGAATTTGACTTGCGCTTCGGCCCAATGCTCCAGAATCCAGGCCGCGCGTGGGCTTCCGGTCAATTCTCGGTGGCGCTCCAGCAGGCCGTGCACCTCGGAAACGTCGGCGTCGGAATCCAGCGGCTCAAGATCGACGCTCGACTTATTGCAACGGCGCGTTGAAAAGTCGCCCTGCTCGTCGAAGACAAATGCACGGCCTCCGCTCATGCCGGCGGCAAAATTCCGTCCCGTGGAGCCGAGAACCACCACCATGCCGTTGGTCATGTATTCGCAGCCGTGATC
>PLZC01000234.1 GCA_003151985.1 Acidobacteriaceae bacterium
ATTGACTTTATCGGCACGACTGAAGTCGTGCCCTGTTACAAAGCCCGCAGAATTGAGTTTTTTCGCAGCCTGTGAAGCCATTGATTTTTATTGCTTTTGAGCTTTTCGACGGCGTGTAATGCCCATTGATTTTATTGACTTTATCGGCAGGACTAAAGCCGCGCTCTGTTACAGGGCCCAAAAATCGAGTTTTTCGAAAGCGTGTAAAGCCTATTGATTTTATTGACTTTAAAAGAAGAGAAGAGCAAGGATCTTCAATTAAATGCGGCGAGTCAGCCCCCGCTGCGCGACGTTGGCGAGTTAGCAAGTTGGCGGAAAGCATCGGGCGACCCCCGGGTTTCATCCATCCGCGGATCAGCGAAGCCGGTGTTACAAAACCTTTGCCCCAGCACTTATGCCTGAGCAAGATTGACATTCATGCTGGGTTCAGCACTAGCTTGCCCCCAGGTAAACAAAGCGCGTCAGGAACAGCGCCGACAGCAAGTAAAGCAGCCAATCCTCGCGCCGGAATTTGCCCGCGACCAGGTGCAGCACAGCCCATGCGATGATGCCGAAGCCCAGTCCGTTGGCTATGGAATAAGTGAACGGGATGAGTACCAGGGTGAGGAACGAGGGAACCGCGACGAGCGGATCGTTCCAGCGAATCTCCGTTATGGTAGCCAGCATGAGGGAGCCAACGAGAATGAGGGCCGGCGCCGTGGCTGCGGGCGGCACAATGCCTACAAAAGGCGCCGCCACGATAGCAGCGAGAAACAAGATGCCGGTGACGATGGCGGTGACGCCGGAGCGGCCACCGGCCATTACACCGGCCGTCGATTCCACGTAACTCGTCACCGTAGAGGTGCCGGTCATGGAACCGAAGACCGTGGCTGTGGCGTCTGCGAAGAGGATTCGATTCAGCCGGGGAATGGTGTGGTCGGCGGAGATGAGGCCGGCGCGCTTGGTGACAGCCACAAGGGTGCCAAGATTGTCGAACAGGTCCACAAAAAAGAAGACGAAGACGATTTCGAGCAGCCCCTTGTTCAAAGCGCCGCGGATGTCGAGTTTGAAGGCGGTCGCAGCAAGCGCACTGAAACCGCCCGGCGCGGCCGTCCAATGGGTCAATCCCATGGCCCACGCAGCAGCGGTGACGCTCACCACGCCGATAAGAATCGACCCGCGCACCTTCTTCACTTCCAGAGCCACCATCAGAATGAGGCCCAGCAGAGCCAGGACCGTGGTGGGGTTGCGGATATTGCCCAGGCCCAGCAGCGTTTGCGGATCGGCCACCACCAGGCCCGCATTGCGAAAGCCGATGAGGGCGATAAACAGGCCGATGCCGCTGGCGACCGCCGCGTAAAGCTCGTGGGGGATGGCGTGCAGAATCATTTGCCGGATGCCGGCCGCAGTGAGCGCGAGAAAGATGACCCCGGAGAGGAAGACCGCGCCCAGCGCCGTCTGCCAGGGGATGTGCATCTTGATGCAAACTGCATAAGTAAAGTAGGCGTTGAGGCCCATGCCCGGCGCCAGCGCGATGGGATAGCGCGCCACCACGCCCATAAGGATGGAGCCGAAGGCCGCGGACAGGCACGTCGCCGCGGTAACGGCTGCCAGCGGCATCCCGGAGGCGGAGAGAATCGCCGGGTTGACCAGGACAATGTAGGCCATGGTCAGAAACGTAGTGACCCCGGCCAAAATCTCCGTGCGCCAGTTAGTTCTTAGGTGCGCAAATTCAAAATAAGATTCGATTCGCTTGAGCATAGGCGGGTGTACCAAGAAGACCACACGCGGCAGCAAACGCAAAATCATTTGTGCGGGAGTGAGTTGAGTTTGCAGGCAAGGGAGTCAATTCCCCCTTTTATTGCATCTCAAGAACGAGACAAGGAGTACTCTGATGCCGACAATTACTACAAAGGATGGTACCGCAATCTACTACAAGGACTGGGGCACGGGTCAGCCCGTGGTTTTCAGTCACGGATGGCCGCTGAATGCGGATGCCTTTGAAGACCAGATGCTGTTTTTGGCCTCGCACGGATTTCGGGCCATCGCGCATGACCGGCGCGGCCACGGGCGATCAAGCCAGCCCTGGAATGGCAACGATATGGACACCTATGCCGACGACCTGGCGGCGCTGACCGAGGCCCTGGACTTGAAGGGCGCGGTCCACGTCGGCCATTCAACCGGGGGAGGCGAAGTGGCGCGCTACATTGGCCGGCACGGGTCAAAACGGGTGGCCAAGGCGGTGCTGATTGGCGCGGTATCGCCGCTGATGCTGAAGACCGGCTCGAACCCCGGCGGGTTGCCGATCAAGGTCTTCGACGATATCCGCGCCGGAGTTCTTGCCGATCGCTCGCAGTTTTTCAAGGATCTGGCCAAGCCGTTCTACGGGGCCAACCGGTCTGGCGCGGTGGTCTCGCAGGGCTTGATGGATTCGTTTTGGCTGCAGGGCATGCTGTGCGGGTTTAAGGCTGCGTACGACTGTATCAAGGCCTTTTCCGAGACCGACTTCACCGAGGATCTGAAAAAGATCGACGTGCCTACGCTGATCATCCACGGAGACGACGACCAGATCGTGCCCATCAACGATTCTGCGCTTCTGTCGACCGCGCTCGTCAAAGGGTCGACGCTGAAGGTTTATCCCGGCGCGCCGCACGGTTTGTGCTCGATACACAAGAACCAAGTGAACGCGGATTTGCTGGCGTTTATATCGGGATGAGTTGGAGTGCGTGATTCCCAGGTCTCAAAGACGAGGCCTGGGGCACCCGGCGCGGGGCGTCGGAGGTCAGCAGGAAAATCCCGAATGACATCCCTCAGGGGCTAAAGCCCATTGATTCTGTTGGCTTTATCGGCACGACTGAAGTCGTGCCCTTTCAAAGCGAACAAATTTCGAGCCCGAATTGGAATTTCGAGTTCGAATTGGAATTTCGCGCCCGAATTGGAACCCTAGCCCAGAAGCTTCGCGGCTTCTTTTGCGAAATAGGTGACGATGAAGTCGGCGCCGGCACGCCGAATCCCCACCAAGGACTCGAGCGTGGCGCGGTCCCGGTCCAGCCAGCCCTTCTGGAAAGCGGCCTGAAGCATCGAATATTCGCCTGAAACCTGGTAGGCTCCGATGGGCACGTCCACCCGCTCGCGTGCCGCGCGCACCACGTCCAGATAGGGCATGGCCGGCTTCATCAGGATCATGTC
>PLZC01000045.1 GCA_003151985.1 Acidobacteriaceae bacterium
CGTGGCGCCCCGCCACTTGGAACGACATCGAGCCCGGCCTGTCGATTCAACCTAAGTATCGAGGGGACGCCCTGGTGGGAGTCCAGGCTGCTCTTGAGGCGTGGAAGCAAGTGATTCGAGATCGATTCTTTACCTCTGGTGTGTTCGAGTCGAGTTCCCTCCCTCGAAGCCATCGAATGGTGGGTTTTGGCGCTTCGCTGCTCGTCTCATCTGCATTCGCGGATGCAGAATTAGCCGATCCCCGCCCGGACATCAACTCCCGGGTTATGGCAAGTATTCATTCGGGCCGGTCGGTATTGGCAACTCCTCTTGAAGTTGCGCGAACAAACTCCGGCGATGGGGTTAACGTGCTGATCCTCTGCGGTACCTGGCGTCACGAGATACTCAGCCCAACGGACCTGCAAGATACGCAGAATCTTTCGGTCTCAGGCTTTGTAGAGGTGCACGCAGGGTATCGGATTCGAAGAATCTTGCAGGAGACAGCTGCCGAACCGGAAAAGAGTTTTCTGCGGCGCTCCATAGAATTTCGGCTCGTTGCGGAGTTTCCGGAAGCTGGACGAGAACTTTTTCTCATGACACGAGATTCCGTGCAAGGCCTGCCCGGGTCTGTCGGAAATATTCTTTTCAGGTTTCGCGAGCCGGCGCTTCGCCTTCGAGATTCAGATCAGCAACTCCTTATGGCCGCGCTAAGAGGGGCTACCGATCAGGAGTTAGCATCAGGACTCGGATTCACACTCTCCGCGGTAAAAGCAAGGTGGCGCTCAACCATCGCTCGCGTGGAGGAAACAATGCCTGACCTGGTGCGCGACGTCGTGAACCATGAAGGCCGCGGTGCTCAGAAGCGCCATCGAGTCCTGGACTACGTGCGAAGTCACCCGGAAGAGCTTCGGCCCTTCGATTGGGCAAAGAAAGACCTCGCATAAGCAGTCCAATGGCGACGGATCAGCGTGAATTGTGGGTCAACCGGCAGTGGTGCAACCGGCAGTCAATTTTTCGGTTAACAGACAAGGTGGACACGGCCTGCAACGGGTCAGCACGGGAGTCTGTGCCAGCGCCCCGTTTCGCCAAGATCGGCCAATGTTCTGCCCAGCAGGTAGGATCGGTAACGGCAAACGCCCCAGGGTCCGGAATTGAATTAGTTGCTGGATTGTCGCCCAATCCGGAGCTTACCCAAAAGTCACCATTTCTATTTATGCAAAGCGACGATGCTTGCTGGCATTTGCACAATTCAATACCAGGGAAGTTCGCCAACGTTGCACATTATTTCCGTCCTTCGGCGCACAATATCTTCAGGATGGTCCAGATGACCAAACACCCGTCGTGGAACTGAACCCGGTCGAATCTGCGTGCATCATGCCCCCGCGCCGGCCCCAAAAATTTAATTTCTCGTTTTTTTGCTATTTTTCCGGCCATGTGCGTAAATAAGCATCTTTTAATCGATAACTTGCAAATTTACCCTATTAACCATCTGGTAATCAACAACCCCTGATTTAACCCCGTTTTAGACCGAAAATCTCCGTTTTTATCCCCAAAAGCACCGTTTTTTCGCTCGAATTATCGTATGTCGCTACACCACCAGTTCAAGGGCCCGGATCGTCTCCTTGCGAACCGTGAGCCGTTCGACTAGGTCGGTCCTCACCTCGTATCCGCGGCCGGCAGTATCCGGTATCGTTATTTCGCCTGCTAACGAAACCGTGACCTCGGGCTCAATGATGTCATCCACCCAATAACGTGCCGACGCGGAAATGTCACCGGGCAGCGTGAAGTTTTCCAGGGTCGACAAGGCAATGTTGTGCGAGCGGCCCACGCCGGTCTCCAGCATTCCTCCGCACCAAACCGGAATCCCGCGCTCCTGGGCCGCATTGTGCACGGCAATGGCCTCGGAGAATCCTCCCACGCGTCCCAGTTTGATGTTGATGATTCTGCACGACTCCATCTCAATCGCGGCAAGAGTGTCCCGGCGGTTGCGGATCGATTCGTCCAGGCAGATCGGTGTTTGCAGACGCTTCTGTAGCATCGAGTGGTAGTAGAAATCGTCGTGCCACAATGGCTGTTCGATCATCAGAAGGTCGAATGCGTCGAACTCGACGACATGGTCCGCATCCTTGAGCTTGTAAGCCGAGTTGGCGTCGCAACTGAGCGTGATGCCCGGCCAGCGCCCGCGCACTTGCGCGAAGACCTCCACGTCCCACCCCGGCTTGCACTTCAGCTNNCCGAGTTGGCGTCGCAACTGAGCATAATGCCCGGCCACCGGTTGCGTACGCGGTCGAAGACCTCGATATCCCACCCAGGCTTGCACTTCAGCTTGATTCGCTGATATCCGGCAGCAAGTTCTTTCTCGATAATGGCTAGCAGTTCCGGAATCGAGGATTGAATGCCCAGTGATACGCCGCAGGGAATAACATCGCGGACTCCGCCAATCAGCTGGGATAGGGAGACGCCTTCCCGCTGCGCCTCTATGTCCCAAATGGCGTTTTCCAGGGTGGCCTTGGCCATCCGGTTGCCGCGCACCATGCGGAAGATGCCTGGGCAGTCGCCCGCATGCTTGGGGGACTCGGCTGCCAGCATGGGCCCCAGTTCCTGGACAATCGCAGCCCAGGCGCTGTTGGTGGACTCCGCGGAGAAAAACGGCCGCTCGCCCGCCGTGCATTCACCCCAGCCCGTCAGCCCATCTGACTTGACTTCCGCCAGCAGAATGCGCCGGCTACGGGTGACGCCAAAGCTGGTTTCAAACGGGCGTACTAGTGGCATGTGCAATTCGCGCAGGATAATTTCATCAATTTTCATAAGTTTTTTGCGTTCCTTGGGAAATCAGTCAACTCCGGCTGGGTAACGGCGCCCAATTCGAAGACTCCATTTCCTTCCGCANNTCTTGAAACTTGCGGCGGTTTTCCAACTGAACGGCTACTGCTCTTTCACGGCCGGCTTCCGTGGTCTTCCATTGGTAGATGGATGCCGGAACCTGAATACATGCAATGATTTGCTCTTTTATGGCGTGTGCCCCTGCGGAACGGCCTTCGAGTATTGCTTGGACCCTGGGCGAATCGATATGCCACTCTGCCAACAAACGATCCGTCGGCAGCCCGCCCTGTAGTCGAGATGAGGATACACCATAGANNCCACCCTGCAGTCGAGATGAGGATACACCATAGAAATCCACGTGGTAACGGCAAACAACGGCTCCGAGCTTGTGGATGTTGAGAAACGCGTTCTTGATTTCCAGCGGATCAAAGGTCCACTCAATGTGCCGGATGCCGCGCGAAAGGGCCTCTTTGCGCTGCTCCAGTTTCAGTCTCATTCCCAGGCCGCGGTTGCGATATTGATCCCGCACTGCCAGCATGTGGGAATGCAAGTACGCCCGTGGCTCGCCGCTATCGGTTTTCACTCCGGGCAATGAAAAAAGGAACCCAACCATAGATTCCGCACTACCCTCGGGCCGCGTGCCTGGAATCTCCGTGTCAAATGCGCCAATGACCTGGCCGCCTATTTTCTGCGCCAGCAGAAAGGTCTTGCGCGGTGTTGTGTCGCTTGGGTCCACTCTCCATGTCTCCACCTGCAGTTGAACGCAAGCTTCCAACTCGTCAAACCCGGCACAATTTCGGATGAGGATCATCGTGCCCCGCTCTGGGCCAGCGTGCGCTTGGCCTGCTCCCAAAGTTCCTCAAGGTCTGCCGCGGCAAGCTCTTCTAGGGGTTGTTTGGCGGCCAGTTCCATCTGCCGGAAGCGCTCCCGAAAACGCAGGTTGCAGCCGCGCAGCGCCATCTCCGCATCGACACCCAAATGGCGGCTCAGATTCACCACCGTAAACAGCAGGTCGCCGAGTTCCGCCTCGACTGCGGGCTTGCGGGCCGGGTCGTCCGACGCGGCTTCGGCCTCAAGCTCGGCGGTCTCTTCGGCGATTTTGGGCAGCAGTTGACGCCAGTTGGACCAATCGAAGCCGGCTTTCTGCGCTTTGGCGCCAAGTTTGGCCGCCTCAGCCAAGGCCGGCATGGCTCTCTGCACACCCTCCAGCCGCGACGCCGGTGTGGAGGTCACAGCAGCAGTCCCCGAGCGCTTCTCTGCAGCCTTGATCTCTTCCCAATTGCGCAGTACCGCTCCCGATGAGCCCTCTACATTGGCATCGACCTCCGCGCGGTTTCCGGCAGCCCGCGAGGCTTCTTCTCCAAAGACGTGAGGATGGCGGCGGACGAGTTTGCGATTCAAGTGATCGAGGACATCGGCGATGGTGAAGTGGCCGTCGTTGGCCGCCATTTCCGCGTAGAACAGGACCTGCAGCAACAGGTCGCCGAGTTCTTCGGCCAGGTGCGGAAAATCGCGGCGCTCAATAGCGTCGAAGACCTCGTAAGCCTCTTCAAGGGTGTACTTGCGAATGGAATCGAAGGATTGTTCGCGGTCCCAGGGGCAGCCATCGGGAGCCCGCAGGCGCGCCATAATGCCGACCGATTGCTCGAACAAGGATGCCGCCCGCGCCGGATCGGTTGCGGTTTGCGGCGCGGAAGCTGGTGCAGATGGGCGTTCGGGTAGAAGGTCCATGCAACCCCAGTCTACCTTGTGCGGGAGCGGCAGGCATGGGCGCTGCGTCTCAAGCACCGTATACTCAATCTCTCAAATGATTCGCATTCTGGGCACGATTTTCGTGGCGCTACTGGGGCTGGCGTTCGGCAGCTTCCTGAACGTGTGCCTCAGCCGGTGGCCCGACGGCGAGAGCATTGTTCAGCCCCGCTCCCACTGCCGCAATTGCACCCACACGCTGGCCTGGTGGGAAAATGTGCCGCTCGTCAGTTGGCTCGCGCTGCGCGGACGGTGCCGCAACTGCCGCACCTGGATCGGCTGGCGGTATCCGCTGGTAGAGCTAGCGCTAGCAGCGCTGTGGGCCGTTTCCGCGTGGCAGTCGCTGGGCCCGGCTTTGTCGTCGGATTCGCTCCCGGTCTACTACGCTCTCGCGCGCGCCGTTGGGAGTTTCATCTTCTACTGGCTGCTGATTGCCCTGGCCGCACTCGACGCCGAGCATCTCTGGCTCCCTGACTGGCTCACCCTGCCCGGCATTCTTTTGGGCTACATATTTTTTAACTTGCAGTCGCTTTTGGATGAGCGACCGCTCGAGGTCGGCATGAGCACTTTTGGCTACGTGGCTATGAATCTGATAGGCATCCTCGCCGCCGCCGGCCTGATCCTGCTCATCCGCTGGGTCTACTGGCTGATTCGCCGGCGGGAGGGAGTCGGGCTTGGCGATGCGAAACTCATGGCGATGCTGGCCGCATGGGTCGGCCTTCCCGGCGCTCTGCTTGCCTTTGGACTCGCCGTAGTGCTTGGAGCTGGTGTGGCTCTGGTTCTGCTGGCAATTCCTTCGAGAACTGCCAACTCAAACAGCTGGGCGCTCAAAAAACTCCCTTTAGGGACATTTCTCTGCGTGGGAGGCGTGGTCAGCGGCCTCTGGGGTGAGCGGATGATCGCCGCTTATCTGCAATGGTCTGGGCTCTGGCTAGACTAAACGTCATTTGCGCCTGTGTGGCGGAGAAAATTGTTCGCGCTCCGGGTCTTCTCCATCGCTCAAATCTGATTCCCGCAACCCTTGCAGTTCAGGACGTTTGCGAGCAAAATCGACAGCTTCCTTGAACTGTTGAACATGGTGGCGACAATGTACCGCATGGTACTGGCGCCATTCCTCCACTCGCAGGGGGCCATAAATCGGATGGCTTCCGCAGGGGCGCAGCCCAAAGGCGAGTCTGCATTCGGCCAGTATAGTGCTTAATTCTTCCGCCTCTGCCAGCAGCCGGGCGGCTAGAGCGGGCCCGTCTTGAGGAACAAATTCAATGGGCGTGAGGCTGGGGAGGGCCGGCACTCCGCGGGGCATCGATCCCAGGAAAACCTGGAACTTGATGATGTACTGCAGCAAGGTTGCCAAAGTCGTCCGCGAACGACTGCTTTTAAGGCGATGCTGCAACCCTTCACGCGATTTCTTGAGGCTCAGGATCAGGTGCTCAACCACCTGCTGGCCACACCAGCGTTCGGACTTGGGATCGGGCGAAACCTGGGCTTCGGCAAGTCTTACGGTCGCGATTTCTTCGGCAAACGGCTGAATGGCCTGTGCAAGAACTGGGTGCATAAATGGCGCTCGGGTGATCTGCATTCCTCCCGTGATCTTGTGGAGATGGTAAGCTAATCGTAACGCCATTTTGAGAGATTTGGGGGCGAATAGTCGAGTTCCGGGCTCTATAAGTGTTCACAACTTGAATTTTGCCCCTATTGGGGCGCTTGTTGCGGCAGGGGCGCCTCTGGCGAAGACAGGCTTGGAGCCACACCCTGCGCTGCGGTAAACGCCGGGTCTTTCAGCGCCTTGCGCGCCTGTTTCCCGTGAGGGCCATCAGGGTCAAAGTCGAGCAGTTTTTCATAATGAGCGCGAGCATTCATAAGGTCGCCCATGTGGTGCTCAGCCTCAGCCAGTCCCCAATAGACTTCCGGATTTTCCGGGTCCAGGACCATTGCCGATTGAAAGCGCGACAAAGCGGCTTTCCAGTTCTTCCGATCAAGATAATAGCCGCCCACGTTGATGTCCTCGGCCGCGGCCTCCTGGTGCGTAGGCTCCTTTTTGTTCCTCTTGTCCGGCAGGTCTGAATCGGGCGGCGGGAGCAGACTCTCCACGCCAGTAAGACTCGAACTCGATTCCTGATTTTGCTCGGAGGCAGAAGGAACGGGATCGTCCGGACTGTGCACAGGGTCAGCGGCGTCGCTGCCTACTGGAACCCGCACGCTGCCTGAATCGCTATCGGTCTCGCTGAAGCTCGTTGCGGGGGCAGGGGGAGTGTCTTTGGCGGGCATCACCGGGACTGAATTTGTATTCTCAGGAAAGGGATTGGAGCCGGATTGCGGCGGTGCTGGCGCGGCCTTGCCTGGCTCAACGGGCGGCTTGTCCCCCGAACCGTTCCCTCCGGCTGGAGCCTGCGCACTTGAATGCGATAACGCCGCGAGGCAACCTGCCAGAGCTAGCGCAACCCAAAAGACCCGTCTCATTTCGCTTCGCCTCATGTCTTCAATGGTAGGATGCGGATTAGACAGCACTTCCAGGCATATCAATGCCCCAGGTTGCGCCCTTCGCACGCGGGACCATTTTAAGAGAACAACCCGCCGTGGAATACTGCCAGCCATTGGGGTCATTGGGTCCCGGTCTTGCTTCTTAGCGCAACCTGCACCCAAGGAAAGCATCGCACACTCGCATGGGACTTATCATCCGCTCCTCAGCCATCCACGCCGCAGGCTGCTATACCACCACCGCTATCCGCAAAGGCGACCGGGTGGCCGAGTACACCGGTCGGCGCCTGTCCAAGGCGGAGGCCGATGCCCGCTACGAGGACTCGCCCATCACCTACCTGTTTGGACTCGGAGACGGTGCGATCGTCATCGACGGCCACTGCACGGCCATGTTCATCAATCACAGTTGCAATGCTAATTGCGAAACCAGCGAAGTGGACGACCGGATTTGGATCACAGCAATTAAGAACATCTCTCCCGGCGACGAGATTACCTACGACTACTGCCTGTACGACGGCGGCGATGACAAAGCCATCTGCAATTGCGGCGCTAAAACCTGCTGCGGTTCGATGTATTCAAAAGAAGAGATCAAGCGGCGGAAGGATGCGGCCAGGAAAGCGCTGATAAAGAAGCCCGGGAAACGCAAGACAGACAAGAAGAAAAAGACACTGCGAGCGTAGGCGGAGTTCGAATTTAAAGCGAGAGCATTTGCGAGCAGGAATTTTCCCCCTCTTCGGGTCCCGCCCGGAACGATACAATCCCCTCTAGGCGACCTAAGGCAGGTAAAGGAGCAGACGCGCTAATGGGTTATCAGGTACTGGCCAGAAAATACCGCCCGCAGCGCTTTGCCGACGTTGCCGGCCAGGACCATGTTACCCGGACACTGCTGAATGCGCTCACCCAGAACCGGATCGCGCATGGCTACATCTTTTCCGGCCACCGCGGCATAGGCAAAACCACCATTGCGCGCATCGTGGCCCAGGCCCTGAATTGCCGTAACGAAATTGGAACCTCGGCCCGCCCCACGCCCGAGCCATGCGGGGTTTGTGACTCCTGCATCGAGGTTCGCCAGGGCAATGCGGTGGACGTGATCGAGATCGACGCCGCCACGAACCGCGGTATCGACGAGATTCGCGAGCTTCGCGACGCGGCGCGCTACTCCCCTGCGCGCGATCGCTATAAGATCTACATCCTTGACGAAGCCCACCAGATTACCGACGCCGCCTTCAACGCGCTGCTCAAGACCCTTGAGGAGCCTCCCGCGCATGTCATCTTCATGATGGCCACCACGCAGCCCGAGGACATTCCGCAGACCATCCGTTCGCGTTGCCAGCACTTCAGTTTTCATGCGGTCAAATTCGACGACATTCTGGCACAGTTGAGAATGATCGCCGGCCAGGAAGGTGTTGAAGCCGAAGATGCCGCGTTGGCGCTGTTGGCCGAGGCCGGCGACGGATCGATGCGCGACGCGCTGTCCATCATGGACCAGGCCATTGCTTCGGCGCCGGTGGAGGAGGGCCGCCCGGTCCTCTCGACCGTCCAGATTCGCGAGCTCATGGGCTCGGTCCCCAACGCGATCTTCGAGCGGCTCCTGGAGGCGGTGGCCGCGGGCCAAAGCGCCGCACTGATGCAGCAGTTGAACCTGCTGGTGAATGCAGGCCACAGTCCATCGTCCCTGGCCCGTCAGATGGTTCGCTACCTGCGCAATGCGCTGATGGCCAAGCTGGGCGGCGAAGAGACTGAGCTGCTGCAAATCTCTGGCGACGAACGGGCCCGCGCCATGCGCACAGCGCTGCTCTTCACCGAGGAAGAGCTGACGCGCGATCTGCAAATTATTCTGCGCACATTCGACGATTTGAACTACCGCCAGGAGCAGCGTTTCCACCTTGAGCTGGGCTTGCTGAAGCTGATTCATGCGCAGCGTCTGCTGCCGCTTGAAGAACTGTTGAGCGGCGTGGCCGGCGGCGGGGGCTTGCGCAGTCCTGCCCCAGCGTCCGCGCCGCGCGCATCGGCCGGGCCGCCGCGTCCCGCTGCCACCACACCAGCCATTACGCCAACTACACCCACATATTCCCCATTCGGACCTGGCGCGGGTGGGTGGAGTTCAGGGCCTGGGATGAAGCAAAGCTCCGCAGCCAGCCCGGTAGGCGAGTTGGTGCGGCCGGCAATTTCCACCGCGACCCAGATCGCGCCAGAATCTCAAGCTGCGGCGCCGAAAAGGGTTGTAACTCCCTTCCCCGCCGCATCTTCCAACGGGTTTGGCTCGGCGGAAACGGTAACAGAGGGAGCGTTGGCGAGGGCAACCGAAGCGGCTCCGCAGGTCTTGGGCCCGCCCACTGTTGAAGCCCTGCGCCATGCCATCGGATCAGCACTGGTGACCGCCGGGCACGAATCCGCATCGCAATTGCTGGGCTCCGGAGCCTGGATTCTGGATGGCGCTACCCTGCGCATTGAAGTAGCCGGTATGGGCAAGAAAATGCTGAGCTTGACGGTGAACGCCGCGGCGGAAAAAATCATTCGTCAGGAACTGCAGCGGTTGGGCGCTTCTCCCCGCTTTTTAGTTGTACCCGGAACCGGAACAGGACAAGTTGAGGCCGCTATGATGTCTGTACCCGTGGCCGGCAGCATCCAGGAAGCAGCGCTCGCCAATCCCCTGGTTCAGCGAGCGCGGGAGATCTTCAAGGCAGAAGTGCGCAGCGTGGTCGATCTTCGCCGGAAGTGACCAGACGGGCACGCAAGGAGAACAATTGATGGTGAACCCGCTCAAGATATCCGAGATGCTTTCCCAGGCCAGCCAATTGCAGGAAGAAGTGCAGCGCAAACTAGGCCAGACGGTTGTGGAAGCGTCCAGCGGCGGAGGGGCGGTAACCGTCACCATGAACGGCAAAAAGCAGCTCATCAAGATTCGCATCGACCCAGCAGCGGTGATTGGGCTCGGGGGTGACAAGCCGGACGTTGAAATGCTCGAGGACCTTGTTGTAGCCGCGGTGAACCAAGCCGGTCGCAAGGCGGACGAGGCCATGCAATCCAGCTTGCAAGGGATGCTTGGCGGACTGAAGCTGCCGGGCGTTGGCTGATTGTTCCTGTTGATTCGCACGATTCCCAACCGAAATCCCCACCGAATTGAGGACACCTGCGATGCTGGAAAGACTAAGTCGGAGAAGCTTTTTGCAACTGGGCGCGACGGCAGGCGCTGTGGCCGCTGTTCCGCGATGGATGATGGCACAGGCCGTGCAACCTGCTGGAGGCGACATGGTGTCGCAGGCCCGTGCCGCCGCTGCGACTACGCCCATCAAGACCACCAAGCTCTATGACAATGTCTACCTGCTGCAAGGCGCGGGCGGGAACATGGCTCTGCAAAGCGGCCCTGAGGGCAATCTGCTGATTGATGCCAGCTTCGCCACGGCGGTGCCCAAAATTCGCGAAGCCATCGGCGCTGTCAGTCAGGCGCAGGCCGATGCGCTCATCAACACCCACTGGCATTTTGACCACACCGACGGCAACGAAGGCTTGCATGCCGCCGGATTCAATATTCTGGCCCACCAGAAGACCCGCGAACGGCTTTCTACGCCGCAAAATATGAAGATGTTCGGCTTCACGCTGCCTGCGGCTCCTGCCGGGGCTTTGCCGGCGATCACCTTCGACGATACCCTGCACATGTGGCACAATGGCGACTCGCTCGAACTGGTGCACTTCGACCCGGCGCACACTGACACCGACATCTACATTCACTTTCACAAGGCCGATGTTTTGCACGTTGGTGACACCTGGTTCAATGGCATGTACCCATTTATCGACGAGGGCACGGGCGGCTCCATCGGCGGCATGATTCGGGCGGGGGAAAAGGCCCTTGCCGTGGCCGGCAACGAAACCAAGGTCATCCCCGGCCACGGGCCACTCGGTACAAAGGCAGATTTGCAGAAGTTCCACGACATGCTCTCGGCGGTTCGAGACAAGGTGGCCGCTCTCAAGGCCGCCGGCGCCTCGGAGCAGGAGGCCGTGGCCAAAAAGCCCACTTCGGAATTCGACGCTGCGTGGGCAAAGGGCAGGTTCACGCCTGAGATGTTCGTCGGAATTGTGTATCGAACTCTGTAGGAGGCACACGCGGTGGCACGCTATGCCGAGCCCTTGGCCCGGCTCATTGAAGAGCTGAAGAAGCTCCCCGGGGTAGGGACCAAGAGCGCACAGCGGTTCGCGTTTCACATTCTGCGCTCGAGCGACGACGATGCCGCTGCGTTGGCTGAGGCTGTGCGCGGCCTGAAGGCCAGCCTTTGCCTCTGCTCGGTCTGCAACAACGTGACCGATATCGATCCATGCTCGTATTGCTCGAGTCCCACTCGCAACCAGCGCCTGGTCTGCGTTGTAGAAGAGCCAACGAGCATCGCCGCGGTGGAGCGAACGCGCGAGTACCAAGGCGTGTACCACGTCTTGCACGGAACGCTCTCGCCTTTGCACGGAGTGGGGCCAGACCAGTTGCGGACCAGCACCCTGCTGGGCCGCGTCGAGCGCGGCGGTGTGGATGAGGTTATCCTGGCGACAAGCCCCACCCTCGAGGGCGAAGCCACGGCCAATTGGCTCGCCGGCGCTCTGCGCGCATTTCAGGTGCGAATCACGCGCATTGCAACAGGCGTGCCAGCGGGTAGCGATATAGAATATGCCGACGAGGTGACAATGGCCCGCTCGCTGGAGGGTCGGCGAGAGGTGTGAGCAGGTGTTGTGGCTTTCTATATGAGCTTGATTTAAAGCAACCTATGGTGGTGCTGGCCGCTGACCAAGTGCGGTCGAAAGGCCAGTCGAGAAATTCCTGCAGATCGCACCGGGAGAGTTTCTGGATAAAGAGCGGAATCAACCAGGGGTTACCGCGGTGCCTCCTCGCAGTTTGTTCAGCAAGTCCTGCGGATGAACCGGCTTTGCAAGGATCTCGAACTCATAGCCCTTGGCGCGCGCTTTTTCCAGAAGGTCGGCGGTTGCCGCCTGGCCGGAAAACAGCAGAATCTTGATTCCAGGCACAAGCGCGCGAACCCGGATGGCGGCGTCAATTCCATTCAGCCCCCCCATGATGACATCGGAGATAAGCATATCCGGCATAAAAGTGGGGACCAGTTCCAGGGCTCTCTCCCCGGAGTAAACGGCCTGGGCCTCAAATCCGCTTTGGTTCAGAATCATGGCCAATGTATCGGCGATCACCCGTTCGTCGTCCGCCACCAGTACCTTGGGTTTGCTATGGTTGTCGGGCATAATCTCCTTGGCGCTCAATGTAATTCTGCATCACCGTTGCAAAGTCGACCAACTTCAGTGTTGTTGTCCGAAACGGGCCCCTGCAACTCAACCTTGGTTGGCCTGCGACAAGTCTTCGGTACCGGGGAAAATATGAGACTCGTCTTGCAGGATCGTTGCTACGACACGTTGACCCTGCAATTACTCTAACCCGTTCAGCGCAATAACTCAAAACCTTGCTTTGTCGATTTCCCCAGGCTGGCTGGAATAGGTAAATACTTTCATCCAATGCTACGCTCGTTCTGTGCTATTAAGTTTAGACGATGTTGAAACCTGAAAGTTAAGTGCCTGTGCCGCGAATTACCCTTGTCGACTTCCCGCGCCGGACCTCGATTCATCTGAAGGTAACCTGGCATCGATAGAGTCGCAACATCAACCGGCCGCATTATTTCTGATGGCCTTCCCCGGAGAACAAGCGCATGCAGGAAGCTGAGGTCCTGAACCAAAGCCCTATCGCGGCCCAAGAGGCCATTATTCGCGCCGACAAGATCGAAAAATACTACGCCCAGCCGAGCCAGAATCGCATCCAGGTGATCTCTGCCACCGACCTCAAGATCGTGCCGGGAGAAATCCTCGCTTTGCTGGGCCCTTCGGGCTCAGGAAAGTCCACCATGCTGCGCATGTTGAGCGGGCTTTCAACCCCCTCGGCCGGCCAGGTCTACTGGCACGAAAAGCCCATCGCCGAGGCGGAGATCAACGTTTCGATTGTCTTTCAGAGCTTTGCCCTGTTTCCCTGGCTCACCGTGCTCCAAAATGTCGAGGCCCCGTTGCAGGCTCGGGGCGTTAACCCGGTCGAGCGCCGCGACCGCTCCATGCGCATGTTGGACACCGTGGGACTCGATGGCTTTGAAGCCGCCTATCCCAAGGAACTCTCCGGCGGGATGAAACAGAGGGTGGGCTTTGCTCGTGCCCTGGTAGTGGAGCCGGAAGTGCTCTTCATGGATGAGCCATTTTCCGCGCTCGACGTGCTGACAGCCGAAAACCTGCGCAGTGAACTGCTGGAACTGTGGGCCAAAAAGACCATGCCAACCAAGGCGGTCTTCCTGGTTACGCACAACATCGAAGAGGCTGTGCTGCTGGCGGATCGCATTATCGTTCTGGGCCGCAACCCCGGCCACATCCGGACTGACTTCAAAGTTGCACTGGCCCAACCCCGCGACCGTAAATCCGAACCGTTCACGCAGTTGGTGGACTACATCTACAAGGTGCTCACCTCGCCCGACGTGGTCCCTGCGGAGGCGCCCGATCAGCAGGCCGGACGCAAGGTTCGCGATCAGCGCCAGATGCACTACCAGATGCTGCCCCATGCGAGGCCTGGCGGCATCGCCGGTCTGCTGGAGTTGCTCCTCGACAAGGGTGGCCGCGACGATATCTACCGCCTGGCCGACGACCTGGGCTTCGAAATCGACGACCTGCTGCCGATTGTGGATGCGGCGCAGTTGCTCGGCTATCTTAAGATCGAGGAAGGCGACGCGGCCATCACCCTGAGCGGCACCGAGTTTGCCAATTCCGAAATCCTGCGCCAGAAAGAACTCTTCCGCGCCGCGGCCGTGGGGAACGTGCTGCTTCTGCGCCAGATTCGCCGCGCCCTCGAGGCAAAGAGCGACCACACCGTCCCGGAGGATTTCTTCCTCGACATGCTCGACGAGCAATTCAGCGAGGAGGAATGCCTGCGCCAGATGGAAACCGCCGTCGCTTGGGGACGTTACGCCGAACTGTTCGACTTCGACGCCGGGCGGCGTCGCTTTGTCTTGCCTGACACGGCGGAAGATGAAATCGCCGGAGAGATTTCCGCCGGCAACGAGGATGCCGAGTGACGACCCCTACCTTCGCCCGTTCTCCGGTCACCGCTCGTACCTGGCCGTTCCTTACGGATCTCGGCGTGGGGCTGTGCGGTTTGGCGCTGTTCTTTGCCATGGCCAAGCTCGGCGCCTACTGGCTGGCGCGGCCCGTGCCCGCGGTCACCATCTCGCACTCCATTCGCGCGCTGCCGCTCTACGCCTTCTACTCCATCGTGCGCATCGGCATTGCCTATCTGCTTAGCCTGGTTTTCGCCGTCGGTTACGGCTATATCGCCGCATACAATCCTCGCATTGAGGCCTGGATGATCGCAGTCCTCGATATATTGCAGTCCATCCCCGTACTCAGCTTTCTGCCCGGCGTCATGCTGGCAATGATGGCCCTGGTTCCCAGCCATCAACTGGGCATCGAAATGGGCTCAATCCTCCTCATCTTCACTGGCCAGGTGTGGAACATGGCCTTCAGCTTCTACTCCTCGCTCAAGAGCATTCCCCGAGAGATGCTCGAGGCTTCGCGCATCTATCGTTACTCCGCCTGGCAGCGTTTCTGGCAGCTTGAAATGCCGTTTGCGGCTATCGGGCTTATCTGGAATTCGATTGTCTCTGTTGCCGGAGGCTGGTTCTTCCTCATCGCCTGCGAGATGTTTGTCCTCGGCGAACGTGACTTTCGTCTCCCGGGCCTGGGCAGCTATCTGCAAACGGCCGCCTCCGCAAATCCCGTGGATATGCATGCGCTCCTGTGGGGGCTGGCCGTCCTGGTGATCATTATTGTGGCCACAGACCAGTTGCTGTGGCGTCCGCTGATCGCGTGGAGCGACAAATTCAAATTCGAACAAGTCGAGTCAGCCACGCGCGTAACTTCGCCGATTCTAGCCCTGCTGCAACACTCCACTGCTCTGACCAGGCTGCCCTCGCGCGCCTGGGGCGCAATGGATGAGCAGATGTTCCGGCGCTTCTCAACTACCCGCGAATGCCGCGTGGTGCAGCCTGTGGATGCTCCCGACAAGTCAGGCAAGTTGCTGATCCCCATTCTGTTGGGAAGTTTTATCGGCTTGGCCGTGGCGTGGGGCGCTTTCAAGGCTATCGAAATGATTCATGGCGTCACTTGGGCCGACGTGCGCCTCTTGCTCATGGGTGCCGGCGCCACTTATCTCCGCGTCAACGCCGCACTGGCAATCGCCGCACTGTGGACCATTCCGGTCGGCGTCACAATCGGCTTCAATCCGAAGCTTGCCAGAATTCTGCAGCCCATCACGCAGGTGGTAGCTTCGGTGCCGGCCACCGCGCTCTTCCCCGTGCTGCTGCTCGGCTTGATCCGGCTCGGCGGCGGCCTTGGGGTTGGCTCCATTGCACTGATGCTGCTGGGAACGCAGTGGTACATCCTCTTCAACGTGATCGCCGGAGCCATGGCCATCCCTTCCGACCTGAAGGAAGCGGCCTCGGTCTACAAATTCACCAGTTGGCAGCGCTGGCGGACACTGATACTGCCCGGAATCTTCCCTTATCTGGTTACGGGCTTGATTACCGCTTCGGGCGGGGCCTGGAATGCTTCGATCATCGCCGAGTACTTCCACATCGGAGACAAGACTATGCAAACGCTCGGCCTCGGAGCGCAAATCAGCGCGGCAACCGACACCGGGCGCTTCTCCATCCTGCTGCTGGCCACGGTCCTCATGGCCAGCATGGTGGTCACCATGAACCGCCTGGTCTGGCGGCGTCTCTATCGCCTCGCCGAGACCCGGTATAAACTCGAAAGCTAATCGGCCAGGGCAGAATGAAAGCCCGGCCTCGAGGAGCAGGGATGATTCGCGTAGGGTTGATTGGCTTTGGCTTGGGCGGGCGCGTTTTTCATGCTCCGCTGATTTCCTCCGTCGAGGGGTTGGAACTAGCCGCTGTGTTGGAGCGGACTTCCGACCAGGCCGCTGAGCGCTATCCAGGCATCACCACCTACCGCACCCTTGATGAAATACTGGCAGACTCATCGCTCGATCTAATTGTAGTAACCACCCCCAGCGGCACTCATTTTGGGATAGCTCGACGGGTTCTCGAAGCCGGGAAAAATGCGGTGATCGACAAGCCAATGTCCGTGAACTCCGCCGAAGTGGCCCAGCTCATGGAATTGGCCGCCGCCCGCGGTGTGCTGCTCGCCCCGTTTCATAACCGGCGCTGGGACGGCGACTTCCAGACAATTCAGAAACTGTTGCATGAAGGGTCGCTCGGGCGGCTCGTCTACTTTGAGTCCACAATGGACCGCTGGCGGCCTGCCGCCCGCTCCGAGCGCCTATGGAAAGAGGACCCTGCCCAGGGTGGAGGCATGTTGCTCGACCTGGGAACCCATTTAGCCGATCTGATTCTGGTGCTTTTCGGCAAGCCCGAAGCTGTGGGCGCCGAGATCCGGAACGAGCGCGGCGTCGAGGGCGCTGACGATTCATTCACCGTGCGTCTGCATTATCCGGGCCTCTTGGTGACGCTGGGCGCCAACTATCTCTCTTCACTGTTACGCCCCCGCTTTCATCTGCGCGGGACCAAAGGCAACTATTGGAAATGGAACGTCGACCCTCAGGAAGATGCGCTGAGCAAAATTACTCGAATCCCCCCTGGTCCTTGGGGTGAGGAGCCCTCGGCCAAGTGGGGCATGCTGAGCGTCGATGTGGAGGGTGGCAAGGTGACCCGGCCCGTCCCCACGATCCCGGGCGACTATCGCCTCTTCTATGCCGGCATTCGCGATGCAATTCTAGCCAAGGCGCCTGCCCCGGTAACTGCCCTTGCAGCCTGGCGCGCGGCGCGAGTGATAGAGTGGGCAATGGCAAGTTCAATGCAGCATCGCGATATTCCTTGCGACTGGAGCGATGAGCCGGAATAGGGAGAATGTAGGCAGGGGAAGGCCTGGGCCTTCCCCTGCTTCCCGCCTTCCGAGCATCCGTTCCTTAGTTCGTCTTGAAGCTGAGCACAGCGCCCGTGCTCACCCCGCCTGCAGTGGTTACCTGAATTCGAAAGTAGTAAGTTGTTTTGGTGGTAAGACCGGTGACCGCTTTGCTGATTGTGGCCGCCGTCGCCGTAGCGGTGAGGCTTGTGACCGCGGTGCTTTTGGTCAGTGCAAGGCCGGTGGTTCCGTACTGGAAGATATACGTTCCGGTGAGCCCAAGCGTGTTGACAATCGCGTTGAATGTCGCCGTCGTTGTGGCGATGGACGTTGCCGGTGAGGCCAACACTGAAGGCGAGCCGGCAACGATGTATTTGGCCGACGCCACAGCGCTATTGGCAACACTGGCGCCAGTAGCGATGGCGCTGATGGTTACGATCCCGGTCACTTTGATGGGTCCGGCATACAAGGGCGAACTTATCGTCGGCACCGTTCCGTCAACAGTGTAATGAATGACAGCACCCACGGTGGCGTCCGTGATTGCCACCAACTGCACGGCGCCATAAGACCCCGCCGCCACTGAGAATGTTGGCGTGGCGGCCGGCACCAGAGCCTTGCCCGTCCCGGTCAGAGAGACTTTGTGCGGTGTCCCCGTCGCATTATCCGCAATGCTCACCGAAGCCGTAAGCGTTCCCGCAGCAACCGGCTTGAACTTCACCGAAATTACGCAACTGGCCGCCACTGCGAGGCTGGCCCCGCAAGTGTTTGTCTGCGTGAACGAAGTGGCGTTGGTCCCGGTGACTGTAATCCCTGTGATCGTCAGCGCCCCTGTGCCGATGTTCTTCAGCGTCACTGGCTGCGTAGCTGCGGTCGCACCAACATTCGTGGCGGCAAAGGTTAAAGTCGTTGGAGTCAGGCTCACCGTTGGAGCAGTCGGAGTCGAAGCCGGCCATCCATTCACCACGTTGGCCACGTTCAACGATCCCAGGCCGGTTGCCATGTCGTAGCCGACAGCCGCTTTGTAGCCTGCGAGGATGCCTAAGGTATCTTCGGAGTGGGTGACCGAACAGTTGGGAGACAAGTAGCCGAGACCGCCCGCGTCGCACGCCATCGCATTCGAGCCGGTGTCGATATCGTTGAAGTAGCAACCGGTGCTCGATGCCTTCACCGTCTCTGACTTGCAGTTGGCATAGGTTTGTTTGGCAGCGAGCGCGTAAAGCTGTGCGTTCGGGTTGCCCTGTGCCTTCCCTGCCTTCTGGTTGATCAGCGCCATTACGCCGGCCATCGCCGGGGAGGCAACAGAGGTTCCGCCAACCTCCTCACCTGTCGGCTCCGTTGTCGAATAGGAGCATGTTCCCGTTGCCGAGACGCAGATGAGGTACGCGCTGCCCAGGAACCCATCCGCAGCAAAGAAGGAAACGTCGGGAATATCGCGCTTGCCATCCGTCGGAATGCCGACTACGGCCTTCTGCCAGGCGGGCTTGGCGTATCCGCCGGTGCAACTGGATGCGTCTTGCCCATCATACGTAGTGCAGGAGCTTTTGCCGCCTCCTCCGCCCACCGTGTTGAGGTACCACGAAATATCGTAGCCCTGGTAATTGTCATAAATGTATCGGTAATAATTGAGTACGAAATTGCATGCCGACTCGGTGTCGGTGAAGTTGGAAACACCAATGACATCGGCATCGGACGAGAGTCCCGGAACCGCCAGGGGGTTCGCGCAAGTGTCGTTCCAGGGCACCTCAGGAATGTAGTTCAGGGCGCTGCCCTTGGTAGTTGAGTTGTTCGTCGCGCTCCAGTAAGGTGAGGCGTTCGCGCCCCAGTTCAGGTCCGTTCCGCCGACAGCGGTGTTGTAGGGCGTGGACGCAAGACCATTGACGGAAAGGCCATACTCAGCGGCATACGGGGTCGAAGTGGCCTGGCCTTGGTCGCAGGCTGGAGAGCCCGAGTCGCCTGTAGCTACAAAGACAGCGATGCCCTGTGTTGCGGCCGTCTGCCACAGGTTGTTGTACTCGGTATTGCCCGCGCTGCCCATGCCGAACTCGCACAAGCCATAGCTCACGTTCATCACTGGCGCCGTTTTGTTCTGGATGATATAGCTCTCCGAGTCATAGAGCGGGTCGTCAGTCGCCGACTTTTCGCCGGAGGTAACCAGCACGATCTGCGCACCCTTGGCCACGGCGCCTGCCCACTCAACATCCAGCGTATTCTCAAGTAGATCGCCAATGCAGGTGTTCGCTTTTGTGGGACACGCGCCAGGATCTGTGCCATTGCCCAGGATGACTTGAGGGACCTTCGCCGGCAAGCCGAAGTTGCTGCGGAATGCGGCAACGTCCGAGAGGATAATATTGCTTCTTCCGGCGATGGCCACTTTCTGGCCGGCGCCGTCGATGCCCGCATTCCAAAGCGGCAGCACGTTATAAATGGTTGCGAAGTCGTAGGGCGCCACGTCCTCGTATTGGTAGCTGTCAGTGCCTGAAGTCACTTTGAAGCCGAAATCCGGATGGGCGCGTCCTGTCTTGCCCGTACCTTTCAATTCTGCGCCAGTCGCTGAGTGACCCGGAACACGATCCCACTTTCCCTTCTCAGGATTGAACGTGACCGCACTACCTACCCGATGCAGCGGCCGAGCAAAGAAATTGTGCAAGGACTTGACGCCGACCACCACTGGAGCCAGCGCGGCCGGAATCTGGGGATCGGTCATGTTGCCGATGTGCTTCTCGCCCTTCACCTCGAGGTTGTGAATCTGGGCGTGAAACGCGCTTTCCACCTGCGAAGATGTGCCGCTAAAGCGAATCGACATGCGATTCTTCGTAACTTCATCCACTGAGAGCCCATGTGCCCGCAGCCAGCCCGTGACCGCGTCCAGATCGCCTTGCGCGGGGCCAAACCTCTCACCCACCTCTTCCGGCTCAAGCCATTGGTGGTAGTTGCTCGAAGGCGGGTCGTATTGGCTGGCAACAAATTTGTCGAATGCCGCCTGTTGTTCCGCGCTTCGCCTCAGCACCAGCACCAGGTCCGTCATCCGCATATCCGGACTTACCGGTCCCCGGTCAAACTGGGCGCGGGCCGAAGGATGTATGTTGCCCTTGAGCGTAACAAGTTGGCTTTCGTTAACCCTATCGATGATGCGAACGGCGGGGGCGACATCCTGGGCTTGGGTTGCCAATGCGGGGCACGACAGAAAAGCGATGGTTGCGAGCAGAAGAGGGAGCGTACGGAGACGAGCCATGGAGTGTTCCTGGGCCCTTTCTTCGGAGAGAGCCTCCGAAATGCCGGGAATTTACCATTCCAGTTAAGAACGTGACGGACAGAAACTCTCCGCCGTCCAAATTCAAATTCAAAGTGGATGCGAAAGGATTATACTCCGCTCAATCGTTCAAGCAACAGTTTTGCAATACCTTGCACCCGCGCAACAATCGGGAGTGATCATCGAGACTTTGCGGCAAAACTTCCAAGTCCAATCACACCCATGTCCCATTCGGAATTCATCGGCTTATCAAGCGCCATCTTGATCGTTTTCGAGAAATCATCAGAAATTCGATAAGACTGGTTGGGAGAATCCAAGTGGAATACAACGGAAAGTTGCCGTTCAATACAGCGTCACGGTCACTTGATAAGCGTTGGCATTCTCTTTCGAGATGCCATTGAGCTGCTTTCAATCTTGCAGATTTGACTTTACAGGCCCGCGGCTGGCCGTCGGCGCCTCGCAATCAAGGAAACACCGTGAAGAAATCTCTAAGATCTTGCTCATGTGCCGCGTTGCGAAGCAGCGGTCCCACACCGAAGATTTCCTGCACAGTGCGCAAGGTTGAGCTGTGGTTGTAATAGATGTAGTTGGTGAATCCACCCTTCTTAGCGTAAGGAGACAGAATCAGCATTGGTACAGGACCATCGCCCCGCGCGGCCTCGTCCCACACGATGAACAGCACACCGCCGTCTTTGTAGGCAGCAGAATCGAGAATCCTCGGGACAATACCGCTCAGCCACTCATCGCCGGCTTTGATCTGGTTTTTCCCGCAATAGGAGTGCATCGCCTGGCAGAGGTTGGGCACGATGAAGTTATACCGGGCCACCTTGCCGTCTGCCAGATCGCTGTCCAGCTCGCTGATGGGCCGGACATGAGCAATGCAATATTTAGAGTGAATGTCGTGATTGTTTGTAACATCGTCGAAGAAGACAAAGGGTGTATGGTCCTGATCGAGCAAACAGGTTCCGCCCGTTGACCATGCGTCGTAGGATCGCCATGAAATGCCGGCGTTCTTCAGCAATGTAACCAGGTGCAGACTCGTGGTTTGGGTGTTCGCGCCGTTCGCATGGTTATCATTCAAGATTCCGAAGTTAGTGCCCGCCTCAAGCCATAGATAGTTCGGCAGGCTCGGATGAATGTGCGGCGGGTTATTATAATTGCTTGGGTGCGCTCCTTCCGGAACCCATACCTCGTTAATATAGTGGGCATTCGGATTGCCTTTGATATTTAACGATCCGTTGCCTGTCCAGTTGTGATTCTCCATCATGATGATGAATACGTTGTGAATGTGGTGCTTGACTTGAGTAGCGTCTGGCGAGGGAGTGAACCTGAGGCCGCCGTTGTTGGCGCATGAGACAAGCCCCAGCACAACGAACGTAGATAACGTCCCCGTCCGCAGGCAGCGAGGGAAAGAAATGAAGGTCATTTAGGCTCCGTCAGCAGGAAAGCCACAGCTGGCGGGCCACCGCTCGTAACATTATATGCNNATCCGCCACGTTCAGCGATGAGACCAATGGCTATCACCCTTGCATTCAGCAATTCACATCGCATGGTTTGCGTCAGCGCAACTTATCGCGGCGTCAATTCGGTGAGAATCGTTCACCGGCTGTCATGAGAAAGAACAAATTACTTCCGGCTTCCATTCCACTTTTCGGTCATTGCGGAGTGGCGTCCATTCAGCCATTCTGGAGACAAGAAATCACCCGACAACAGGGAATGCCTGAATCCGTGTGAGAGCCATGCGACGACGCTTGAACATTGCAATACTTTTTATTGCCGCCCTATCGGGCGCCGCGCAAACCCCGCCGGCGCAGCCCATCGATATTGAAGACCATGTGCAACCACCCGCAAACGTCCCTCGCATTGCACTAAACGAGTTGAGGGCAGAGAGCGCCGCAGCCGCACCGGTGACCCAGCCGCTGCTTGACTTCAAGGACTCGGATGTTAAATTCGCGCTGCCCGACCTTTTGGAAACCCTTCGCGACCGCAAGCACGAAGGATGGATTCTGGCTGCATATCCCGACCCCAAGACCAGCCGCCCCCTGATCGGCGCGGGGTTCAGCCTCGACCTGCCGGCCCGGGAGCACCCGCAGCGCGACTTGCTGAATGCCCATCCGTTTCTTGAGCCATCCTCGGCCGATCTCTGGCAAGTTGCCGGACTGGCTCCGGGACGCTTGGAAGCCATTCTCAACCAGTACAACAAACGTATGGCGGCATGGGGCAAGAAGAGATTCCGCAAAGAGATCAAAACGCTCGCTCCGCAAATCACCGACGAAGAATCCACGCTCCTGCTCCGGATAGCGGCCATCCAGGCCATTTACAACGCCCGGGCTTACTGCCGCAATTTCGACCAGTTGTCCGATTCACAGCAGATGGCATTGAGTCAGTTGGTCTACCAAATGGGCGTCAACCTTGAGGGATTCAGCACTTTCCTGGGCTTGATCAACGATGACAACGTGGATTCATCGCAATTGCCCCTCCCGGCCGAGGGCCCGGAATACTGGAGAACCGTGCAGCTAAGTCTCGTTCAGAGCCAGTGGGCCAGGCTCTATCGCACTCGCGCCATCTCGGTAATCGCCATGCTCGATCCGCGCTACCCGGAGAACCCCGCCGGGGCCGAGCGAAGTGTGAGTGCGGTCCTGCGACCGGCCGTCGTACATCGCCGCAGAGACAGATCCCCAACGCTAGTCCAAGCCGCATCGCGCAATCGACATCGGGGCGCCAGGGCGCACAAGAAAGGGTAGCGCGCTTCTCTCTAGGCCCGCCGTTACTTGCCCACCAGGCCGGTGAACGGCGCTACATAAGCCATCAGATAGACAAACACCCCAACCAGCGCAGCCAGCGCCAGGCTGTGCCAAAAGACGAAGCGCAAGATCGCCCCCTCCTGTCCGTAAGTCTCTGTTACTGTGCTGGCCACCACGATGCTTGGTGCGGCGATCATCTTGCCCATCACGCCTCCGGCCGAGTTGGCTCCGGCCATCAGCACCGGCGAAACACCAATCTGCTGCGCCGTCATTTGTTGCAGGTTGCCGAACAACACATTTGAGGCAGTGTCGGACCCGGTCGTCGCCGTCCCCAGCCACCCGATCAGCGTGCCAAAGAACGGGTAAAGGGTTCCACTGCGCGCGAAAGCGAGGCCGAGCGTCGCATCCAGCCCGCAATAGCGCATCACGAATCCCAGCGCCATCATTCCCGCAATCGTCAACACGGTGAAACGAATGCTGAATACCGTTTTGGAAAACTCTTTCGCCAGCGCTCCAGGCCCCAGCCCCATCGCCAGCCCGGCCAGCACGGCTGCCACAAGAATCCCCGTTCCCGCGGCAGCCAGCCAATTTAGTGTGAACAAAGCCGTCTCCGGCGTGGCCCTCACCGCGACAGGAGGCATCCGCTGCACCACGTTATGCAAGCCCGCAACAGGAAAAACGATCGTTGTGTGTTCGTTCATCCAGTGCTGCAGACCGGGAAGCCCCCACACAAACACCATGACGCTCAGGATCAGCCACGGCAGCCAGGCCTTGAAGGTGGCAGCCGCGCTCTCGGCATCACTCCGCCGGCTGGCGCTTCTCACAACTTCGCCCTTTGCGTTGAGAATTCTTTTTGGTTTCCAGAAGCGCAGAAACGCAATCAGCGCAGCCATTGTTGCCGTGGCGGCCACTACATCCACCAACCCCGGCCCCATCATCGTTGCCATTCCCAACTGCGTCAGCGCAAACGTGGCTCCTGCCACCAGGATCGCCGGCCAAACCTCCAGCATCGCTTTAAATCCCGAGTAGATCCAGATCAGCCAGAAGGGCACCAGCAAACAAAACGGCGTGAGGATGATGCCAATAATTTTTGAAAGCACAAGCACGTTGACGCCGGTAACCGCGTGCAGCGCGGCCACGGGAACGCCCAGCGACCCAAACGCTACGGGCGCGGTATTGGCAAGCAGCGCCAATCCCGCCGCTTGTATGGGCTTGAAGCCGAGGGTGATTAGAATAGCCCCGCATACTGCCACCGGAGCGCCGAATCCGCCACAGCCTTCAATGAAGGCGCCCAGGGCGAATGCGATCAGCAGCAATTGCAGCCGGCCGTCCTCGGTAATGCTGGTCAGGCTGTGCTGGAGCGTGGAAAACCGGCCCGTAGCAACCGTCAAGTGGTAAAGAAAGATCACCGGCAAGATGATCCACGCGATGGGGAAGATGCCATATCCCGCCCCGTAGGCTGTGGTCCTTAGCGCAAGCAAAACAGGCATATGGTAGACCAGCACGGCAATGGCCAGCGCGGTGCCCAGGCCCGCCACCGCGGCGACATGGGCCTTCCATTTCAGCAGCGCCATTGTCCCCAGCAGGACCAGTACGGGCAGCGCCGCCACCATCGTCGAGAACCACCACCTGCCCAGAGGATCGTACCCCTGCGCCCAAACTTCGGTTGCCGAATTGGTATCGAACAGGTAGACAGCGCAGGCAACCAGCATCCTCAAACCTCATCTCGCAACTTGGATTGGGTAGAAAACAGATTCTACCCTCTCAGACCGGTTTCAAGTGATGAGTCTCAGATTTAGCGAAAAGAGAGGGATTTTTGGCTCTAAAAGGGGGCAAAATCTGCATGTGCAGGTTACCGATAAGTTAATATGTAAAATTTACAATCTATTCATTATGTGCCACTTACAAACGCTAACCCGTTGGAAAACAGAGCCCCGGAGGGGGAGGGGGGTGGGGGGGGTACGGACCGGGGACATACCTGACACTGCACAGGTCCATGCGCGTTTGATTACAACGTGGTCATGGGCGTGAGGACCGAATTGGTGTTCCCTGCCCGTGAGTGTTTCGCGCCATTCTGGACCCTTCTATGAATAGTGTGCGCCAAGTGACCGTAATTCTATGCAAATGGGTTCGGGATGAAGCAATACTGGCTGCGTGAAGCTGCCGCGCGACGTTGACGGACCGCGATTGATCAAGGCGCTGAGCGGATCGGCCTACGTCGCGACGCGGCCGAGCGGATTCCACATGCGGGTGACCACTCAGTCTTCAAACCCTAGAGCAATGAATCTGAAGTTCATTGCGGAATTCGAAGCCCCAACCGCAGGTCCTTCGATTGTGTTTGTCGCAAGAAGCGCGCCAAACTCCGTTCAGAATGACAGGCTTATTTCTTAGGTCGACTTTAGATTCAGCACACTAGCCGTCCATTCCAGGAGTGGTCGGCACTACCTGCGCCTTCGCCGGAGCTACCGCCTTCATCTTCGGCACACCATGCTGATGGCAATCCGCGCACTTCACCCAGTGGATGTTGTGCTGGCTGCTCGCGCTGGCGTAGGTCGTATCCATCTTCTCCACATCGAGCCCGCAATGAGACATCTGCGGGTGACAGGTCTTGCAGGATGCGCGCGCGTTCTCATTGTGTCCAAAGTGGCACGAGACGCAACTGAGGCCTTCATGCACGCCTATCGGTGTGCGGTCGTCGCCCGAGCCTACCTGCGGTCCCCAATGATTGGCGGCCGCTACCGAGCCGGCTTCCGAACCTCGCGGCGCATGGCACTGGTAACAGATCGCCTGCCGGGCGTCCTGGTTCATCTTCACCGGGCGCGCGCCCTCCAGCAAATGCGGAATGGCGAGCGAAGCCGCGGCAAAGTGAATTTTTTCGCGCCGGTCGAAGAGCGCCAGTGAATCGTTTCCCGCGGTGCCGGCTACTGAAATACGCGTTGCGGGCTTGGCCTGCGGCGTGCCTTCTTTATGTACCTGGTGACAGGTCTGGCAAGGCATTGTGGGCTGGTCGGCCAGGTCGGAGCGAATCAGGTGCCAGGGGCCTTGCAGGTTCTGCGGCTGGACGAGGTCGCGGACCGAGCCGTCGAAATGCATGCCGTGGCAGCGAAAGCAATCCTCCATCATGCGGCGCTTCGAATTGTGCGTTGAGTCGGCAAATATCTGGCTATAGGTGGCGCTGTGCGGACCCGCGTGCCAGTTGGCGTATTCGTGCTGGTGGCACTTCCGGCAATTCGACGCCATGGCCAAAACGTCTTTGTCGCGCAGACGGATGGTCTCCGGCGGGGTGCCGAGGAAATGCACACGCATGTGCCGCAGCTTGGTGCCCATGCTGGCTTCATGGCACTCCATGCAACCCACCTTCTGATGAAGTGAACCATGCACCGCACTTACATATCCGCCCATCTCGTGGCAGCCTGCGCAGCCCTGGCCAAGCTGCGAGGTGTAGTAATAGGAAGCGCCATAGGAGCCACCAAGCGCAAGCAAACCCACCGCAACAATCGCAATTGCCGCAATCTTCAAAAATCGTTTCATGAACGGAATCCTGTGCCCTTCCAGTTGTGGACCAATGCATCGGAGGCATAAAAGGCAACGGCCATGATGGTCAGCGCCGGATTGAATCCTCCGTTGGTTACATGCACGCTCCCATCGATCACGAAAACATTGTCCACATCGTGAACCTGGCAGAACTTGTTGACCACCGAACCCTTCGGATCGTTGCCCATGCGGCATGTGCCGGCTTGGTGCTGGCTGGCGGAGACGGTCTCCGGCCGGCCGGTGGCAAGCGAGGTGTGGATCGCGCCGGCCTCTTTAAGCCAGGCTTCAGCGCGCTTTGCCTGTACGTCGCCAATGTCGAATGTGTGCGGATGGACGTTGCCCTCGAGGCGCACCACCGGCATTCCCCACTTGTCTTTCACCGCCGGATCCACGGTTACTCGCCCTGTGGCGGTGGGAATCTGCTGGGTGGGACCGAAGACCTGGATCGTTCTCTTGTGCCAGTCGCGCATGGCCTTCTTATGGCCGGGTCCCCAGCTTGGCGTATTCTCGGGCAGGCGGTCGATCATGTGGATGGGCAGGCGAATGAACTCATTGGCCAGCATTCCACCGCCGCTGAGCCCTGGCGTTCCGTGGTTGTAGTCGCAGATGGCGATGCTGGCGCCGGGACCTACATCGTCGTAGGTATCGAAGTCGAAATAGCCGATGGCGCCCGTGTAGTGATGGCCTTGCAGGTGGCGGCCCACCTGGTCGTACCGATTTCCCAACCCGGCGGGAAAAAGCTTGCTCTTGGAGTTGAGCAGCAACCGCGCGGACTCGGTGGCGCAACCTGAAACCACGACGATGTCGGCGAGCTGTTCCTGCAAATGTCCATTGGCGTCGAAGTAGGAGACGCCGCGAGCGCGGCCCTGGTCGTCGGTGAGGATTTCTTTCACCATGCACTCGGTGCGCAGGTCGCAGTTCCCTGTCGCCAGCGCCACCGGGATCACAGTATTCTGCGATCCGTTCTTGGCATCCACTTCGCAGGCGAATCCGCAACACCACCGGCAGCGCATGCACGGGCCGCGGCCGTTGTAGGGGACTGTGTTGCGGGCCATGGGCAGATGAAACGGATGCAAGCCCAGCCGCTTGGCAGCAGGCCAGAGAATTTCGAATTCGCGATTTGGAGCGAGCGGCGGCATGGGCAGGTCGCGCTTGCGCGGGCCTTTGAATGGCGTGCCCGAGTAGTCCCCAGAAATGCCGATCTGGTACTCGGCCTTGTCGTAGTAGGGCTCCAGGTCATCATAAGAAATGGGCCAGTCTTCCAGCGAGCTTCCTTGCGGCGCTCCGTAGGTGGAGCGCATGCGAAAGTCTTGCGGCATATAACGCCACGCCTGCGCGCCGTAGCTCAGGGTTCCTCCGCCAACACATGCGGCGTCGTTCTGGTAACCCCCTTCGCTGGCCAGCACAATGTGCGGCACGCCCTTGGCGTCCACCAGAACCCTTGGATTCCCTTCGTCCTCGGGCCCAAACGCATTCCCCAGCGCGGTCACACGCTGGTTGCGCAAGTCATCCTTGCGGCAATCGTTCGCCGTGTACCACTTGCCGCGCTCCAAGAGCGCCACGCTCAGGCCCGCGGTCGCAAGCTCCTTCGCCACAATTCCGCCAGCCGCGCCGGCGCCAACCACTACAGCGTTTACACGTTTCATGAGGTCGCGCCCTTTCTCATGTCATATTGCGCGCGCCCGCGCACCGGGGGCTCATCGAGACCGAGCATGCGCCAACTGACGGCGTCGCGATTGCCGCCGTGGCGCGGCGAGCCGTAGTAGCCCTCCATTGTGTGTCGGCGCACCAGGTCGAAGAACGGCCGCTCCTCTTTCTCGAGAGCAGACACAATCTCCAACTGCTGGGCCGGTGTAGCCTCGGCCAAATCCTTCGCGAACCGTTTCCGGCTCAACTCGTTGGCATGTTCGAGGCCCTCCCGGTAAACATCCCGATGGCGCCGGTAGTGGCGGAACAATTGACGATCGATGTAAGTGAGCACACCGGCTTGCGATGCGCTGGGAAATTCGTCGGCGGGAACAATCTGATCGCAGATTGCCGCCAGCGTCCTAGCCTGGCCGTCACTCAGAAAATCCCAGTTCCCCTGATTTCCTGACTTGCAGCCTACTGCCAGCGCCGCACCGCCCAGCACACCTGCTGCCACAAACTGCCGCCGCGTCAGCGCCACAGCCTTGTTCTTGGATTGCATCGGCAACCACCTCGAATGGAGTTCACCCCGGCCAGACTCGCCGCCAGGACCCAGAGTACTCCGATGAAACGATAGTGAATCGATTTTTCGTGGCTTACGTCGACTTGGTCAGTGTTGTGGATCACATCGGCGTGCTAAAGACCTGTTTTTCAGCCCCGGAACGTTCCAAGGGCCATCCCTCTGGCGAGGAATGGCCCTTTGGCGGTGGAATAGGTCTGCGTTACGGCAAGGTCTGGCAAGCGGCAAGCGTGGCAGGCACCGGCGGCGGAAGGTAGCAGGGCTGCCCGGCTCCCGGCCTTCGGCTTGTAACGTTGATGTTTGAACCTGTACCGTTCGGTGAGCTCACCCGGACGTCCAGAATGCTGCCCTGAACCAGCACAGTGGTGTCCACAATATCCTGGTCGGTGCGAAGGATGGTCAGGTACGGGCTGTCTGGAGAGGCTACATAAACCTTGCCATAGAGCGAATTGGAGGTTGAAACCACGGTGCGCGGATGGCCGGTGACAGGCAGCGTGGTTACGACTGTATGGCTGGACAAATTCACAATTGTCACCGAGCCTTCCGCCTGATTGGCGGTGTAGGCGCGGCTTCCGTCGTTCAGTACGGTTACGCTGGCTGGGTAGGGCGCAACTGCCGGATTCTTGCCCACTGGAATCGTAAAAGTAGTGCCGAAAGTTGCGCTGTCATTCCCGTAGATATCCAGGCTCACGTCGATGA
>PLZC01000375.1 GCA_003151985.1 Acidobacteriaceae bacterium
AAGTGGACGGCGTCACCGTTCTGGATCTAAGCGGGCGTATCACTTTAGGCGAGGGCAGTGTGCAATTGCGCGACGCCATTCGTGACCTGATCAGCAAGGGCAAAAAGAGCGTCCTGCTGAATATGGGAGACGTGAACTACATCGATAGCTCCGGGTTGGGTGAGTTGGTCAGCGCCTATACCACATCGAAAAACCAGAGCGCGGCTCTCAAGCTGTTGAGCCTGACCAAAAAAGTTCACGACCTGCTGCAGTTGACCAAGCTGTACACCGTCTTCGACATCTACGACGACGAGGCCAGCGCCATCGCCTCCTTCAAGTAACCCTCGCCGTTTGCACCCGGCAAAGCCACAGAAAAGGGCCACTCCGCCTCGCGGGATGGCCCTATTCCGTGCGTTATCAGGTGTTGCCTTGGGAGCCCCTGATTAGGTCACTGTTATGAAGGGTACGGGCTTTACAGGTTGCGGAAGAACTCTATTCTGCGGGCTTTGTAACGCTGAAGTCCCTTGGGCCAAATCTCTCGAAAACAAGCCTTTTCCCGCAGCCTGCTTAGCCCCTGAGGGAATATCTCCCGCCCAAAACTCATTCAGTGCTTCCCTAGAACTTCACTCCCGGCACCGTTCGGGCAGTTGGGCTGGCCGTGAAATAAGCCGTGTTCTCCTTGAAGCCGGACATCCCCGCCCAAATGTTATTCGGGAACTGAAGGATGAACGTGTTGTAGTCCTGGATCGAATCGTTGTACCGCTTGCGCGCCACGCCTATGCGGTTTTCGGTTCCTGCCAGCTCATCCTGCAGGCGCATGAACTGCTCGCTCGAGCGCAATTGCGGATAGTTCTCGGTCAACAGCAGCAGCCGGCCCAACGCACCGTCCAGTTGCCCGTTGGCGGCAATCTTTTCCTGCGGCCCGCGCGCGTTCAACATGCCGGCGCGCGCGTTGGCGATATCGCCAAAGACCGTGCTTTCTTCCTTGGTGAAGCCCTTCACCGTCTCCACCAGGTTGGGGATCANNGTTTCCACCAGGTTGGGAATCAGGTCGGCGCGGCGCTGCAACTGCACGTCCACCTCCGACCACATGCTTTTAACGGCCTGGTCCTTCCCCACCATCTGGTTTCTGGCGCTCACGTAGCTGCCGAAAACCATCAGAACCACCAAGACCAGAACGCCAACCACTCCAAGCGCAATCCAAAGTCCACGACTCATACGGTCTTTTTCTCCTCCGGCTTCCGTTCAGAGAAGCCACTCCAATAGAAGCTACCAGTCGCCACCGGCGCCGCCGCCGCCGAAGCCGCCGCCACCGCCGCCAAACCCGCCAAACCCGGAGCCGCCACCGCCTCCACCACCGCCAAAGCCACCACCGCCGAAGCCGCCTCCGAAACCACCGCGCCCGAAGATGCTGGAGAACAGGCCAAAACCAAACAGAAACCGCAGCAGGTGAAAGCCGCCAAAAAAGACCAGGAAGATGATGAGCAGAATCAACTTGCCGAAAACAAAGCCATGACGCATGGGACGGCGCATGGGCATTGTCTGCTGGGGGCCTTCGTCGTCCAGCGTGACCTTGGCATCGGCCGCAATCACCTGCGCGACCTGGCCTACAGCCTGCAGCATCGCGCCGTCAAAGTCGTTGGCACGCAGGGCCGGAACCATCTCGCGGCCGATATCGCCGGCCTTGGCATCGGGAAGAATGCCCTCAAGGCCGTAGCTGACATCGATCCTTCGCTTGTGGTCGTTTACGGCCAGCAACACCATGACGCCGCGATAGCTGGCGTCCTTGCGCCCCATCTTCCATTTGTCTTCAAGCGTGTTGGCAAACTCCGCAGAGTCAATGCCGTCCAGGGTGTGGACGGTGACCACAGCGACCTGCGCTTTGGCCTGGGAGTGGTCAAGTTGGGTGCAGATGCGATCCAGGCGCGCGATGGTCTCGGGGGACAGAACGTGGGCGAAATCGCTGACGTAGTCGGCGGGCTTGGGCAGGTCTTCCGCCCGTTCCGCCCACGCGGAGGCGGTGGAAAAGAGCAGAAAGACTGCCAAAAGCAGTCGGAAAGCGCTCGAAACTACGCGAATATTGCCTTTCATCGCTCTCAATTGTACGCGGCTGATGTCGAAAAGGTTCCCGTGCCATCTCTGGCCGCAATTTCAAGCCCGGGTCACCCGAACCGCTTCCTGGTACCGTCCCAACTCCTTGACCATGGCGCAATGCGGGGTGAGCACTTCGATGGCGCGCGATCCCTCCTCGACGGACTTGATCTGGCAATCGACGTAGAAGATGTACTCCCAGGGTTTGCCGTGGACCGGCCGGGACTCGATCTTGGTGAGGTTTGTGCCCAGCGCCGAGAGTTCGGCCAGCGCCGCGACCAGCGATCCCGGGCGATTCTCGACGGAAAACGCCAGGCTGATTTTGTTTGACTTGGGATCGGTAACCGCCTCACTGGTACGCCGCACCAGGAAGAACCGGGTAAAGTTCTCCGGGCTGTCCTCAATGCCGGCTTCGAGGATCTGGGCGCCATAATAGTGCGCGGCAGCCTCGCTGGCGATGGCGCCGGCGTGCCTGTCGCGCAATTCGACTAATTGTTTTACGCTGCCCGCGGTGTCGTAGAAGGCGAAGGCTTCCATACGGGGGTGAGCGGCCAGAAACAGACGGCATTGCGCCAGCGCCACGGGATGCGAGAACACCCGGTCTATTTCGCCGATGCCGGCGCCTGAAATGGCGATCAAGTTGTGCCGGATGCGAAGTAATGTCTCTTTTTCAACCTTCACATCGTGGGAGAGCAGCAGGTCGAAGTGTTCCGAGACGGAGCCGGCCAGGCTGTTCTCAATGGGAATGACCGCGGCCTCCGCGGTTCCACCGGCCACCGCCTTGAAGGCGTCGGCGGAAAGCGAAAACGGAACGATCACGGCATCCGCGACGAGATTCATCGCAGCTTCGTGGCTGAATGAGCCGGGTTCTCCCTGGATTGCGATCTTCATTCCGGTGCCTGATTCTCGTTGGCGTGCGCTTGATGCGCACGTTATCGAGGCGGGTTGCTTTCTCGCACCATACCATAAGTTGATCGGGAGATTCGTTGAGTATTCAGTTATGTCGGGGTCGAAAGGCATGGGTTTAGCCACGCAGCCAAAGATCCACCGCCACAAAGGCGAGGAAGACCATGGCGATGACGCCGTTCA
>PLZC01000063.1 GCA_003151985.1 Acidobacteriaceae bacterium
TCCGCCGCCACGTCGATCTGATCACCGTGCGCGACCCGGCACAAAGCGCAGCCAAGCTTTACCACACTGAGGGTTGGCCTGAGACATACATCATCGATCGTAAAGGCGTTATCCGACGTAAGATTGTTGGCGATCCGGACTGGTCCAACCCGGAGGTCCGCACGTTCCTCAGCAGCCTTTAGTGATACACATGAACAAGTCGATGATTTGTGGGGTAAGCGCTTTGGCACATACAAAGCGCTGAGGTCACGTTGCTTGTCTTGCTATGATTCTTCCATGACCGCGGTTGAGATTCGCTTTCGCTATAACACGCCCCCCTCTGAGCCTGTGACCTTTGCCTTGGCCAACACTCGGGAAGTCTACGGTATCCGCCGCCTCAGTTTCGACCGGGAAGCACATTCCTTGCGTGTCGAGTACGATGCCACCCGCCTCAACGCAGCCGATGTGACCCAACTGGTTCGCCAAGCCGGCTTGGACGTTGTTGAAGAAGTTCCGCCTCTACGGCAGCCTGAGCCCGCGCCCGCAACTTCATAGCCCAGTAAAATTACCCAATCGCGCCAATTCCGGTTATGCTGTTAAGAATTCCTTCTTGCTTCGGCAANNACCGTATCCTCATTGAAATGTGGCGGAGGGCCTTCGCCGGCCAGCCGGCACAGAACGTCGCGCTGCTGGCACTTGGCGGTTATGGGCGCAAGGATTTATTCCCCTACTCCGACATCGATGTGCTGTTTGCGTTTGCCGACGAGAAAATTGAGGATCAGTCCCGCGAAGCCGTGCGCGCCATCGTGCAGGGCATGTGGGACATCGGCCTGCGCGCCAGCCCAAGCTCGCGCACTGTGAAGGAAGCTGGGCGCTTCGATCCCGATAACCTCGAGTTCACGCTGGCGACGCTGGATCGCCGTTTCCTTGCCGGCCAGTTCCCTCTTTACCAACAGCTTCATCAAACCATCCTTCCCGGCCTGGTGCTGAGCGAGTGGAACACCATTACGCAGAAACTCGGTGAGATTGCTCGCGCGCGGCACGCCAAATTCGGCAATACAATTTTTCACCTGGAGCCCAACCTGAAAGACTGTCCCGGCGGCTTGCGCGATTACCACCTGGCCGTCTGGTTTGCGCTTCTCTTCCACCTCAAGGAGACCAAGGAGTGGCCTCGCCAGCGCGGTGGCGTCTTCCAGAGCGCACGAGGAGACGCCGAGGCTGCTTTCGATTTTCTTGCCGCCTCCCGATGTTTTCTTCACTTCCGCCATGGCCGCGACGACAACACGCTGGACTGGCAGTCGCAGGACGAAGCCGCCGCCCACTCGATTGGCCTGGAAACCCGTGGCACCGCCGACCCGGCTTATTGGATGCGCACCTACTATCGCCACGCCCGCATCATCTATCGCCGGGCTGCCCTGCTGATGGAGCACCTGCCCGCTCCGGTCAGCTTCTATCGCCAGTTCCGGCGCCGCCGCACCCCTATCGCAGGCACCGATTTCATTCTCGACCAAGGCAGGATCGACATTGTTCCGGGAGCGCAGTTCAACGACACGAGCGCCATTCTGCGGATTTTCTCACTGATGGCGACGCACGGCTACATGCTTTCGCAAGCCGCTGAAGACCGCATCACCGACGCCCTGCCTGCCCTCGCCATCCACATTCCGGAAGGGCCATATCTCTGGAATGCGCTGCGCGAAGTCCTTCTTGGGCCGTACGCAGCCCACGCATTGAGGACGATGCACGCCCTGGGCGTTCTGGAGATGCTGATCCCTGAATTCCACGGGATCGATGCACTGGTGATTCGCGACAGCTACCATCGCTACACCGTCGACGAGCACACCTTTCTGACCATCGACAACGTGCATGGGTTGCGACAGCCGGCCCACGAATTTGACAAGCGGCTGGCCCAGTTGTTGCCGGAGATCGACCGTCTGGATTTGTTTCTGCTGGCCCTGCTTCTGCACGACACCGGCAAGGCCCGCCGCACCGGCGAACACGCTGGGCAGAGCGTGGAACTGGCGGACGCGTTTCTGGCGCGGCTGGACTTCGATTCGGAGGAACGCGAGTCAATCCTCAAGCTGATCCGGCTGCATCTTGAAATGTCGAACGCCCTGCGCCGCGATATCTTCGACATGGAAAATGTGCGCGGCTTTGCCGAAAAGATCGGCAGCCCGATGCTGCTGAAGATGCTCACGCTGATGACCTTTGCCGACATCAAGGCAGTGAATCCCGAGGCGCTCACTCCGTGGAAGGCAGAGAACATCTGGCAGTTCTACATGTCTACGGCGAATTTTATGGACCGCAGCGTGGACGAGGTCCGTTACCACGCGGCCATCGATCCCACGCTGCTGAACCGGCTTCGCGCGATGGTTCCCGCCACCCAGTACGAGGCGCTGGGGCAATTCCTCGAGGGCCTGCCGCAGCGCTACCTGCAAACCCGCCTCCCGGAGCAGATCCGCAACCACTTCCTCATGTCCACCAACCTGGACGATGACAATGTGCAACTGGACCTGAGGCCCAACCGCCAACTCTTTGACCTGACCGTGATTACGCGCGACCGCACGCGCCTGTTTGCCGACGTGGCCGGCGCACTGGCCGCCTGGGGCATGAACATCGTCAAGGCAGGAGCCTTTTCCAACGAGGCCGGCGTCATTGTGGACAGCTTTCACTTCACCGACGTCTTTCACACCCTGGAATTGAATCCCAGCGAGAAGGACCGCTTCCTGGCAAATCTCCACGACGTGGTGGCGCAAAAAGTCTCCGTCGAGCAGTTGCTTGAAGCGCGCAGCCACATGAACGACCCCGGCAACCTGAAAGTCGAAGTGGAAACGCGGCTGGAGTTCGACAATGAATCTTCCACCCACTCCACGCTGCTGCAGGTAGTAGCCCAGGATGTTCCCGGCTTGCTGCGCCGCATCGCGCTGACGCTCAGCACACACCAGTGCAACATCAAAGTGGCGCTGATCGACACCGAAGGCGAAACAGCTATCGATGTCTTTTACTTGACGAGTCAGGGCGCGAAGCTGACATCCGAAGCGCAGCGTGAGCTTTCCGCCGACCTCGTTGCAGCGCTGGACGCCATGCGAACATCGGCGGCGTGAGAGTAACCGGCCGGATTTCTGGCGCGGGTGTAGAAACTCAGAAAACAGCGTACGAGTAGGACGCACGTCCTCGAACAATGACGGCTGAACTCGTACTCGGTTTGTGCTATCCTCCAAGCGTGACAACCGCTTCCCCGGTCCACAAATCAGTAATTTCCCGACATACTGCGATCGTCCGCGTGACGCATTGGATCACGGTAGTGTGCTTCTTCGCCCTGCTAATCAGCGGGGCTGAAATAGTGGTCTCTCACCCGCGGTTCTATTGGGGTGAAATTGGCAACGCGCTGACTCCTCCACTGTTCACGATACCGATCCCCGCATCGAGGTCTACTGTTCCCACTGGCTACGGCTTCGTAATGCCCGACCAGAATGGTTGGAGCCGGTATCTCCACTTTGAGGCAGCATGGGTGGTGGTGCTGACCGGCCTGGTTTACGTGATCGCGGGCCTTTGGAGCGGGCACTTTTGGAAGAACCTTTTCCCGGTGCGGGCGGATAGAACGTGGCGGGCGTTCCGGGAAGTGTTCGCTTCGTACCTTCGCCGCGCGCAGCCGGACGAGCGCGGAGGGCACTCGTACAACGTGGTTCAGCGGACCGCATATTTGGTGGTGATCTTTGTCCTGTTTCCACTGGTAATCTGGACGGGGCTGGCGCTTTCTCCCGCCTTCGATTCCGCGGTTCCAACGGCCGTGGCCGCGCTCGGCGGCAGGCAATCGGCACGTACCATTCATTTCTTCGTCTCTGGATTTCTTGTGTTGTTCCTCGTGGTGCACGTGGCCATGATTGTTCTCGCGGGATTCTGGAGCCGGATGCGGGGGATGGTCACCGGGCGTGTCACGGTATCCCCGGAGGGCACATGAACAAGATCTCACGCCGCAAGCTTATTACTACCGGTCTTGCCGCCACGGCGAGCGTCGCCGGCCTGACCGCGGCCGCAGGCATCGCCCGGCGTTACGGACTGATCCCACCCGATCACGGCGGGATTTACGGCGCGGGCGAAACCCTGACGTACGCCACGCAACGGCTATTGACGAGGCATTCGCTGGCCCGCGAATTTCCCCGGAGCATGATTTCAAAAACGCCATTCGCCAACGAAACCGCGCCGCCGAACGATGCCTTCAAGCGGCATCAGGCGGCGAGCTTCACTGACTGGCGGCTGTCGGTTGACGGAATGGTTGCGCAGCCCGCATCGCTCTCGCTCTCCGACCTGCGGGGCCTGCCCGTTCATAGCCAAATTACCGAAGTGGTGTGCGAGGAAGGCTGGTCTTATATTGCCGAATGGATCGGAACGCCACTCGTCAATGTGCTGAACGCCGTCGGGATTTTGCCGCAAGCGCGCTATATTGTCTACTTCTCAATCCAACCCGACTGGTGGGAGAGCATCGACATGGCCGACGCGCTGCACCCTCAGACGTTCCTGACCTTAGGAATGAATGACGGTGATCTTCCGGTATCGTTCGGTGGTCCGCTGCGCCTTCGGGTTCCTCGCCAACTGGGCTACAAGAGCGTCAAGTACATAACTCGTATCACGGCCACCGACTCGCTGAAAGGCTTCGGCAAGGGTTTAGGCTCCTCAGCGCCGGAGGGCGGTTACGCGTGGTACGCAGGCATCTGATGCCAGCAGCCAGTATTTCCGCAAAGGTAATCAAGGTTCGCCAAGAATCTCCCGCCTTATCTAAATTTTTTCTAATCTGCGCCGATACAACCCAGCAGTGAGGGTTATCCAGGTGCTTGCCAATCCCAATCCAACTTATCTGCTCGCTTCGCACGAACCCAGCCTGCTGGCCACATTTGAACCGGTACTCGCCGCTTCGGGGGCACGCATAGAGGTTGTACTCTCAGCGGAGGCGGCCTTGCCGGCCTTGGCCGCGCCGCGTCTCGGCCTGGCTGTGATTGACGCGAACCTGCCGCCCGCAGGCTCAGGCATGAATATGGGACAGTTGCTGGCGGCGGCTTGCGCTGAGCCAGGGGCGGCAAGAGTCCCGATTGTCCTGATTTCGGACACTGTGACCCAGGAATGGTTAGAAAGGCTTGCGGAAGGCGTGATCGACGACGTCATTCCGCGCGCTATCGAACCCGCCTTTCTGCTCATTCGCCTGCAGAGTGTGTTGCGAATGCATGGGATGAAGCGGGAATTGGACCGGCTGCGCGAAGCCGCGGTTCTGAATGCGCAGATGGACCACTTGACGGGCGTCTACAACCGCGAGACTTTGCTCTCCATGCTGTTTCGCGAAACCGATCGCGTGCAGCGGATGAAGAGCTCGCTGTGCATGATTCTCTTCGACATTGACGATTTCGGCCATTGGAACTCCCGCCTCGGCACCGACGCTTGCGACGATTTGCTCTGCCAGGTGGTGGCGCGGGCAACACGCCTTCTGAGAAGTTATGACCTGCTGGGCCGCGCCGGCAAAGACGAATTCCTGATTGCCTTGCCAGGTTGCAGCACCGTGAGTGCTGAGATGCTTGCGGCGCGCCTCCGCAGCGATGTCTTTTCGACATCCTTCCATCTTGGCGGGGATGCCATCCGGCTTTCCGCTTGCTTCGGCATCGCTTCCAGTCGAGGCCGCTCTCCTGTGGTGGTTCTGCGCGAGGCCGAACATGCGCTGCAATGGGCAAAGGCGGCAGGGCCGGAGACTATTCAGTGCTTTGGTGAATGCCCCGAACCCGAAGCTGCGCCGGTGACGTTTCTCTCGTCCAGTTCAGGGGACGAACTTTTGGCTTGGTAGCCCCAGAAACTCCTGAAAGACGACGTTGGAGAGCAGTTGGCCGCGCGGTGTGAGCCGAACCGTGTTCCCGGCGGAAGTCACCAGCCCATCGTCCACCAGTCGTGTAACGGCTTCCAGGGCCGGCGCTACCAGTTCGGAGCCAAATTCCTGCTCCAGGGCTGCGACGTCGACGCCGGCATTGAGCCGCAGGCCGAGGAACCAGGCTTCCTCGTGCTGCTGTTCTGGTGAGAGCGAGGTGGTTTCGACAGGCTCCGGCCCGTCGAAAAATGCTTTTAGATCGCTTGTCGTCGTCGAGCGCAACACCGGGCCCGGCTTGCCAGGACGCTCTGCGCGCAGCATTGAGGAAGCGTCCAGTCCCAGGCCGAGGTAGGGCCGGCGGTGCCAATAACGCAGGTTATGGCGGGAGGCAAAACCGGGGCGGCAGAAGTTCGAAATCTCGTATTGACCGAGCCCAACGCCTGCCAACTTCTCGATTGCGAGGGAGTACATCCGCGCGATGGCATCGTCGTTGGGAACCAGCCCGGCGTGGTAACGGCCGCCGCCGGCGAGCATTTCGCGGCCCAGGCGGGAGTCCTCGTCGACCTCGAGCATGTACACGCTGGCGTGAGGAACTCCACACTCGGCCAATGCCGCCAGCGACTCTTCCCAGGAAGCAAAGGTCTGGCCGGCAAGGCCCGCGATCAGGTCCAGGCTCAGGTTGGCGATGCCGGCCGCGCGCAGGCGGCGGATATCATCCATCGCAATTGACCTTGTATGTAGCCGGCCGCTCACCGCTGCCTCGCGGTCAATGAAGGATTGGACGCCGAGGCTGACGCGGTTCACGCCCGCGGCAACCAGCGCGGCAAGGGTGGGGTCCGCAAGCTGACCGGGGGCGCATTCGACGGTTATCTCCGCGTCTGGCGCGAAGTCGAACTCCGCGCGCATTGCGGCGAAGAGCCGTGCCAGCAACTCGGGCGCCAACAGGCTGGGTGTTCCGCCGCCCAGGTAGACGGTATCCACCGGGCGCGGCAGCTCCACACCCATGCGGGCGACCCACGCTCCCGCTCCGGCCAGGTCCTCGACCAGCCGGTCCACATAGCGCGCATGGTCGCTGGCCGGATAGACCCCCGAAGCAAAGTTGCAGTAAGTGCATTTCGACCGGCAAAAAGGAATTGAAATGTAAAGGCCGAGTGCGTCGAGGGGGGAAGCAGCCATGGGAAGATTGTTTCACGGGAGCAAGCACGCTCACTTGCCTAGTGCGCAAGAGAACTTTTTGGGAGTTGGTTGCGTATCATCCGGCGGAGACTTCCACACTGCTTGAGGCTGACGATGGAAAAACTGGTTCTGGATATTCGTTATGCGTTTCGAACCCTGCTCAGGGCTCCCGGCTTTTCCCTGGTTGTCATCGTTTCCATCGCCCTGGGTTTTGCGGCGAATGCAACGGTCTTCAGCGTTGCCAATGGGCTGCTGTGGGGTCTGCTGCCGGTTAAAGACCCTGGGCGGGTGGTCATGTTCTCGGAAGGTAATTCTTTCTCCTATCCGGATTACATCGACTATCGCGAGCAAACCAAGGACATCTTCGAAGGGGAAGTGACTGCGCATTTTCCACTCATCCCGGCGAGCATCGGCGGCAAGCGTGAGCCTGAGCGCGTTTGGGGCCAAACCGTCAGCGGCAACTTTTTCACTACCATCGGTGTGCCGATGGCGCTGGGCCGTCCGATACTTCCACAAGACGACACAACGGTTGGCCGCGACCGCGTCGTCGTGCTGAGCAGCAATCTATGGCGCAGGCGATTTGGCGGCGATGCGAACATTCTCAATCGCAATATTGCGCTCAACGGACAACAATACACAGTGGTGGGGATCGCGTCGCCGAGTTTCTTTGGAGTCGATCGCGGCATTGCAGCGGAGTTCTGGGTGCCGCTTTCGATGTCGGAAGAGATTATGCCCGATCTCTCCTCGCCCGGAGAAGGCAGGAACAAGCGGACCAATCAATGGCTGATGCTGGATGCCCGGCTGAAGCCGGGAGTGAGTCGCGCCAAAGCAGCGGTGTTGGTCAACGTCGTGAAGAAGCGCATCGACGACGCCTACCGCAAGGATGAAAAGAAGCATGAGAGTGTAACTCTGCAAACAGCGGGCGGCCTGATTGCCGGCTCCGCCACGCCGGCATTCACATTGATGGCTGTTCTCATGGTCGTTGTCGGACTGGTACTCCTGGTGGCCTGCGCCAATGTTGCGAACCTCCTGCTGGCGCGCGCCGCGGGAAGGCAAAAGGAGATCGCCATTCGCCTGGCAATGGGCGCGGGACGAAGGCAACTGATCCGGCAACTGCTGATTGAGAGTTTCATGCTGGCGCTTGCCGGCGCGGGCGTCGGATTTCTGCTGGCGGCGGGCGCGGCACGAGCCATCTCAAATTTCCAGCTTCCTCTGCCCTTCCCCGTGGTCTTCGATTTCAACGTGGATCTGCGCGTGGCAACTTTCACTCTTGGCTTGTCCGTGGTAACGGCGCTGCTGTTTGGATTGGTTCCAGCTCTGCGCGCTTCACGGCCCGACCTGGTTGGGGCGCTGAAGGATGGGCCGGCTCTCTTTGGGCGTGTGGGGCGTTCGGGCCTGCGCAATACGCTGGTGGTTGTTCAGGTTGCGTTGTCGCTTGTCCTGCTCACGACTGCGGGTCTTTTTCTTCGCAGCCTCGGCAATGCTTCTTCGATTGATATCGGCTTCAAACCTGACAACATCCTGATCATGTCCGTGGACCCGAAACTGCATAATTACCCGCACGACAAAACAGTGCAGTTCCTCACTCAACTTCACGATCGGGTGACCGCTCTGCCTGGAGTTCGCTCGGTGAGTTTTGTAGGCGTTGTGCCGCTGAGCATCGGCGCGACCAGTGACAACTTCGACGTGGAAGCAAACAAGGATCACCCCAAGCAGACCGTCAATGCGAACGTGAATAACGTTGGCAGCGGATATTTCTCGACTATGGGTATACCGATGCTGCGCGGGCGGGACTTCAATCTACAAACCGACGACCAACATGTGGCTATCATCAACGAAACCACGGCGGCGAACTTGTTTCCCGGCCAGGATCCGATCGGGCGGCGGATGAGCCAGGACAAGGAGTCTTACACGGTGATCGGCGTAACGCGAAACTCGAAATCGCGCACCATTGGAGAAAAGCCGACCGATGCCGTATTCGTCTTTCTCAATGCGGCGCCGGAAAAGGCGAACAGCTTTTTCGGAACTACGATCATGGTCAAGACATTTGTGAACCCGCGAGGACTGGCGCGAACGGTGCGCGAACAGATCGCTGCGCTCGATCCGAACATGGCCGTCTTCAACATGGAGACAATGCAGGAGCATGTGGATAAATCGCTGCTTCTTCCGCGCATCTCGGCGCTGCTGCTGGGGATCTTTGGGGCAGTCGGCCTTACGCTGGCGGCCATCGGGCTTTACGGCGTTATGAGCTATTCGGTTCGCCGGCGGACGCGCGAAATAGGAATTCGCATGGCACTCGGCGCAAAGCCTGGGGTCGTTTTAAGAATGGTGCTTCGGCAAGGTCTCGTTTTGACCGGCGTGGGCCTCGGGGTTGGACTTGTGATCGCGTTAGTCATTGGCCGGTTCACCGCCAGCGTGCTTTATGGCACCAGCGGAACAGATCCGCTTACATTCGCTGTGGTTTCGGTGGTCCTGCTCGCCACGGCTGCGGCGGCCATCCTTGTGCCGGCAGTTCGCGCGGCCCATGTGGAGCCAACGACAGCACTGCGCTACGAGTAGGTAACACCATAAAGGCAGCCAATGATTTCCGGAGGAGCTGTTTCAAAACCTCATGGAAAAAATCCACGAAATTATGCCCTTTTCAGCAACGATGTAAGCATTTTATAATGAACAATTTGCAGATTACTCTTACTGATTTTATGGTAATTAACACCCCACGGATTTCTGCCGATTTGAGTCACAAAGCCCGCCTTTCCGCGAGAAAAACGTCGCTTTTTGCATTCGTGACCGGTTTCGAAGCCCAGGTCCATCGCCCGATCCCGCTAACTTGCCGGCCTCACTTTCCCGCGAAGCGCAGCTAACTTGCTGTTGCTTCCAACCACCGTGCCATGAATTTTTCCCGCCCCTTTGCCGATAATTACCACCACATGGCGCACACTATTCGTAGCAGAGACTGTAAGGACCAGGTCGTACTGCGGCCCTCGCCACCCTTAATTTCGAGCCGAATAAAAAAAATCGCGAAATTTCCACTTTTGTGTCCATCTCCTATCAAATAAGTTATTAATAATGAACAGTTTGTAAATTTTACATACTAACTAACCAGTAATCACAATCCTCGATTTTTCCCCCTTTTGAGCCCAAAAAGCCGCTCTTGGCCCCGAACTAATGCCCCTTTTTGCGCTCCTCCCCCAGTCCCTGTTCAAACCTGCGCCCTTTCCTATATCGTCAATCATCATGAAAGCACCTGCTCGCATTACCTTTTCGTTGCTCTTTGTCGTGGCCTCATTAGCCATCAATTGCCCTGCATCGGCCCAGGAGACGCGCCCCGCGGCACAGCCCCCGGCGTCTGGCACAGAGCAGCATAAAGACAGCGACAAGGAGATTCCCGTACCGCCCGAAAAGCCTGTGGCGAGCCATCACGAACTGTCACTGAGCGGCAAGACCCTGAAGTATACGGCAACCGCCGGAACGCTCATCATCCGTGACGAAGACGACAAGCCCTACGGCAGCATCTTCTATGTTTCCTATACCTTGGACGGCGTCGAAGCCCGCACGCGGCCGGTCAGTTTTCTGTATAACGGTGGCCCGGGATCAGCCTCCCTCTGGCTGCATATGGGCTCGTTTTCGCCGGTACGCATCGTAACCGACAGCCCCAACCCCACGGCTGGGCCGCCTTTCAAGCTGGTGCCAAACGAGTATTCGCTGCTTGACAAGACCGACCTGGTCTTCGTCGACGCGCCTCTCACCGGCTACTCCCGGGCTGTAGGCAAGGCCACACCCAAGGACTTCACCGGCGTCGATCAAGACCTCCGCGCCTTCGACCGCTTCATTCTCCGCTTCCTCACCGTGAACCAACGCTGGAACTCGCCCAAGTTCCTCATCGGAGAGTCGTATGGGACCACACGCTCGGCCGCTTTGGCCGACATGCTGGGCAACGACGGCGTGCAATTGAACGGAGTGGTCCTCATTTCCTCCATCCTCAACTACAACATCCGCGCCGGCGGCTACGACGCGCTGTTTGTCTCAAACCTGCCCAGTTATGCGGCCGCGGCCTGGTACTTCAACAAGATCCCCAACAAGCCGGCCGACATTGCTGCGTGGGTAGAACAGGCGCGCGCCTTCGCCTCGGGGCCCTATGCGCAGGCCCTTTTTGCCGGGCACAATCTGCCCGCCGCGCAACTGGATTCGGTGGCCAAGGAAGTCAGCCGTCTCACCGGCTTGAGCGTGGACTATGTGAAAGAGGCCAACCTGCGCATTTCTCCCACGAGATTTCGCAAGGAAGTTCTGCGCGAAGACCGCAAGACTTTGGGCCGCTATGACATGCGCTTTGAAGGAGTGGACCTGGACGCCGCCGGCGAAGCGCCCACCTATGACGCCTCCGACACGGGCATCACCGGCGCGTTTGTCGCTTCCCTGCACGATTACCTGGAACGGGAACTGAAATACGAGACCACAGACTCCTACCGGCCCAGCGCCAACTCCATCGGCCAATGGGACTGGAAACACCGCCCCACCAGCGGCGGCCCCGGCATGTTCGGCCCCGGCGCGGAGCAGGCTCAGCCCTACGTGGCTGCGGATCTCGCCAGCGCCATCCGCAAGAATCCGCACCTGAAGGTGTTTTCGGCCAACGGCTACTTCGACCTGGCCACGCCGTTCTTCGCCACCGAGTACGATTTGTCGCACATGGATCTCGACCCCACCCTGCGTGGCAACGTGCAGTTTGGCTACTATCCCTCGGGGCACATGATCTACCTGAACCTCGACGCCCTGCGCCAGTTGAAAGACGATCTCGCGGGGTTCATCGACAAGGCAACGAAATAGCCGGGATCGAGCGCGAAGAAAATTCGGCCCCAAAACTTAAGAAGCGGACAGCCGGCTTCGGGAGTGGAAGGACTTCCCGGAACCGGCTGCCCGCTGGACCCTGGACCGGGTCTAGGTGGTATCGTTAGTTTAGACCTATTGCGACGGAATGCAAGCCTTTTTTGGCACATAATTCCCATTTCGTGACCACAGTCACAGGACCCTGCTGTATAGCTCCCAAATCGTTGACTTGAGGGGCTGCAATTGATACAAAAAGGTGTCCACCTAAGAAAATGTTCCACCTGCGAAAGAACCTGAACTGACTATCTGAAGCACCGGTACCAGCATGCAAGAAATCCTTCAACAAGTCGAAACCTTACTGCTCGGCGCCGTGCCCACGGTCCTGCTTTTCATTGTGCTGGTGCTGGCCTACCAGTTCCTGGTACAGGCCCCGTTGACCGCCACACTGAAAGAGCGCCGTGCCCACACGGATGGCGCCGTCGAAGAGGCGCATAAGGCTATCGCCAGGGCAGAAGCCCGGGCGGTCGAGTACGCCCTTAAGCTTCGCCAGGCGCGCGCCGAAGTTTACAAGGTGCGCGAACAGCGTATCAAGAAGTGGAACGCCGAGCGCGATGCCGCATTGAACTCTGCGCGCAAGGCTGCCGGTTTCAAGGTGAGCCAGGCCAAGGCAGAGCTCGATGCCGAGGCCGCCATTGCAAGACAGACCATTCAGGCTTCCGCCGGGGATTTGGCCAATCAGGTGGTTCGCGCGGTGCTGCCGCTGGCCGTCGGGAGTTCCCGTTGAGACATTCTATGTTGCATTCGCGTTTTTCCGCCCGGATATTCCGGCTTGTATCTTTAGCTGTCCTGGCCATCGGAGTAACGGTTGTGCCCCTGAAACTGGCAGCACAAGAGCCCGCTTCCGCGGTTGAGACTCAGCCGGCCGCCGCATCTACTCAGACGGCCAAGCCCGAGCCCGCCAAATCGGAAGAGGAAGACAACAACGTTTACCGGCATACTGCGCTGGTCGAGTCGGTGGCCAAGGCGCTTCATCTCCCGGTCGAAACCACAGCGCGCGGCCTGGAGTTCATCAACTTCGCCATCATTGCGCTGGCCATCGTCATCCCGCTTTTCAAGTTTTTACCCAAGTTCATCCGCAAGCGCTCCCAGACTCTGACCGAAAACATCGAGTCGGCCCGCAAGGTGAGCGAAGATGCCAACACGCGGCTGAGCGCTGTCGAGGCCAAACTCTCGCACCTTGACGAAGAGATTGCCAAATTCCGCTCCGAGGTGGAGCAGGAGATGGGGCAGGATGAGGTGCGCATCAAGGCCACTTTGCAAGAGGAGAGCGCCCGCATTGTTGCCGCCGCCGAGCAGGAGATCGCTTCCGCCGCAGCCCAGGCGCGTCGCGGACTCAAGCACTATGCTGCCGATCTGGCCATCGAGCAGGCCGCAAAGCAACTGGTACTTACGCCGGAGATCGACCGGGCGGTGATCGCAGAATTTGTGAGCGGCGTGGCCAGGAAGGGGCAGAACTAGATGGCAGCCTTTGTCGCACGTTACGCCCGCGCTTTTGCCGATGTGGTTACCTCCGCCCACCTGGATACTGCATCGATTGACAGGCAACTGAGCGACTTTCTTTCCACCTGCGACGGCAGCCCGGAATTGCGCGAGTTCTTTGTGAATCCCGCCATTCCCGCCCCGCAAAAGGTGGCGATTCTGGACAAATTGAACGGCAAGCTGGGGCTGCAGAAGGAACTGCGCAACCTCCTGGCCGTGCTCATCGACAACGATCGCATCGGCCATGTGCGCGAAGTGGCTGAAGCCTATCGCGCCGAGTTGCAGGAGCGGCTCGGCATCCACCAGGCAGAGGTTGTGACCGCCCGCGAGTTGGGCGACAAAGAGCGAAGCGCGCTGGTGGCCGAGATTGGCAAACTGGCCGGCTCCCGTGTGGAGGCGAGCTTCAAGCTGGACAAGACGATCCTGGGCGGCACGGTCGTCCGCATCGGTTCCACGGTCTATGACGGTTCGGTACGCGGCCGGCTGCAGCGGTTGAGGGAAGCACTGATCCAGTGAACAGTGGTCAGTGAACAGTGGTTGGAAGTAACGTTTCGCTTCAGGGGATCAGCATTAAGTGACCGGTAGTAAGTGAACAGCAACAGTTGCTCGCCAAGAGCCTTACTGTCCACTGTCCACTGTTCACTGCTCTTAAAGGACAGAAATGGCTCAGATCAAGGCAGACGAGATTACGCAACTCCTTCGCGAACAGATCGCGAATTACGATTCGAAGGTCCAGGTCGACGAAGTCGGGACCATCACATCGCTGGGCGACGGCATTGCCCGCCTCCATGGGCTGGACAAGGTGATGGCCGGCGAACTGCTTGCCTTCCCGCACGGCATTGCCGGACTGGCCCTCAGCCTCGAGGAAGATTCGGTAGGCGCGGTGATTCTGGGCGACTACACCGAGTTGAGCGAAGGCGATGAGGTGAAGCGCACCGGCACGATTTTGAGCGTGCCCGTGGGCGAAGGCATGATTGGCCGCGTGGTCAACGCGCTGGGCCAGCCGATCGACGACAAAGGCCCCATCGCTTCCACGAGTTCATTGCCCATCGAGCGGCTGGCCCCCGGCATCATCGACCGCCAGCCGGTACGCGAGCCCATGGCCACCGGACTCAAGGCCATCGACGCCATGA
>PLZC01000260.1:0-159 GCA_003151985.1 Acidobacteriaceae bacterium
GCAGCCACCACCAGCCAAAGCCCGCCACCCCCAGGCCGCCGACGATTCCCAAAAGGGCCGGCCCGTGGTGCGCCACAATACCCACCGCGCCCGGGCCTAGCTTCAGAACCAGGATCGAGAGAATCAGCCAGCGCACCATCCTGCCGCAAAAAACCGCCA
>PLZC01000260.1:219-7908 GCA_003151985.1 Acidobacteriaceae bacterium
CCAGCCCGTAGGGCAGCAGGCCGCCTATCGCCGATCCCACCGCGCCCATGAAGCAATAAAGCCAGAAATGGCCTTTGTCGTTCCAGATATAGACGGCGAGAATCGCGTCCATGGGGACGGGGATCGTAGAGGAGTCCAGCAGGGCGACAATTCCCGCACCCCAAAAACCCAGCTTGGCCAAAGCAGGCAGCACCACGAGCTTCCATTCGGCTAAGATTCCCGCAATTACTGCCTTCAAACTGGGTCCCCTTCCGCCAGATTCTCCGTCTTACAGTCAGCAACCATTGTAAGGGCCTGGATGCAAGAGCACGGGCGTTGCCCGGGATCTCTGATCCAACCAACGTAGTGTGAGGTCGAATGGCAGCACCGCGCCTTTCGGCGAAATGAGAGAATAGACAGGAAGGACCTGAACGGAGACGACGGCGCACGCTTGCGCCGGGAGAAGCTCCCAAAGACCGAATGCCCACCAGCGAAGTGCCAACCAATTTGAACCAGCCCGATGAGCCGGCCAAGGCCAGCCCCGAGCCTGAGAACCAAGGCAACGGGCGGCTGCCCGAACCGGAGTCGGCATCCCCTGCCGCTCTGCGTTCCCGTTGGGTCGATTACGACACCCACGAACTGCTGACCATGATCAGCGAGCTCGAAGACGAGCGGCGCTGGGCGCGGCTGCGCGAAGGGATCTGGATTGCCATTCTCTTCCACCTGGCGCTGCTCTCCGCTGTCACGTGGATTCCGCGGTACGTCTTCAAGGTGCCGCTGGTCATCGACCCCATCGACGCCATCAAGCAGCGGAAGGACCTGACCTACCTCGACCTGCCCCCTGACGCCCTGAAGAATGTGCGCCCCAAGGTGGCAATCAAGCCGGTTCCAGAGAAGCCGACGGTTATCGACAAGAAAATGCTGGAGGAGATGCGCAAGGTTTCCCCGCCCACTCCCGAGCCTGCGCCGCAGCCTCCCGCTCCTGCCCCGGTTCAGCCGCCGCCGCCCCCAACGGTTCCACAAAGTCAGTCGCCGGTCGAGGCGCCCCGTCCGGCGGCGGTGCCCGCCCGGCCCAACTTCGCCATGGGAAGCCAGAACCCGGCCGATCAGCTTCGTGACGCCATGAAGGGCGCCTCACGCAACAGCGGCGCGGGAAACGGCCAGTTGCCTTCAGGCAACGGGCTGGCTCGCCATCCGGGCGCCGGCTCGGGGGGCATACAGGTCCTCAGCGATACGCAAGGCGTGGACTTCAGCTCCTGGCTACAGCGCTGGCACCGCGAGACGGAGAACACCTGGGACCCGTTGATTCCCGACGAGGTGAACGCGCCGATTCTCAAGTCGGGGCAGGTTGTGATTCGCTTCAAAGTCCTGCCCAACGGCAGGCTGATGGACGGCGGGATGCAACTCGAGGGCCGCTCCGGGGACACAGCGCTTGACCGCGCGGCCTGGGGCGCGCTTACCGGCTCAAACTATCCTCCGCTGCCCAGGGAGTTTCATGGGCCGTTTCTGGAGTTGCGCGCCATCTTCATGTACAACATGGAGCGGCGGTAAGGCTGCGGGCCGGGAGTCAAGTTTCGTACTCGGGAAAAGCGAGTTCGACGTTACGCCCGCCATAGAGAATACGGAGAATGGCAACAGTGTCGGAGTCGACTTGGAAGGCAATCAGCACTCGGCGCTCAAATCCAATCACACGCAGTCCGGGACGCAGATCGTCGCGCCGCGCAGCGCACGCGTCGGGCTGCTGTGATCGGCAATATAGTCGTAGAGATCGAGCAGATCGTCTTGCGCTTCCGGCGTAAAGACGACTCGGTGGCTCACGCTTTGCGCGTCTTTCGCCCTTGGTGACGGGCGCGAACGGTGGCAAATGCGGCACTTGCGGGAATCGCCCGGCTCGGGTCGGCTTTGAGCGCATCGTAAGCGGCTACCACATCTTCGCGCAGCCAACGCTCTACCGCGGCGTCCCTTTCCTCCAGGGCGCGCAAACCGGCGCGAACTACCTCGCTGGCCGAGGCGAATGCTCCAGAGCCAACAAGCCGGTCAATGTAGCGGCCCTGTTCGGCAGGTAAGCTGACGGTCCGTTTTTCACAAAGAGAAGTGGACATCGCGTGTTGCTCCTCAAGAAGAGTCTAGCATAAGTATGACGGTTTCATACCGGAACCGCAGGACGCCGGGGCATAAGGCAAGCCGCCATCCGTCTTGAATGGAATCCCTCCGTGAACTATAGTTAACGCTTAATGGAGGTACGTCATTCCCAGGATGCCGATATCGCAAAGGCAAAGAAACTCGCAAAGGAGGCTCAAAATGACACTTAAGACAACCCCCTGGGACCCCTCCGAGTACCTCGACAGCCCCGAGTCCATCGCGGCCTATCTCGAAGCCGCCTTCGAAGACGGCGACCCATCTCTGATCGCAGCCGCCCTTGGCGATATAGCCCGCGCCATGGGGATGACCCAGCTCGCCAGCCAGGCCGGCGTCACCCGCGAGGCCCTTTACAAAGCCCTCTCCCCCACCGGCGACCCCCGCCTCTCCACCTTCCTCGGCGTCATCAAGGCCCTCGGCATTAAGCTCACGCCACATGCTGCGTAAAAAACACCGCGGAGACGGCAACCCTCTCAGCCCGAATTCAGCCTTGCCCCAGGCCCTCGTCGCTTCCTTTCACGCCGTGGCGTCATCCTGGACAAACTCCGCCGCGGGTAACTGCGCGGCTGCCGGCGGGTCAAGCGGCTTGGTTCCATGCGGCAATTTGATTCCATCCTGTGCCAGCAAAGCCTCGTAAATCGGAGTGTGCCGCCAATGGCGGGCCAGTGCAAAAGCGCTCATATTGGCGATCATCAATGGCAACACGAGCCCGTAACCACCTGTCATCTCAAAAACGATCAAGACCGATGTCATGGGCGCCCGGACAATTCCTGCAAACACGGCACCCATGCCTACAACGGCAAAAGCGCCAATTGCGTCGGTCGGATGATGAAATACCGTTACGTCCAGATAGCCTACTGCTCCGCCCAGCATGGCGCCCATAAATAGTGCCGGCGCAAAAATGCCCCCGGCGCCTCCGCTCGAGTAAGAACACACTGTCGCGGCCAGCTTGAGCACGCAAAACACAGCCATGAAGAGCACCGGCAGGGTGCCGGTTAAGGCCAGCGTGAGCGTCTTATAGGGGTCGCCGGCAATCCCGTTAAGGTGAAAGAAGTAGAGAGCAAGCGCGGCCATTGCGCCGGTGGCCAGCCCTCCAATTGCGGGGTGAACCCATCGTGGCACCGAAGTGAGCCGCTTGAAACGGCCGCGAACCCACAGCAGCGAGTCGGTGAAAGCGACGGAGACCACGGCTGCCAGCAGACCCAGCAAGGCGTACCACAGCAGCGAAGAGGCGTGGCCGAGCGCATAAGCGCGCTGGACGTGGAAGACGGGCGAGTTGCCGAGGATGGAATGCTCGACAACCGCAGCTAGCGCCGCAGCCACGATCACGCCCGAGAGCATTGTCTGGTCCAGATCGCCAATCAGTTCTTCCAGCGTAAAAGTTATGGCCGCAATGGGAGCGTTGAAAGCGGCCGCGATGCCGGCGGCCATTCCCACCGAGGTCATGCGACGGCAATTTCTGGGGCTCAGGCGGGCGACGCGGGCCAGCATACTGCTTACGCCGGCGCAAATCTGGACCGTGGGCCCTTCCAATCCCAACGAGGCCCCGGACCCTATTTGAGCGGCGCACAGAATGAATTTGCCGATGGTCTCTCGTACAGTTACCAAGCCTGAGCGGAGGGCATAAGCCATTTTGACTTGCGGAATTCCACTCCCAGCCGCCGCCGGAGCGAGATAGGTAAGGCCGAGTCCGGCGAACAGTCCGCCGAGCGTTGGAGTGAGGATTGTCCAGAAGATCCAGCTATGCCCTGGGGCGGAGTTGGCGCGGTCGATCATCAGCGCCTCGGCCCACGCAATGCTCACATGAAAAGCGACGGCGGCCAGTCCGCACAGCCCTCCAGCCACAATGGTGACGGCAAGAAGCCTCTGTCTTTCGGTAGGCAACCGGCGCATCAGCCAGGCTAGAAATCGCGAATAAAGACCTCCCGCATCAACCCGCAAGCCTTAACTCCGTTGAAACCGTTTTGCGTACAGGTTCATCAGGTCAAGTATAGAAGAGATAAGCGCCTGTCACGACTTTGTCATTCTCTCGTCGCGGCTACCCAAACCACTCAACCGTTGCCTATAATCCAGGCTTGGCGGCCCTGCCGGCGACTTCCCTTTCCCCTCACCCCAGCGGCCACCCAGGACCGGCACAAAAGGGGATACAGCCTTGTACGACGAGAAACAATATGACTGGGCTGTAATTTGCAGGAATCACTGGTTTCATCGTCGCAAAAACCTGTTCTTTGGGCACACCATTCCGCTCGCCGAAGCTGATTCCTACTCGCCACCTCCCAGGCTAGACAGCCGCTTCAGCGTCCGCTGTGACGATTGCGGAAAAGAATACCTCTATCAACCCCGGGACCTGTTAAGAGCGGAACTTGAGGCGCTCGCTGAATTTGAAGCACACCCCTTGTTTCAATGAAGCGACCGAGCCGATTCGTGACATCTTCCGGCCCTTGTCAGCAGATTGTCATTTGATTGTCGCCACCAACAAAACCGCAATGTTGCGGGGCTATACTTTGAATCCGGTGACGCTCGCGGACCTTCCCCAGTTCGGCCTCCCAGGGCGCACCAGGAGGTTCTTATGCGAATCAACATCTTGGGGGCCGACTACCGCCTGCCCCTCGTTTCAAGCGCAATGGCAGCCTTGGTGCTCGCCGCAACTCTGTCCCCTGCACCCGCGGCTGCTCAAGATACCTCAAACAGCAACGACAAAGGCAACCTGCTCATTTCCGACCAATACAACAATCGGGTGATAGAAGTAAACCGCGCAACCCACAAAGTGGTTTGGAGTTTCGGCAACGGGTCAGACAAGCCCGGCCCGCACAGCGTAGTCGGCGTGAATGACGCGCAGCGAGTTGGCCCTTTGACCCTCATCTCCGGCACCGGTATCCCTCCCAGCAGTCCGCCGCTTCCTGGTTGCTCCGACGCGGTAAATGGCTGCCCGGACAACAGGGTGTTCCTCATCGATCCCAGGGGCGCGATCGTTTGGCAATACGGCAAGGCAGGCGTCACCGGGTCCGGCCCCAATGAGCTAAATACGCCGGTGCAAGCCGCGTTTCTCTCCGGATTCCCCGGCCATCCAGGATTCAGCGTGATTATTGCCGACCAGGGCAACCAGCGCATCATTGTCGTAAACCTGGTCAGCAGGCACATCGTCTGGCAGTACGGCGCCACGGGGGTTGCCGGCCACGGGCCCGATCAACTCAACAATCCAAACAGTGCCGAAGTGCTTGAAAATGGCCACATCCTGATCGCCGACGAGAGCAACGACCGCGTCATCGAGGTGACGGCGGCCAAGCATATCGTAAGGACCTTCACCGCCGGCGCCTCGGTTAGCGGCGCAGCATTCGCCAGCCGGTTGCCCGACGGCGACACGCTCATCTCCGACTCCAACAACAATCGGATTGTGGAGGTGAACGGCGAAGACCGCGTGGTTTGGGAGTACACCACCAACAAGGGAGCACACAGCAATGCAAATCCCCTGCCCACCCGCGGCATCCGTCTGCACAACGGCGACACGGTCATCAGCGACCAATACAACAACCGGGTCATCGAGGTGAATCACGCCGGAAAGATTGTTTTCCAGCAAGGCAGGACCAACGTGGCCGGGAACGGGTTCAACCGGCTCAGCGGCCCTTACGACGCAAAGCAGATCGGCGATTTCACCGGGTTAACGCCGCCATTCGACTTTGACAACGACAAGGACGATCGCTAAACCGCAAGAAAGCTCAGATTGCAAACCCAGGGAAACCATGTACAAAATCGGGGCCGGCGCGCTTCAAGCAGCCGGCCCTGATTGAGTCTCTCTTAAAGCTTAGGTTCCGTATCCCGCATGAAGTTCGCCAGAAAATCCAGCCACACCGTGGCAACGGTGTGAGTTCCGTGCCCACGTGTGTCATCTGAAATCGGCAGCAGAATAAAGTGGGCATTCGGCATCTTTTTCACCATCTTTTCCGCGATGCCCAACTCCGGTGGGTTGATGTAGTCGTCGGCGGAGTTGATCCACAACACAGGCGCGGTGATCTTGTCCAAATGCTGGCCGGGGTCGTAGTTGCGGCTGGCGTTCAAGGCGAAGATCAGGTCGTTGGCGTCGGTCACGGGAGTTCTTTGCTTCAGATATTTGTCTGCATATTGCTCCGCCTCTTCACGCGTGGGAGCCAACTTCTGCATCTGTAGCGGGCTGGAGCCCATGATCAGGATCATTTCAAGCGCGGTCCGCAGGCCTTGGGCGGGTTGGCTCTTGTACTCTCCATCCATCCACGCCGGATCCTGCTTGATCGCCTGGATAGCCATATGACGCATCATGCGGTTGCGGCCCGCAATTGGAACCGGCAGACAGGCCAACGAGGCCAACGCGTCCGAAAAGCCCGGATAGGTCTCTCCCCACACGAACGACTCCATGCAGCCCATTGAAGTGCCAAGGATGAGGCGCAAATGATCGACCTTCATCTCGTCGAGCATCATCTTCTGGCTGCGCACCATGTCGTCGTAGTCATACGCCGGAAAATGGGCGTGCAGGCCATCGGAGGGTTTCGAGCTATCCCCATGGCCGATGTCGTCGGGCAGGATCAGGTAGTACTTCGAGATGTCGAGCGGGGATGTGCCTGCAAACAGAACGTTGGAAAACGCGGGCACAAGCAGTGAATGCGCATTGCCGCCTGTGCCATGCAGCAGCAACACTGCATTGCTGACGCGGCCGGCTTTGTCGTAGCGTTTCGTACCGAGCGTAAGGTAGTGCAACTTGAGCTGCGGCAGCGTTTCGCCACTTCCAAAATGGAAGTTGGAAAGGATCGTCGTACCTTCGGTTGTGGGCCAGCTTTCGTAGTCGGCAGGCGGTTGGCTGGTCGCCAACACCGGTGCAGATGTTGGCTGGCTGAAAGCTGTAGCGCTAAGAAGAAGGGAAGCTGCAATCAAGAGAGTTTTCCGCACGTGCATCCAGAGGCTCCTTGGGGAACATGATTCGTATATGCCAACATTGTCTCTTTGGCGGGCCCATGTCAAGCCGCCACGACGTTCCCAACCGTCGCCGTCGAGGGTTAGAATCCTAGTGAATAGGCACGACTTTAATCTTGCTGACCCGCTGGGCATGAAATCGGCGCCGATCGCCGACAGCCGCTAACTTGCTAACTCGCTTGACCCGCGAAGCGGGCGCTAACTCGCTGACTTTGTTCGATAGCTTCCCGTTGTCTTTGCGCGGATAGAAAGGTCTTTCCCCAATGAACAGCTTTCAAAGCCGGGCCAGGCTCACGTCAGGCAACCGCTCATACACCATTTATCGATTGCCGGCGCTCACAGCACGCGGCTTCAACCTGGGCCGCCTGCCCTTCAGCCTCAAGATCCTGCTGGAAAACCTGCTGCGGCGCGAAGATGGCACAAACGTAGCGGCGGCCGATATCGAGTTCCTGGCCAACTGGGACGCCAAAGCCGAGCCCAGCCGGGAAATCGCCTACATGCCGGCACGGGTGCTGATGCAGGATTTCACCGGCGTGCCCGCGGTGGTCGATCTCGCGGCGATGCGCGACGGCATCAAGCGTCTCGGCGGCGATCCCAATCGCGTGAACCCGCTGCAGCCGGTCGAGCTCG
>PLZC01000230.1 GCA_003151985.1 Acidobacteriaceae bacterium
GTGGGCGATCGGCCGGAACTCCATCCAGTGGACTGCGCCAGAGACTGAGATCAGAATCGCGTAGGTAGATTGAAATGATGACAATGAATCGGCGGGACTTTATTGGCGGAGCAATTGCCGTGGCAGCAGCTTCACGACTTGCGAACGGCGCGTCGAGTGGAAGTTTGGACTCCGCCGCTCCGGCGCGGGACTGGACGAGGAGGGGGCTGCTCGATGCCGGCGGTTCCAATGAACCGTATATGTTCATTGTCCGCCGTGGAGGGCAGCGTCTTGACGCGTGGCAGAACTTCACTCGCCAACAAAGCGAGGAAGTCATCAGGCGCCTCCATGAAGCGGGCGTCGAAATGTTTCATACGCATTTGTACAAGGGATTCGGCATGGAGGCCGAACGGGAAGAAATGGAAGCGACGCGCAACGCAGTGGCGATTGCGCATCGGCTGGGCATGAAGGCTGATACATACATCCAGTGGAACAGCATGATGTACGAAACCTTTTTTGCGGATGAGCCCAAAGCGGTCGACTGGATACAACGGGACATTGCCGGCCTTCCCATCCTGCTCCCGTATGCATACCAACAATCGTTTCGCTATCGGCCCTGCTTCAGCAATCAGGACTACCTGAATTACCTGAAGAAAGTAGTGCGATACGCAATCGTCGATGTGAAGACAGACTTTATTCACTTCGATAACTTCGACCTCAACCCCGAGCCCGATTCCTGCCACTGCCCGGCATGCAAGGATGGATTCAGGAAGCGGCTTAGGACTAAGTACAGCGGCGCGCAACTCCGCGAGAGATTCGGCTTTGAGCGCGTAGATTTTGTGAATCCTCCTCAATGGAACCGGGATAACTTACCCGGGGGGATGCAGATCATCGTCGATCCCGCAATTCAGGAGTGGATCGACTATCGCTGTCAATCGATGGCAGATGCGCTGGAACAAATGCATGACTATGCGATGTCGCTCAACCCCGACGTTGTTTTGGAAATCAATCCGGGGGGCATAACCGGTAACAACATCCCATGGGAATCGGGTGTGGATCACTCGAGACTTCTCAAATATACGAAAGCATTCTGGAGCGAAGAGGAAGGCCCAGTTGGGTATCGCGCCGATGGTCAGTTCGTGTCCAGAATTCGGAGTTACAAGCTGGCCAGGGCGCATTCGAATGTCCTCCTGGCCTATATTCATGATGACGCCCTGGCTTTCTCAGAGGCTCTCGCCTTCAATCAAACGCCCGGATTTGTCGGAGTGCATCCCCTCTCGAAAGTAACCGGAGAATATATAGAATTCTATCGACAGAACAGGGACATGTTCGAGGACAGTGTGGACATGACGAACGTCGGCCTGCTGCGTTCGTATGCGTCGTTGACCTATAACAACGCCGATGTGCAGCTATGCACGGAGCTTGTAGAGCAAGCTCTGATAGAGGCTGGCGTTCCGTTCGACCTGGTCTTCGACGAGGGGCTGCGGGATCTGTCGAAATACAAGGTTTTGATTCTCCCCAATTCCGAATGTCTTTCCGATGCACAGATATCGGTTCTTCGCGGTTATGTTGAGAGCGGTGGCGGGCTGATCGCGATCGACCAGTCCGGGCTCTATGACGAGTGGAGACGCGTTCGGGTGACGCCCGGCCTGGCAGGAATAGTAGACGGTCAAGAGGGCACATCGGAATACCCGGGGCAAATAGATTCCGGTGCGGCGCTCGCGCTCCGCGCAACCAGGAAGAAGTTTGGCCGAGGGCGATCGGCGTACCTTCCGGCGGTGGAATTCGATGGCACTCTTCCGCCCATGCAGCCATACTTCGAAATCGGAAAAGAATATTGGAAGCGGCCGAAGAACTGGAATGAACTTGTTGAGCTTGTGGATTGGGCAACTGAGAATCAAGTGCCGGTCCAGTTGAATGCGCCTCGGGGAATTGCAATCAATTCGACGAGCCAGCTTTTGAAGCGGCGCGCTTTCATTCATGTCGTGAACTATGACCGCTCCAATGCCGCACCGGCCAAAGCGATTGAGGTTGGTGCTCGGGTGCCGGAGAATCAGCAGCCATTGAAGGTTACGGTTCACGCGCCCGGGCAAAAGGCCGCGCAACCAATCGAATTCGGGAAGAGCGGGGCCTTTACGACCTTCGTGCTTCCGGATGTGCGATTTTATTGTGTTGTCATGATTGAGTGGTGACGCCACCGGAGAAACCCGTAACCAACCTCGCCGCCAAAGGACCAACGAGCCAGGCGCGCGTCACGACAAGCATCGGCGATACAAGCAGCCGGATAAGGACACACGATGAGAACTGGCTTGGCTCTTTTCCTTCTTGCGGGCAGTTACACCTGCGCACTGAGTCAGACGCTGACAGACGATCTCTCTTCTCCCGAGCTATGGAAGCCGGACCGTGTTCCGTTCTCCTTCAAATACGCCGGCAAAGACTCCGCCGAACTGCTGAAGACATGGCAGACGGTCACCGAGGATGCAGCGGAAACCAAAGCTCAGGTGCAGCTCTATTCCTACATAGACCCTGTAACTCACCTCAAGGTAACTGCTGAAGTCCGGCACTATGCTGAGTTCCCCGGAGTCGTCGATTGGGTCCTCCGCTTTCGCAACAATGGGCTGTCCGATACTCCCATCCTCGAAGAAATCCTGCCGCTCCATTCGGTGATTCCGGCCTCTCCAGGCAATCTCCTGATCCGCCATGCCAAAGGCAGCGACGCGAGGGCCGACGACTTCACGCCCATGATGGAGAGCCTGGAGGCTGGCAAAGACCAGCATTTTGAACCCGAGTATGGGAGGTCCTCCAGCGGCATGACGCTCCCTTTCTTTAATCTACAGACCGGCGATCATGGACTCATAGAGGCAATCGGATGGTCGGGCAATTGGAGAGCCGACTATTCTTTTCAAAAGGATGGCAAAGCCATCACGTTGATCGGCGGAGTGAAGGAGACACATCTTCTGCTGCATCCTGGCGAAGAGATCAGAACGCCACGCATCGTGCTCATGAGCTGGACCGGGGGCGATTGGCAGCAATCGCAAAATCGCTGGCGCCGGCTTCTGTTTGCGCATTACACGCCGCACGACAATGGCGTGCCCATGCGCGGTCCCGTTCTCTTTGGCGGCTGGGGATCGGAACCGATCGCAGACAAGCTCGCCTACATCCAGTGGGTGCATGACCACAAAATCCCTGTCGATGTATATGCCGTCGATGCAGGCTGGTATGGTGACTCCGTTGGGGCGGAGATGGACCCAACCAATCCCTGGTGGAAAAATCGCGGCGATTGGTTTCCGAGTCCGCTCTATTATCCGCATGGCATCAAGCCCCTTGGCGATGCTCTCAAGGCGGCCGGCATTGGTTTTTCGCTGTGGATCGAACCGGAGACAACCATGCCCTACAAGAAGATTGCCAAGGATCATCCCGACTGGTTTCTGGATCGGCCGAAAGAGCCGTGGATGACTCATCCTGAGTATCAGGCTGACCTTGGAAATCCCGCTGCCCGCCGGGGGCTTACGTACATGGTTTCTGATTTCATCGACGATTTTGGAATGACATGGTATCGCCAGGATTTCAATCACAGCCCGGAGAACTATTGGAAGGCGGCAGACAAGCCCGATCGCGTCGGGATGACGGAAATCGGACACATCGAAGGCCTGTATAAAATGTGGGACGATCTGCTGGCAAGGCATCCGGGATTGCACATCGATAACTGCGCCAGCGGCGGACGGCGTCTGGATATCGAGATGATGTCGCGCAGCTTCTCGGTCTGGCGCACCGATTACGGGTTCACAGACACGCTCGCCGAGCAGGCGCAGACGCAGTCGCTTGCCTACTGGGTTCCTGAGAACATGGGGTTCGAGACCTACTCGATGGAGTTCGAAGGGCATCGCGTCCCATGGACGCATCCCGGCCCGTATTCCACGCCGGAGAGTTTGTATTTAATGCGCCTTGGTTACAACGCAGGCTATGGCGTTGGGCCCGGCGCAGCCGGCGTGAGCAACGAAGAGTGGGTCTCGTGGATCAAGCAGGGTATCGCTGAATATCGCGAGGTACAGCCTTATATATTCGGCGATTTCTATCCGTTGCTGCCCTACAGCCGCGACGCCGAGTCCTGGACTGCCTGGCAATGGGATCGACCGGAGACGAAAGACGGATTGGTGATCTTGCTGCGCCGCCCCAAGAGCCCCTTTCCGCTGATTGAAGTGCGTCCACAGCACGTGGATCCCGCGGCAACGTACGACGTCGAAATTCGTACCACCTACGAACGCGCTCCCGTCAGGGAGATGAAAGGAAGCGAACTGGCTCATTTTCAAATCAAGTTATCCGCTGCTCCAAGCTCGACGCTCATCTTCTATCGTGAAAGAAAACTACGATAAGGACCGGCGTTGTTGCATGGATCGGTTCTGGTGCAAATTTATGCATG
>PLZC01000384.1 GCA_003151985.1 Acidobacteriaceae bacterium
CGACGCCGTAACCGCCCTTGGCGGCCTCGTCGAGAAGCTGCCGCATGGAAACTAAAGGCATAAATTTTCTCCTTCTGGGTTGGTTCTTGATTCGATTTGGCCGCCGGTGCGCTCGGGCCCTCTTGGGCGGGAAATCAGCCTGTCGCGCGGCGGAACTGCAATCGTCCTTATGGTAGCACTGGTGCGCAAGAGAAAAGTGTGCAACCCAACACAGGCGCGGCTGCGGTGCCGGAACGGAACAGGCGCAATCCGGGCTTCCTGTGGAATAATCTGCCGGTGACTCTTACCTCAAGTTCAGCTCATGACTGGTATTTGCTGGCCTGCGTCGCCGGCACGGTGTTGCTGCTTCTGCTGCTGGTCGCCCGGCTGCGCCTTCACCCGGCCTTGGGCCTGGCTATTGCCGCGATTGGTTTGGGCGTGGCCGCGGGAATGCCCCTGAAACAGGTCCCGCTCTCCTTCACCGCCGGAGTGGGTACCATGATGGGCCACATCGCCATCATCCTGGGCATGGGCGCAATCCTGGGCCAGTTTCTCGCCAGTTCCGGCGGCGCGGCCTCGCTGAGCCGGGTATTGGTCGAGAGTTGCGGAATCAAAGGCCTGCCCTGGGCCCTCCTTGCGCTCGGCATTGTGGTGGGAATGCCCGTCTTCTTCGAGGTAGGCCTGGTCCTGCTCATGCCGATTGTGGTCGAGGCCGCCCGCCGCAGCGCCCGGCCGCCCATTCTCGTCGGGCTACCTGTGTTGGCCGGCCTCTCCATCATGCACGGCCTGGTCCCGCCCCACCCAGCCGCCATGCTCGCCGCCACCCAATACCACGCCGACCTCGGACGCACCATTCTTTGGGGAATGGTGGTCGGGGTACCCGCCGCCGTTTTAGCCGGGCCGGTGCTGGGATGGCTCCTGATCCGCCGCTGGGAGCGACAACAGGCGAAGCTCGCCGTTGCGCCCAATGAAGGCTTGTCGCCGCTCGCGCTCGAAGTGAATGAGGATCCCGCCATCGGACTCGCGGCCAATTTGGACACGATGCCCGAAGCGGTCCACGGGCAGTTCCCCAGTCAGGCGGGCGCGGCGCGAGCCTTGCTGGCGATTCTGCTGCCCATCGCCCTCATCTTCACCGGCAGTTGGGCAGATGCCATCACCATGCCGGGAGGGATCCCGAATCAGATTCTGCACCTGTTGGGCAATCCCGATGTAGCCATGCTCATCGCCGTGCTTGCAGCCCTCGCCCTGCTGGGCGGCCATGTTCAAGGCGTAGACCGCGGCCCCGGCATGCTCCGCCGTCTCACCACCGAGTCCTTCGCGCCCATCGCCGGCGTGCTGGTGATTCTATCCGCGGCAGGGGGACTGAGCGGAATCCTTCGCGACTCCGGCGCCGCGCAGGCCACGGTGAGCCTGGCGACCGGGGCGCACATGCCGCCGCTAGTGCTGGCCTGGCTTCTGGCTGCTGTGGTGCGCGTCTCCATGGGCTCTTCGACAGTGGCCATGGCCGTGACATCGGGTGTGCTGGCGCCCATGGCCGGGCACATGGGTGTGCGCCCCGAGATGTTGTTGCTGGCCACGGGGTGCGGGTCGCTGCTGCTCTCGCACGTCAACGATTCCGGCTTTTGGCTGGTAAGTTCGCTCTTCAAGATCGAAGTGAAGGGAACCCTGGCCACCTGGTCGGTAATGGAGACGGTACTCTCGGTGATGGGGTTGGGAGCGACATTGTTGCTGGCAGCGGTGCTGGGGTGAAAGAGACAGGCAACAAGGGAACTAGGGATCGCGTCACTTCCACGCGCCGAGAAGACGTCGCACGAGCACCAACTGGCCCAGATGATAGGCGTTGTGGTCAGCCGCCAGCAATGCTTCTCTCAAAATGGTCTGTCCGTCTCCATGCGGGATGCGGGCAAATAGATCGGTCGAGTCGTCGGCCACCAAGTCGCAGAACGCCTTCAAGTCCTTGCGAAAGGCGCGCACGCTGTCGTCCCATGCCTTGTGGTCGGCGGGCGCCGGCGCTGCGGGCCAATAGCCGGTGGGGAAATCCGGCGATTTGTGATCGGGATTTCGCGAGAACTCCAGGATGTCCCATTGTGCAATGCGCAGGTGCTCAAGTAACTCCCACGGCGAGTGTTCGGCGCCCTTGGGTATCTTGCCGCGCAACTCCGCGGGGACGTGTTCGACCGCCTGATCGAAACCCGCATGGGCGTTGCCGCCCGTGAGCAGACTGAGCAGGTGTTCTCGCAGAGAGGAATCTTTGGACATGGGTATAACTCCTTTTCGCATCGGCGTAACTTGCCATTCGCATTGAGTGATTCGCCGTGGAGGCGGAACGATGCTTCTTTGTTGCTGAGCGGATTTTGGAATTGGGGAACGCCGGTGCCGGGCAGACAACCGTCTCGCTGTCGCCAACATCAAAGCCCCAGGCAGCCAGCCTGCAAGCATTTTTGACCAGCTCTGTCGGTACAGCCAACCTGAGTTGATATGGGACCCTTGCCGTGGAACCGGGGGCGAATCCGCCGGCCAGACGTTCTCAGTTCGCGATGCAACTCGCCATCGTCTGCCCCGGAACTGGGAGCTTCTTCATGTTTAATCAACAGCGTATCCTTTTGTCCTTGTTGCCTTGGTCTCTCGCAGTTCTGTCAGTTGCATCCGCGGCAGCGCAGACCCCTCCAGCCGTCAACTTCGCAGCCCCGCAAGTGCTGGGCAGTTCGGGAAATATCACTAACTCGTCGCCAGTTGCCGCGGACCTGAACGGCGATGGGCGCATGGATTTCGTCACCGGCCAGCGCGGATTGTGGGCCCTGATCAACAACGGCGACGGGACCTTTACAACAAAATCCATCACCACCGATAACGTACCGGGCTTTGCGGTCGCCGACATAAACCGGGATGGGATTCCCGACCTCGTCTATTTGGAGTGGGACGGGTCCAGTTCTCGTCTCTTCATCGCGCGCGGCGTTGGCGACGGGACTTTTGTCCTGCTGAATTCCTTTCTTGTCGCCGCGGGGAACGTTGTTGTAAGCGGGATAGCTATTGGTGACTTCAGCGGCAATGGATGGCCCGACATTGCCGTTTCGCTGGGCGGAGCCGAAAACGTCGTCACCATATACTTGAACCAGCAAAATGGGTTCTTTTCCCCCGGAAATAGCTACAACGCCGGCGGCGTGTTTCTGGCCGCCGATCTGAACGGTGACACCATCCCAGATCTGGTAGTGGGCGGCCTCAACGGCGATGCGGTCACCATCCTCTGGGGCAAAGGGCTTGGCACATTTGCGCCCGGCGGAACCTATTCCACAGGACCCGGTCCTTCTTCGATCGCCGTAGGCGACGTCAACTCCGATGGGTTCGTTGACCTTGCAGTAACTGACAGTGGAGGAGTAACTCTGCTCTTGGGCAGCGCAGATGGAACCTTCAAAGCCGGCACTCCCGTTCATGAACCAGGCGCGGGTAGTGTGGTGTTGGCCGATCTAAACGGAGATGGAAAGTTGGATTTGGCAATTACGGTGGCGGCCGACAACAATAGCGGAACCGTTTCCGGCGACCTCAGTCATGTCAGCGTATATCCGGGCAACGGAACCGGTGCTTTCCCCACGCACAAGGTCTACGGCATCGGCGAAGCCGCGCTACATCTTGTCGCCGCGGATATGAATGACGATGGCCACCTCGATCTTGCGGTAGGCACCAATGCGCTTATCGTACTCTACGGTGAGGGCTCCGGTGAGTTCCAGGCCGCGCCGGTCACTCTCAACAACTTTGCCACCGGAATGGTTTCCGGCGACTTCAACCGCGACGGCACGCCGGATATCGCGGTGGTCAACACACCCGTTTGCACCGCGCCCTGCAACGGCACGGTAAGCGTGATGTTGGGAACAGGAAAGAACTATCTTGGCGCCGTCACAAAGTATCCCATCGGCATGCATGGCGCGGCCGTTGCCACCGGAGATGTAAATGGCGATGGACTAACTGACTTGGTCGTTACCAATAACACCGCTGGCGATACCTACGATCTCGCGGTACTGCTCGGCAATGGCAATGGAACATTCAAGCCCGCGCAGAATGAGCACCTGGGCGTCCTGTCGGCGGATGCGGTTCTGGCCGATGTAAATGGCGACCACAAACTGGACCTGGTGACGGATGCCGGTGTCGCGCTCGGCAACGGCAACGGGACCTTTGGCGCCGTCATACCCTATCCCGCGCTGACGAATGCGGTGCCCACGCACGTCGCGGTCGCCGATTTCAACAAGGACGGATTCCCCGATATCGCCGTCTCCACGACGAACGCTCCCGGCGTCATCGGCGGTGGCGATGCGGTTTCGATCTTGAAAGGAAATGGCACCGGAAACTTCACACTTCTCTCGACTGCCAATCCGGAGTTCGGCCAGTCTGTCGCCGTCCTGGCTATCGCAGCAGGAGACCTGAACGGAGATGGCGCTCCCGACATTGCAGTAAGTGGCTCATCGCCCCTGGGCGGTGGCTCGGCCTACGGATATATATCGGTCATGTTCAATCACGGCGATGGTACTTTCCCGCTGGCCGCGGAAGATACCACCAACTTTTACCAGATCAGCACCTATCCTGGCGGCGCGCCCCCCAGCGCTATCGCAATTGCCGACCTGAACGGCGATGGCCTGCCCGACGTAGCGGCCGCCGCCACCAAGGCGCCTTTCGGTTTTAACCCCGCACCCGATTCCATCACCGCCCTCATCAACAATGGCAAAGGCGGCCCCGCCTATGTGTCGGGCTTCAATTCTCCCGTCTCGTTCCTCGCTACCGCCGGACCGACCGGGTCAATCGCAATTGCCGACTTCAACAAGGACGGCCTGCCGGATATAGCGGTCACTTCGCAACTTGGCGTGTCGCTGCTGTTCAACACCGGCGTGGTCACGATCTCTCCCACAGGCCTCTCGTGGGCCAAGGTAACCATCGGCAATACCAGCGCGCCAAAGACAGTGACCGTAACCAATGCCACGCATCAGCCCCGCCTGCTTCATGCGGCGGTTGGGGGCGCGGAGGCCAGTGAATTCAGGATTTACGCGAACACCTGCAACGCCACCATTGCCGCTAACGCAACTTGCGCGGTCACGATCGCGTTTCGTCCCACGGTCGCCGGAAAGCAGGAGGCCACCCTGAGCATCTCGGAGAATGGAGCAATTGTGGGAACTGCGCCCCTCGCCGGCATTGGTGCGCTGCCTTAGTCAGACTGCGGAAAAACACCTACGGCCAAGGCTTTGTAACAGGGCACGACTTTAGTCGTGCCGCAAACGCTGGTACAGACCGGGCAGATACTTTAC
>PLZC01000463.1 GCA_003151985.1 Acidobacteriaceae bacterium
CGCTGCGCACCTTGATCTGCGCCACAGCCTCGACCGTAACGGCTACGCCCTGCCTGGTGTAGAGGTCCTGTTGTGGAGCGACATCGAAGCTCATCAGTTCAAGCGAGAGCTCGCGGCAGTTCTCCANNCCATGGGAAAGATCACCGTGCCGTGTCCCTTGATGACCCGCGGGCCGCGGAAACCGTAGACGATCAAGGCCTCATTGGGCCCCGCCTTCCGATACATCCTGGCCAGCAGGCCCAGAATCATGATGAGCGCCAGTATGCTGAGTCCGATAATTAAAACAAGTTCATTCGTCATTTTGATCCCGGCCCCTTCGTCCGGGAATGAAGTGGTTGAACAGCGAACAGGAGACAGTGGACAGTGGACAGTGAACAGTGGTCAATGAGCAGCGTTGATCACTGCGAGCGTTCAGTTTTCGATCCGGCATTGCGCCCGTTCTTCGGGAAAATCTTGGCCAGAAATCCCAGCAGGAAGATCGCTACCAGGATGGCCATATCCGTGATGAGTACCGCGGTGTTCGTCATTTCAAGCCTCAGGACAGTGGTAAGTGGTTAGTGAACAATAGTCAGTAGTGAGTGGTCAGTTGTTGGTGATCAGGTTTCAGTGGTACTCACGGATGGCGCTCGATCGTCGCGGGCGCCGATCACTGCTTTTCCGCGGCACTGATCACTGATCACTGGTTTCCCATCGCCGCACATAAGCGACTCCTTTTTCGTAGCGAACGACGAACACCTCTTCCTTTTTTTGAATCGGCGTTCCGTCGTCGGAGCGCGCCGGAGCAGAGCAGCGCGCGCCCATTTGTTCGTACACAATTTCTCCGGTTCCGGCAGTCCGGATAGCGGCTGAAACATGGCCGACTGCGCCGACAATCGCAGTTTCCTCCGCGGTAAGTTCACGCTCGTGCGGCAGCAGCACCTTGGCAAGAAACCAAAAGACAATCGACCCCCCACTGATGCCGAAAACCACGGCCAGCGCCATCACCACCCCGGCCACAAAGCCGCCATAGCGCGTCAGCAGGTAACCCGCGGCGCCAAACCAGCACAGGAAAACCATGATTGAAAAGGCGTTCCACCAAGGGATCCCCGCCGACCCTTGTCCCGCGCCGCCTTGCGGCAAGTGCCCGGCATGCGGCAGGTGCGCTCCGTGGCCCAGTGGGACGTGAGGAACATGCGGCGTGTGAATGTGCCCGCCGATGTGTCCCATGCCGCCCAGCAACGAGAGAGCGCTTAGCAACAGCCCCACCAGAAAACAAGCAAGATAAAAGGTCTCCCAACTCATCGCAATGCCTCGTCTTTCCTGCCTCGCGCAATCGATCTCCGCTTCGTCTTTCCCTGATCTCTGACGCCTGATCCCTGATCCCTGACCCCTGACCCCTGATCCCTGTTCTTCGGCCGCAGCACCTCAGCCAGGCGCGGCATCAGGCCCGGCGTGTCAAGGATTGCTTCAGTCAGCAGCAGGCACTCCCGCGAGCGCTCGTGCCGCGCGAGGGTCAGCAGCGCGTGCTTCAGTTCCGGATCGCGGCGGAAGCGCTCCGCGCCCGACACTAGCCACAGGTCAAGCTTGTCTTCCACGTTGCGTAACTCGCTTTGTAACTCGGGATGGTAGCCTTCCGGGTCGTCGACGAGATAGCCGGGATGGACCTTGAAGAAGGTGGCCAGGATTTGCCGCGTGGTGTTGGTAAGGTGCGGGCGCGCCCCGCTTTCAATCTGCGACAAGTAGCTCTGGCTCAGCTTCGAGCCGGTTTCGGCTTCCAGAGCGCGCACCATCTCCTGCTGGCTGAGGTCCCGGTCAAGACCTCGCAGGCTGCCCTCGATCTCGCGCAGGTAACGGATTTTTTCGCCGAGCTTCATAGGAATCAGTGAACAGTTCTTAGTGGTCAGCGATCAGTGGACGGCAGTGGTCAGGAGGACCGTTTTGCCCGTCTTGCCCGCGATGGCTTGCCTTTCGGCCATGACTCCATCGCAATATGCAATAGGTATATCGCAATCAGCAATAATTTGCAAGGGATTTCCAAGAATTATTTTTGGGGCCGCTTTTGAATTCAAGCCCCATTCGTTCTGAGCATCTTTGTTCGCCGCGCGGCGACGAATGGATTCAGGGCTGCGAAAAAGACTCGCCCGGAGGAAGGCGGGGGGATAACCCACGCATAAAGTCCACAGAATCAAAGGGCTTGGACCACGGCGGAACATGCTGGGTTTTACAGGTTGCGGAAAAACTCCGATTTGTATCAGGGCACGACTTCATTGTGCAGATAAGGCCAACAAAATGAAGGGCTTTTAGCGCCTGCGGGAGGCCCTTGGAGCAATTCTTCGGAATTCACGGGCACACGGCCTGTTGGTCGATGACTTCGTTCAACCGCTGAGACGCAGCCCTATTTGACCTGCTTCTGCCGGGCTTTGCGGGCGGCGGCCCACCCTTCCTTGGTGATCTGGCGGACACGACCTACTGCAAGTGCTCCGGCCGGCACGTCTTTCGTGACGCAGGTACCCGCGCCGACATAGGCTCCATCCCCCAAAGTCACAGGGGCCACCAGCGTGCAATCGCTGCCGACGAAGGCGTCTTTGCCGATTCGGGTTGTGTTCTTGTGAACTCCGTCGTAATTGCAAGTGATGACGCCGGCGCCAATATTCGTTCCTTCACCCACTTCGGCGTCGCCCAGGTAAGTGAGGTGGCCGGCCTTGACGCCCTTGCCCAGGCGCGCTTTCTTGGTCTCGACAAAGTTGCCGATGTGGACGTCCTCCCCAATCTCGCATCCGGGGCGCATGTGGGCGAAGGGGCCGATTTTGGCGCCGTCAGCGATGGTACTCTCCGTGAGGATGCAGCTTTGGCGGACAACCACACGGTTGCCCAGCGTGCAGTTTTCGATCACCGAGAAGGAGCGAATGATGCAATTGCCCCCAATTCGTGTGCGTCCCAGCAACTGAACATAAGGCTCGATCGACGTGCCAGGCCCCACCTGAACCTCGCCGTCGATAACGCTTGTATCTGGCCGGTGGATAATGACGCCCTGGGCCATCAACCGCGCGGCTGCCGCGGCGCTTTCTCTTTCATCGTTCATTGGTTCTTCTCCATCGCACCGGGTTGGCCCGGCTGGCCCGGTTGCTTCCCCGGCTGTGGAATGGCGATGTCCACCGTCTGTATCGGCCCCAGCTTCAGGGCATCCAGGCCAGGCTTGATCTCAGGGCCGTTGCCGACCACCAGCAACGCCAGCTTTTCCGGGTGGATGTATTTCTTCGCGACTGAATTTAAATCGGCCAGGGTCACTTTTTTCAGTGCGGCCTGGTAGGTCTCAAGGTAATCGGCGGGATAGCCGTAGAACTCCAGCCGCTCCCGCTCCGCCAGCACCTTGTCCTTGGTGTCGTATCGGAAAAGGAACGAATTGAGAATGTTGTCCTTGGCTCGGTCGAGCTCTTCCTGGGAGAATTCGTGGCTGGTGAGCCCGGCAATCACATCCAGAGCAGCCTTTGTGGCTTCCACGGTTGTGGCGCTCCCGGTGAGCACAGCGACGCGGAAAGTGGCGGGATGGTCGTAGGCAAACCCATAACCGCCGCCAACGGAATACGCCAATCCCAACTCGGTGCGAACCTTCTGGATGAGCCGGCTTGAGAATCCGCCGCCCAGCACATCGTTCATCAGCGCCAGTGCAGGCACATCGGGATTGCGCCGGTCCGTGCCCAGGCCCACGATTTCAACATTGGACTGGTTCACGTCCTCCTTATCGATGAAGGAAATGCCGGGCTTGGGCCCCGGGAAAATGTCGTGGCGCGCGGGCGCTGCTTTCGCGGGCGGCAGTCCCTCGAATGCTGCGCGCAGCTTGGCTTCCATGGCCACGGGGTCAAAGTCGCCGCTGATGCCCACAATCAGCTTGCCGCCAATGGTGCGGTCGTGCCACGCCTTTAGATCATCCACGCTAACCGTGCCGATGGTGGCCAGCTCCGGCTGCCGCGTGTAGGGGCTGTTGGCCCCGTAAACCAGCTTGGCCGACTCTCGCGAGGCAATCTCCGACTCCTCGTCGTTGCGGCGAACAATGCCTGTGGCCGCCTGCTGTTGGGCGAGCTGGAGCTTTTCGGGGTTGAAGGCTGGATGCAGCAGCAGGTCCAAAGCCAGCGAAAACACCTGGTCCGCATCGCCTTTCAGGGAGTCCCACGCCAGCATGGTCGATTCTCCGCCGCCTTCGGTCTCGATGTGGGCGGCCTTCGCTTCCAGCAGATCGTCCAGCGCGTCGCCGCTCACCTTTGCCGTACCGCCGGTCCGCCATGCCTGACCGTAGAGCTCGACCAGGCCCGTCTTGGCCGGGACCTCATCCCGCGACCCGCCCGGAATAAGCACCGATCCAGACACAAACGGGAGCTCATGATCCTCCTGCAGAAAGAGCACGATTCCGTTCTTCAACTGAATGCGCTTGGGCTGTTGCGGCTTGAAGTCGTGCAGCTTGGGAATCGGAATCTTTTCCCACGGTTTATTCTGCTGGGCCGGCAAAGCGGCCGGGGCAAACAGAAAGATGGCAAAACACATCGCGAAAAACAGGTTACCTGAAGGACGTCCCTCAGGGGCTAAAGCTCTATTGATTTTATTGGTCTTATCGGCACGACTGAAGTCGTGCCCTGTTACAAAGCGCGATGCCTTGTCGGCGCGGCTAAAGCTACGCCCTTCCAAATCGAACAAGCTCTGTACCTTCATTGCGCGCCTCCGTCTTTCTGTGCTGCCCCTGCTGGAGCCTCTGTTTCAATCGTGGCGCTTGTCCGGTTGCCGGCCAAAAACACCTTGCCGGCCACGCGCCGGATGTCGGCCTTGTTCACTTTGTCCACCCGCTCCAGTTGCTTGAAGAGCTCGCGCCAATCGCCGTAACGGGTCTGGTATTGGGTCAGATCGTTGGCCAACCCCTGGTTGTCTGCAAGGCTGCGGAGCAGGTCGGCGCGCGTGCGGGTCTTGTACATTGCCAGTTCCTCGTCGCTGACGTCAGAGGTCTTCAGCTTGTCGATCTCCTTATGGATGGCGTCGCGAATCTCCGCCGGCGTGTGTCCGGGCAGGGGAACGCCGAAGAACGCGAATAGCCCGGGATATTTGTCACCCGGAAATGGACTGAAGCCTTCCACTACGGCTGCAATCTGCTGGTCGCGCACCAGGCTGCGATAGAGCCGCGAAACCCGCCCGTTGGAGAGAATATCGCTGATGGCGTCATACACCGCATCGTCAGGATCGCGGTAGCCGGGCCGATGGTAGCCCTCGAGATAAAAAGGCTGTGTCTGTTCGCGAATGATCACAGACTTCTCCGCAAACTGCCTGGGCTCGACGGTGGTCATCTCTTCCGGCTTGGGTCCGGCGGGCACCTTGCTGAAGTAACGCTCCAGCATGGGCATGGCCTCGGCTGCCTTCACATCTCCCACAACGGCCACCACAATGTTTGCGCCCACGTAATACTTTTTGTGGAAGTCCATGGCTTCGGTGGCCGTAATCTGGCCAACCTCGCTGGGCCAGCCCACACCGCTGCGTCCGTAGTTGTGCGCCACGTAAGCGGTGGCCAGGAACTGCTCCACCAAGCGGCCGATGGGGTTCGAGTCGGTGCGCATGCGGCGCTCTTCCACCACCACAGCGCGTTCCTTGTAGAACTCGCGGGGAACAGTGTCCGCCAGCCGCCCGCTCTCAAGCCAGGCCCACAATTCCAGCCGGTTCTCCGGCATCGACCAGAAGTACTTCGTCTCGTCCAGCGCAGTGGAAGCGTTCACGCCTGTGGCCCCATTGCGCTCCGCCACGTCAGTGAACTGGTTGGGGATGACGAACTTGCGTGCCTCGTCCTCCGCATCCTTGACGGCTTTTTGCAGCTCGGCGAGTTTCTTCGGGTCGCGGCCTACGGATTTCAGATATTCGGCCTCGTTGGCGCTGTTGGCGGCTTCCACCTTGGCGAGCGCGGTTTTTTCGGCTTCGTAGTCTGTTGTGCCGATCTCGCTGGTCCCTTTGAACGCCAGGTGCTCGAACATATGCGCCAGGCCGCTCTGGCCGGAGGGATCGTTTACGTCGCCGGCATCGATGAAGGTCGAGAAACTGAAGACCGGCGCCTCCGGCCGCTCGCATATAACAATCGTCAGTCCATTGGGCAGGACTTTGGTAGTGATCCTCTGCTCGATGCTCTTGACGTCCTGAGCGCCGGCGCCGGCCCACGACAAAGCGGCCAGCATAAGCGCAAGAACTACGAATCGCACTCTGTTATGCATCCAATCTCCCTATTCCTGAAGCGCAACGTCGCTCCCTGTACTCTTCCAAACTATTGCCCACGACCGGGTGAGTCAAACCGGTGGCCGGCGGGGATGGCCCATGAGCGTATTTCCAACTGGACTGTACCGTCTCTGCTATCGATGCCCCTCGTCAACGCAAAGAAAGCGTGCTTGATCCTTGTTAGTATTGGACGAACATGGAGCAAAAGCGTACAAATCGACGGCGCCTCACCGGGTTTTGGCGGGCGATGATCGAGATGGCATTTATAGTTTTTTTGTTTTACTCGAACCTGTTGATGGGAGAATTCACTGTTTCGAATGGACAAGGCAAGACGCTGGCTTTCGCCCTGGTGGACATCTTTACCCCGACGAACTTCGCAATCGCGCTGGTCTCGGCGCTTCTCGGCTACCTGGTGTTTGAATACCTTCGCAAAAAACTCTAGCGGCGAGCGGAAGAACCGGCATTTTCGCAGCCGATATGCCCTTCCTTGACCCCATGCCGCCTGCTTCCGTATGCTGCCAGCATTTCCGCATGGGGGATTGTTTCTCACTCCGCCCACGCAGGGAGAACTCCTGATGAGCACGACTTCCCCCGCTGCAATTCCTTCCCCTGTTGCCGTTCAACCATTTTTAGTGCGCCGCGCCGCGGTCCTGGGTGCGGGCACAATGGGCTCCCGCATTGCAGCCCACCTGGCCAACGCCGGGATTCCGGTCCTGCTGCTGGATATGGTTCCGCCCGGTGAGACGGCAAGAAACAAGCTGGCGGTTAGCGCGCTTGAGGCTTTGAGCAAGGCCAAACCGGCGGCGTTCTACGAGGCTTCGCTGGCAGGGATGATTACGCCTGGCAACTTTGAGGACGATCTTCCAAAACTGGCGCAGTGCGACTGGATTGTGGAGGCCGTTGCCGAGAACCTGGCGATCAAGACGGCACTGCTGGCGCGCGTTTTGCCTCACATGGGCTCTAAGTCCGTGCTCACGACCAATACGTCCGGCCTGCCGGTGGCGCAAATTGCCGCCGGAATGACCGGGCGCAAGGACCGGTTCTTCGGGACGCATTTCTTCAATCCGCCGCGCTACATGCGGCTGTTGGAAGTGATTCCAACTAAGGAGTCCGACGCGGGTGTGGTGGCCGCGTTTGCCGCGTTCGCCGACCGCATCCTGGGCAAGCAGGTGGTGTTTGCCAACGACACCCCTAACTTTATTGCCAACCGCATCGGCGTTGCGGTTATGTTTACAGCGGCCACGCTGATGATGAAGCAGGGGCTGACCATCGAAGAGGTGGACGCCCTCACCGGGCAGGCCATTGGCTTCCCTCGGACCGGCACCTTCCGACTGGCGGACTTGGTTGGCATCGACATCCTGGCTCATGTGGCCGCAAATTTCCCGCAGGGCGTGACGCAAGGCAGTTTTTCGGGGATGCTTGAGGAGATTGTGAAGCGCGGCTGGCTGGGTGACAAGGCAGGTCAGGGCTTCTACAAGAAAAGCCGCGGAGCCGATGGAAAAGACGAGCGGCTGGTGCTGGACCTTAACACCTTCGAATACCGCCCTGCCGCAAAGCCGGCACTGCCGTCTCTTGACATGGCGAAGAACGCCGCCACGCTGCCTGAACGGCTACGGCTGCTGCTGGCCAACGATCCCGCCAAGGACAAGGCGGCGGCATTCCTGTGGCCGTTCCTGGCCTCTCTATGGAATTTTGCAGCGGACCGTATCGGCGAAGTTGCCGGCGATGCGGCCTCCATCGATCAAGCCATGCGCGCCGGCTTTAATTGGGAACTGGGCCCATTTGAAATGTGGGATGCGGCCGGTGTAGCCTCGACCGTCAGCCGCATGAAGGCGCTTGGCCTGCCGGTGAGCCCGCGTGTTGAGACTCTGCTGGCTGCAGGGCAGTCGAGTTGGTATGCACCCGACGGCCGCGCATGTTTCCAGCCGGAGACCGGGGCGCTTGAGCCTATTACCGCCGTTCCCGGCCACGCCCGAGTTGCCGATTTCCGGCGCTCCAACGGCGTGGTTCGGTCGAACGCAGGGGCGTCTCTGGTAGATATCGGCGACGGCATCGGCTGCATCGAATTGCACTCGCTCAAAAACGCCATTGGCGGCGACGTGCTTGCTTTGATTTCTTCGGTGCTGAATCCCTCCTCCGATGCTGTGCGCGACTTCGCCGGCTTTGTGATCTCCGGTGATCGCGACAACTTCAGCGTGGGCGCCAACCTGATGCAGTTGCTGCTGGCTGCACAGGAAGGCGAATGGGATGAGATTGCAGGCGTGATTCACAGCTTTCAGCAGATGACGGCGGCTATCAAGTTCTGCCCCCGTCCTGTGGTGGCTGCGCCCTTTGGCATGGCTTTCGGCGGCGGCGCCGAGATTTGCCTGCACGCCGCGCGGCGGCAGGCCTATGCGGAGACCTATATCGGTCTGGTTGAGGCCGGTGTTGGCCTTATCCCTGGCGGGGGCGGCACCAAGGAGATGCTGTTGCGGGCCGTGGATCAAGCCACCGCGATGGCGCCGCCCGATCCGCGCGAGCCGGCTTCCCGCTTTGCCCAATCCGCCGAGATGGGTACGGCTCTGCGCCGCGTGTTTGAGACCATCGCGCTGGCCAAGGTCTCGACATCGGCCGCCGAGGCCCGGCCTTTGGGCTTGCTGCTACCGGCGGACCGCATCACCTTGAATCGCGAGCGGCTGCTGCTGGATGCGAAGGCTCATGTGGCGGCGCTGGCTGGGGCCGGTTATTCCGCACCGCAGCCCCGCACGATGATTCCCGCCCCGGGCACCGGCGCGCTCGCTACACTGGAGACAGGAATCTACCTCATGGGCGAAGCCGGATACGCCTCGGAACACGACCGGAAGGTCGCCCGCTGGACGGCGTACATTCTGGCTGGCGGCCGAGTCACGGCGGGCTCGCCGGTCAGCGAGCAGTACCTGCTGGACCTGGAACGGGAGGCGTTTCTCTCCCTGGCCGGTGAGCGCAAGACCCAGGAACGGATTGCCTTTACGCTGAAAACGGGCAAGCCGCTGCGGAACTAGCAATGAATCGAACGACGATCGTCCTGCTCACGGTTGCATCCCTGGTGCAGGGTGCCTCGACAACCAGAGGGCAGAGTGCTTTGCTTCCGACGCAGGCCAAGCTGGCGCAACTCAATGAGACAGGTCAAATCATGGTTGGCGGTCAATCAACCCCCTACCGCATTCGTCGCCTTCCCATCAGCTCGTTTCCCGATCTGCCGGATGAGGTCGCGGAACTGCTGAACCGGCGAGGCTGCCTCATCCCCCAAACTTATGAAGCGCACCATCCGGAGAATGTTGTGCATGCGAGCCTGGAGCGCGCCGGTTCCTCCGATTGGGCCGTTCTTTGCTCGGCTCACGGAACTGTCTCGCTCCTGGTCTATTTCGCCAGCGCTCCGGCGGAACTTCTGGTACTGGCCTCGGCGCCGGAGACCCAACGATTGCAGGCCCATGACTCAACGGGGATTCTTGGCTTCAACTGGGGCATCGATCCTGCTTCGCCGCAACACATTCACGAGGGGCAAACCGCCATGGAGCGTCGCCCGCCCATGCTTGACCACGACGCGCTGGCCGACTCGGTGGTTGATCGGCAGACCGTTTACCACTTCTATTTGAGAAACACCTGGACCGTGCTCGAAGTCCCAAATTGAACTCTTGCAGCTCCAGGTTCATCCAATCTCCAAGGAGCATTCGCCATGCCGGAAGCCGTTCTAGTTAGTGCCGTTCGCACCCCAGTAGGCCGCGCGCCCAAGGGGGCGCTCTCGACCACTCGTCCCGACGATCTTGCCTCAAATGCACTGCTCGCGGCCCTGGAGAGGGTCCCCGGACTGGAAAAAGCCGAAATCGACGATGTGATCTTCGGCTGCGCCCAACCCGAAGGCGAACAGGGTTGGAATATCGCCCGCTTTGCCGCCCTGCGCGCCGGTTTGCCGGTTTCCGTTCCCGGAGTCACAGTCAATCGGCTTTGCGCATCCGGTTTGGAAGCAATTGTCCAGGCCGATCTGCGCATTCGCGCCGGTGGCGACCGGGTCGTGGTGGCGGGAGGAGCCGAATCCATGAGCCTGCTGCCATTCGGCGGCCTCAAACCCAGCCCCAATCCATGGCTTGCCGAGCACTATCCGGCCTCGCTGCTCACTATGGGCCTCACGGCCGAGCGGGTCGCCCGTCACTATGGAGTCTCTCGCGAGGATCAGGATGCCTTTTCGCTGGCCAGCCACAAGAAAGCGGTGGCTGCGCAGGCCACCGGACGGTTCAGCGTTGAGCTGATTCCGGTGAAGGTGACGACTTCAGTTCCAGGATCGAAGGCGGGCAAGCCGACGATTTCAGAATCGACCTTTGCCGCCGACGAAGGTCCGCGCGCCGACACTTCGGCCGAAGCGCTGGCCAAGCTCAAACCCGTATTTCACGCGCAGGGCACGGTCACCGCCGGCAACTCATCGCAGACCTCCGATGGCGCCGCTGCGGCGGTTCTGATGGAGGCCGGTCGGGCCGCGGAGTTGGGGATTCAGCCGATTGCCCGCCTGGTGGCCTACGCCGCTTCGGGCTGCCTGCCGGAAGAGATGGGAATGGGCCCGATCAACGCTGTTCCCTTGGCATTGAAGCGGGCCGGCATGACGTTGGACCAGATAGGCCTGATCGAGCTGAACGAAGCCTTTGCCGCCCAGGCGTTGGCCGTCATCCGCGAGCTCGGGCTCGACCCGGAACTCGTCAACGTGAATGGTGGCGCGATTGCCCTGGGCCACCCGTTGGGCTGCACAGGAGCCAAGCTCACCGCCACCCTGCTGGCTGAAATGCGCCGCCGCAAGGTGCGTTATGGAATGGTCACGATGTGCGTCGGCGGAGGCATGGGAGCTGCGGGGATCTTTGAGCTACTGTAACTGTCTATGGAAGAAGGCTTGTTTGAAGGAAACGGCCCCTTATGCATCCCCGCAAGGGGCAGGGGCTAAACAGGCTGCGGAAAAACTCCATTTCTGGGGCTTTGTAACAGGGCACGGCTTTAGTCGTGCCGATAAAGCCGATAAAATCAATGGGGCTTTAGCCCCTGAGGGACGATCTTCGGGATCTTCTTCTTGAATTCAAGCCTTTTTCCGCAGCCTGTAAAGCCCTTTAGGCCCGGTCTCTACATGCTGCGGAAAGACGTCGTCTTTGTTTGGTTGAACTTGCATTTTTGTTTCTTATTAGTCTCCCACCGGCGTTGCCGACCCGCGAGGAAAAACAATCCCTCAGGGGCTAAACCGGCTGCGGAAAACGGCTTGATTTCAGAGGGATTGGTCCAAATGGAATCCCGCAGGCGCCAGATTCGCAGAATGGGACAGCACAAGAGATTTCCTTCGAGGTTTTTCCAACTGGATGTTAAACTACCTACAGCGTTAGAGCCGAAGCGGCCGTCAGCAGCACTCGCCCAACCAAGCAAGATTCTGCCAGTTGTCCGATTCATCCAGCGCAATTCAATCCAGGAAACACAATCAAAATGGAACAAGGCACTGTGAAGTGGTTCAATGACGCGAAGGGCTTCGGCTTCATCTCGCGTCAGAACGGCGAAGACGTCTTTGTGCACTACTCTGCGATCAACTCAAGCGGTTTCAAGAGCTTGCAGGAAGGTCAAGCCGTGCAGTTTAACGTGGTAAAGGGCCCCAAGGGTTGGCAGGCTGCGGACGTACAGCCTCTGTAAGCATCCCAACCGGCCGGATTCCGGCAGAATCTTGCAAGATCACCCGAGGGCTGGCAGTTTCGGCCCTTTGGTGCATTTGGATTGCGCTGGCAGTCGACCTAAAACATAGCGATTATGAGTTAGTCCAGCAGCTTGTCGACCAACGGCAGGTTAAGGGCGGTATTTTGCGCTCAAAATAATTCAATTTCCGGTGGTTTTCCAGCTGTTTTCAGGGCCAGGGAGAAGTGTGCCTTCATAAAAATGATGCTGGCAGCGTTGACCTCGAAGGGTGAAGTCGCATACCAGCATCCAGAAGGGAAGTTCCTCGTGCCGTGAGGCTACGAAAGAACTACATTCATAACAGATGGCTCGTCCATCGGATTGGTGGCCTTCCACTTCCACCAATTTGGTGGCCTTGCTACTTCTACAATTCCCAAGCCGGCGCGCTTCCACCCGGCGCCTTGCTATACGATCTGGTCCACGACGGAACCACAAATGCTCCCTGCGGATGAGCCTCCGGTCCCTTGAAGATGCGGTGGTGGCGGCGAAGCATCTCCTGCAGCATGGCCTTGGCCTCCAGCCGTTCCGTGCGAGATTCACGCTCCCAGAACAGCACAAATCCCTCGCCACACACACAGCAATGGCACTCGGCATTTCCGTCTGTCTTTTTGCACAAAACCTGCATCGCTTTCACCTCGGGCAGTTGGCGGTTCCCAACCACACGAGCTACATTAGCGATTTTCCGCTATCGCTGAAAATTCCCCATCCGGTCAACGCTGCCGCCCATCCGGGCCAGCCGGCAATTCCCATTTGGTTTAAACCGAATGGTTACCCATTAGAGCCACGTCGCGTACGCAAGTCGGACCACGTCTCAGACCGCTCCTCGACGTAGTACCCGTCCGCCCTCTAGAGCAGAATCCGAGTAACAGTGCCCATTCTGAGATTGAGCAAGGTGGCTTTTCCTTGAGGAAAAAGCCACTTGAGGTCCGTGCGTTCAGGTACATCTACTCGGATTCTGCTGTAGCCATCGATACTGTGTGACTCTCCAGCGCCGCCAAAATCAGGTCGCCCATGCCAGCAGTCGTCCCCTTGCCGCCCAGGTCCGGCGTGAGCTGCTCGCGAGTGCCAACCAGCACCTGCTCAATGGCGCGGATGATCTGTGCCGCGGCTTCGCTTTCTCCCAGATGTTCCAGCATCATGGCCGCGGACCAGATTTGCCCGATGGGATTCGCAATTCCCTTCCCGGCGATGTCCGGCGCGGAGCCGTGCACCGGCTCAAACATCGATGGATACTTGCGTTCAGGATTGATATTCCCGGACGGCGCCATGCCGATGGTCCCCGTGACTCCCGGGCCCAGGTCGGAAAGAATGTCGCCGAAGAGATTGCTGGCCACCACCACGCTGAATCGCTCCGGCGACATGACAAACCGCGCGGCCAGAATATCGATGTGGTACTGATCGGTGCGAATGCCGGGATACTGCGCAGCCATCGCTGCAAATCGCTCGTCCCAGTAGGGCATGGAGTGGTATATGCCATTCGATTTTGTCGCCGACGTAACGTGATTGCGGCCCGTCTTGCGCGCCAGTTCAAACGCGTAACGTAAAATTCGGTCCGTGCCGCGCCGCGTAAAAACGGCCTGCTGCACCACCATCTCTTCTGGCGTGCCCTCGAACATGCGCCCGCCGATCTGCGAGTACTCGCCCTCTGAGTTTTCCCGCACCACCCAGAAATCAATATCGCCGGGTTTGGCGCGAACCGGCGCAATCACGCCGGGCAACAGCCGCACCGGGCGCAGGTTCACGTAC
>PLZC01000247.1 GCA_003151985.1 Acidobacteriaceae bacterium
ATTACCTTTTGTGTAAGGGGCGTGACTACCCCGCCTTGCGGTGTGCCGCGTTGCCGCGATACCCGTTCGCCGTCTGTGGTCTCGAACGGAGCAGTTAGCCACCGTTCGATATACAGCAGTATCCAGCCCTCCTTGATGTGGCTGCGGACCGCTTTCATCAAGAGGCCATGATCGATTTGATCGAAGGCCGACTTGATGTCAAACTCCACCACCCAGGCATATTGCCAGCACCGTTTTCTGGTGACGGCAACCGCCTGTTTCGCCGACTTTCCAGGCCGATACCCATAGGAATCCTGATGGAATATCGGGTCCAGTATCGGTTCGATGATGCGCTTGACCACGGTCTGCGCAATGCGATCAGATACAGTCGGAATACCTAGCTTTCTCGTGCCGCCCTTTGCCTTCGGAATTTCAACCTGTTTCACCGGCGGCGGGAAGTACGACCCCGACGACATCCGGTTCCACAGCTTGTATAAATTCCTCGACAGGTTCTGCTCAAACATCGCAAGGGTTTCCCCATCAATGCCGGCAGCGCCCCGATTGGCCTTGACCTGCTGGTATGCCTCCCATACTGCGCGCTTCGCAATAACATAAGGTTTCGTTGATGTCATATCACTCATCCCCGCAGAACAGGTTGGTGATACTCGTCAACCGGATAACGCTGCCCCTTCGCTCNNGCCTTTACACCGACTGCCACCGGGTCCGTAAACAGGTTCCTTCCCGGCTAATCATGGAGCAGGTGGGCAGCCCCACTTTTGGCAGTTTCTTAACCCGTAACGATGCGTCATCGGCCGGTTTGCTTTCGCTCATCTCCTCAACACGTACCTGACCTCCTAATCGGAGGCCTTTTCCCCAGTTGTTCACTACCACGCCTTTTGAGCGCAGCAGCACTGGGCGGTTTGAAGCCTACTCCTGCAAGTCGACTTCGGAAGGCCTGCTCCCATCTTTGGTACAGCACCACGAGCTTGCGCTCGTGTTCGTGACACACCCCACCCGACGGGCGAAATACCTTGAAAGTCGCGGGTGATTTCATCTGGAATACTGTTGGCGATTGGCGCCTGTTGATGAGCGAATGCCGGCGAATCACTTGCCCATCTGGGCAGATAGGTTTTCTCCAAGGCCGGTCAGAAAAGCCGGTCGGCTTGGATTCGCGGCATATTGAGCGCCGAAATTGGAGGATAAGCATGTGGTGGCTGCTCAGATTGAAGCTTTTCCTCGATTGCTGGAATGAGAGGACGTACGCCTATAACGCGAGACAATGCTTGTTTTCTGCAACGTTTCGCTTCAGGTTCTCAATCATCTCTTCACAAAACCGTTCGGCGATCTGCTCAGTAGAGACGGGTTTAGACCTCTTAGGGTTGACCTGGGGTGCCACGCGCATTTCCGCACGACGCCGCATAGAGGGCTTCTGAGATTTTTCCTTGGCGATAGGCATGATCCAAACCCTCCTTGATGGCAGTGAACAGCTCTCCTTGATGATATTGCACGCTCTTCAGATACGCAATATCGGCTGGAAATGCCTCAGATTCATGTCCCGTATTGTTCAGGACAAGGAATGCAGCTTGTGCATTGCCGGCGAACGTTCTCTGAACGCGAAGGAACGTCTTGAGCGCATCCCTATACACCCGCAGATGTCCTTCGATGGATACGGTGCGGCCTTCGACGAAGGCTCTCGGCAAAACGCCCTGTAGGTACGCTTCGACCGGGTGCCGATGAACGAAGATAATGATCGCTCTTAGGCCAGCCGCCAGGGACAATTCCACTTTCGCTTTTGCTGAGGCAAAGCTATTGAAATTGCTGTCGTAGATAATCGCGGCCCTTGCGATGAGACCTTGGGTCTGTGTGCTGGTCCTGATAGCGGTCGTCTTGCCGGAACCCGTGCCGCCAGCGGTAAAGAGTGCGTCTCCCGTTTGCGGCTCAGAAAGAATGCGGGTGAAGACCTCGTCAGCAATATGTGCAGCCGAGCGTTGGACAGCGACCGCAAACTTCAGCCTACTTTAGAGGGAGGCGGTGTAATCGGGAAACAACTCTCGGGCCAGATCAGTGCCAACGACAACACCAAACCTCTGACGGTACTCCTCAATGAGCGCATCCAGCCTTTGCTTCACCTGCTCAATGGCCTTGGCTTCGATGTTCTGAGCTTCTGGAGAGAGGCCGGCAATGCGAACGATGCTCACAGAAGGAGGATACGGGATTCGGCCAAAAATTCACAGGATGAGGCTGCGGAGCCATTCAACCAGGAGAGCGAGAATAGACCGGCATCTATTCACTGGACCTGGCGCTGTCCCTCAAGGGGGCGCCGGGCATCGAAGTGGCGGTGCTGAACCCCAACCTGGCCAACCGTTTTGGCCAGACGCTGCGGCGATCGAAGACCGATGCCGCGGATGCGATGCTACTTCACCCCAGCGCCGAAGACCTGTCGCTGGGGACCCCGGTGCTGGCCGAGTACAGCCTGCGGATGCCCTTCACGGCTCCTGAAGTGAAAATTGCCGCCAACTAAATCGCTTTACTGTAGCTTGAAGACATGTCCCACCCACCCCTAGATGAGCGACGTGTGTAATACGTTTTATAGATATTTAGCTGGTCGTTTGATTTTGGCCCAGCCAAGAGACAGCAACGCTGCGCAGCGATTGACTTCCGCTTTCTCCGACTCAATTCGAGCACAACGAACTCCCGTTTTAGTCTGCGATGTGCGTGTTAGACTTGCGATGTATCGGCATTTCCAGGCTCGCGTCAAGGAAACCGGCTGCCCCGCCGGTTTTCTTGCAGTGCCTGCACGAGCATAAAACCCAGAAGGTCACTTTGCTGCATCCGATTTCCGAATTTGAAAAGGCGCACTCTAAAGCAGAAAGCATGAGTAACAGCATCCTTGTCACTGGCGGGGCGGGGTTCATCGGTTCCAACTTTGTGCTGCAATGGATCGAGAACGTCGCCACACCGCTCGTCAATCTCGATTTGCTCACTTACGCCGGCAATCCGGCGAATCTCGTGACTCTCGAAGACGATTCCCGGTACCGGTTGGTTCGCGGCGATATTTGCGATGCGGAATTCGTGGCCGCCGTGCTTCGTGATAATCGGCCCAGGGCTATCGTCCATTTCGCGGCGGAGAGCCATGTAGACCGCTCGATTGCGGACCCCAGCGACTTTATCCGCACAAATGTGCTGGGCACGTTTACATTGCTCGAACAGGCCAAGCTCTATTGGTCGGGGATGGACGAAGCGGCAAGGCGTACGTTCCGTTTTCTGCATGTATCCACCGATGAGGTTTACGGATCGCTGGGGTGGGATGAAGCGGCATTTTCTGAATCCACGGCCTACGCCCCCAATAGCCCCTACGCCGCGTCGAAGGCGGCCTCCGATCATCTGGTCCGAGCCTACTTTCACACTTATGGCTTTCCGGTCCTGACAACCAACTGTTCCAATAACTACGGCCCATTCCAGTTTCCCGAGAAGCTCGTCCCGCTGATTATTCTGAACGCTCTCGAACGCAAGCCCCTGCCTCTCTATGGAGACGGAAGAAACGTCCGCGACTGGCTATTTGTGGAAGACCACTGCTTGGCTATCCGCACTGTACTTGAACGCGGCCGCGTGGGAGAGACTTATAACATAGGCGGCAATAGCGAACGGAAGAACTTGGAAGTAGTAACTACGATCTGCAACCTTGTGGACGAGTTTTGCCCGGATGACGGATCGGGGCCGCGCAAAGACCTGATCAAGTTCGTCGCCGACCGTCCAGGTCACGACCGCCGCTACGCCATTGATGCTGCGAAAATCAGCCAGGAACTCGGTTGGCGGCCGGCGGTCGAATTTGAATCAGGCCTGCGGAAGACGGTTGCCTGGTATCTGGAGCATCGCTCCTGGGTCCAGAACGTCCGCAGCGGCGCTTACATGGATTGGATCCGGCAGAATTACGAAGAGAGAGTTCAACCATGAAAGGCATCATTCTCGCTGGCGGATCGGGAACTCGTCTTTACCCGGTGACGAATGTCGTCTCGAAGCAACTGCTGCCGGTGTATGACAAGCCAATGATCTACTACCCTCTCAGCACCTTGATGCTGGCCGGACTGCGCGATATCCTCATCATCTCTACTCCGCAGGATATCGGCCGCTTCAGGGACCTGTTGGGCAATGGAAATCAATGGGGCATCAATCTGAGTTATGCAGTACAACCTAGTCCAGACGGTCTCGCGCAGGCCTTCCTGATTGGCCGCGATTTTATAGATGGAGATACCAGCGCCCTGATTCTGGGCGATAACATTTTCTATGGTCAGTCGTTCTCGGTTCAGTTACAGCGTGCAGCGGCGTTGAAAGATGGAGCCGTCGTTTTTGCTTACCCCGTACAAGATCCGGAACGCTACGGTGTTGTGCAGTTCAACGAGGCAGGCCAAGCGATCAGCATCGAAGAGAAGCCCAAATCTCCCAAATCACGTTATGCGGTCACAGGCCTCTACTTCTACGACAATGAAGTGGTAAACCTTGCGGCCTCGCTTAAGCCGTCTACTCGCGGGGAGCTGGAGATAACTGACCTGAACCGGCTCTATCTTGAAGCCGGCAATTTGAAGGTGCAGATCATGAGCCGGGGCATGGCATGGCTGGATACCGGCACACACGATTCGCTCTTTGAGGCCGGACTTTTTATTCAGACCATCCAAAGGCGTCAAGGATTGAGGATTGCCTGCCTGGAAGAGATAGCCTTTCGTCTTGGTTACATTACGGCCTGCCAGCTTGAAGAATTAGCCCAGCCGGTGAAGAAGAGTGGATACGGACAATATCTGCTTGCTCTTTGCAATGAGTCCCAGCCCGTCTCGGAGCGTGTTCAGGCATGAAGATTACTCAGACTTCGCTCCCCGGCGTGCTATTGCTGACGCCCGATATTTACCGGGACAGCCGCGGCGCGTTTTGGGAGACGTGGAATCAGGCTCGCATGGTGGAGGCCGGCCTTCCGGGAAACTGGACACAGGATAATTTTTCCCTTTCAAAAAAGAATGTGATCAGGGGTATTCATTATCAGATTATCCAGCCGCAAGGAAAGCTGGTAAGGGTTTCGCAGGGTGCGGCGCTCGATGTAGCGGTGGATATGCGCCGGAGCTCTCCCACTTTTGGCAAGCACGTAGCCGTGGAACTCACAGCGGAAAGCGCCCAGATGCTTTGGATTCCCCAAGGCTTCGGGCACGGCTTCCTTTCCCTCACCGATGTTGTGGGCTTCGCCTACAAAGTGACTGACAATTACTCACCCGCCGGCGAGCGGACCATCGTGTGGAACGACGCGGATCTGGCCATTCCCTGGCCCATTGCCCCCGAGTGTGCCGTCCTCTCCGACAAGGACCGCCAGGGCGCCGGATTTCGTGAAGCAGAGGTCTTTGCGTGAGCCATAGTCCCCGCATTCTTATCGTGGGCTGTCTAGGTCAGGTTGGGCTGGAGTTACAGCGCAGCTTCGCCGAAGTTGGTGAAATCACCGCGCGCGACCGCGACACGTTCGACCTGGCTGAGCCCGATGAGGTTCGCTCTCTGGTGCGCAGCGTGTCGCCCGACATCATTCTCAACGCCGCTGCTTACACTGCCGTGGACCGCGCAGAATCCGAGCCGGAAATAGCGAGGGCCGCGAATGCGCAGGCTCCCGCCACGCTCGCCGAGGAAGCGCTGCGCCTGGGTGCGCTGCTGGTGCACTATTCCACAGACTATGTGTTCAACGGCTCGAAGGCCGATCCCTGGACTGAGAACGATTCTCCGAATCCCCTGAATGTCTACGGCGCAAGCAAGCTGGCGGGCGAGGAAGCTATTCGCGCAGTGGGCGGGCGTTTTCTCATCTTCCGCACGAGTTGGGTGTATGGGCCGCACGGCAACAACTTTCTGTTGACAATGCTCCGCCTGGGCCGCGAGCGCGATTCCCTCATTGTTGTCGACGACCAGTTCGGAGCGCCAACCACCTCCATCGAGCTTGCAAAAGCAACCCGGACTATTGTGGACGGAGTTCTCGACGGACAGTTCGGTTCAGATTCGGATTGGTCCGGCCTGTATCACATGACCTGTTCCGGATCCGTCTCCTGGTGCGGTTTTGCACAAGCTATCTTCGCGCGTGCGAAGGCCCTCCTGAATGGAAAAACCCCCGAGGTGCATCCGATACTTTCCAGCGATTATCCGACCTTGGCGAGGCGTCCGAAGAACTCAGTCCTCTCGAACGGGAAACTGAACTCGCGTTTTGGCGTCCGTCTCGCTTCCTGGGACACTGCCTTGGATGAAGTGATCCGGAAGCTGAAAATGTCGCAAGAGAAAGCTTGATTCCGACGGTTTGCGACCGCTTGCAGTTTCCCCGACCTGGCTTCAGCGCTTGAGCGGATCCATTTGATGAACGTAGCAGTCGATCACGCCGGCATGGAAGGAGAAGATCTCCCTAACATAAAAGGGGCGTATCGCTCTATGATTTCGGTGAATAGAATAGAGAGTGCCAGTGTTATGGCAAAAGCGGCAATAACTTCAAGAACAGTTCCATTAGGCCCATACGATTCAGCTCTGGTGTAAGCCGACAGCAATTTGCTAACGACGACAAGTATCGGCCAGTGGATGCACATTATGGATAACGAATGCCTGCCAAAGTACTCCAAAGAGCTGATATCACGAACTTTAGTACCCATAAACAAGAAAAATGCCGGTAAATGCAGCGGCGCTAACATCCGATCTGCCCAGGTCCAGAAAGCGGCATCTGGGCAGCCCGAATCATGCGAGGTAAAAGTTAACCTGATGGACAGCGGCGCCTACGGCAAAGCCTCATAAGTTACATAGGCGAAACGCATCGAATCCGGCGCCCAGGAGTTGACGTTGATGCTGCCCTGGCCGCCCATGGCCTCCACAAGAGTCTTCTGTGTTGCAGCCACCTTGCCATCGCTGATTGCAGCCAGCTTGAGCGCGATACGGACGTCGCGCGGATTATGCGTGGCCGTGCCTGCGGGATAGCCGATATATACCATCTTCGCGCCATCGGGTGAGATGTGAGGGAACCAATCCTCGAGCGCGTCGCTCAGGACCATCTCGGCCTTCGCATCGTCCGGGCCTGCGCCATCAGCGGGGAAACGCCATACCGCTTCCTTGCCGGAGCGATCGGAATTGATATATATCCATTTGCCGTCGGGCGAGTAGTCGGGCCCGTCATCGTGGTGGACGTTCATCGTAAGGCGCTGCTCCGCTCCACCGGCGGCGGGCATGCGATAGATGTCAAATTGACGAGCGCCATTGCGCATCGCGACGAAGGCCAGGGTCTTGTTGTCCGGCGACCAGCCGTGGAAGAAACTCGGTGTCTCCGCGGCCATTAACTTGATGTTCTTGCCGTCTGCGTCGGCTAGAAAGACTTGCGATCCCCTGGCTGGTAAAAGATTGGCCGAGAAAGCGAGCTTCTTGCCGTCAGGGGAAATGGCCTTGTCGTTGTTGCAGAGATAGTCGGCAGGAATGGTCAGTTTCTGCGGGTCTGCTGTGTTATCTGCTTTGAGAACAAATTTGAAAATGCCGCCGTGTGAGTTAGAGATAAGATAGGTTCCGTCGGGCGACCAGTTAGGCGCCTCCCAAACTGTGTCCGCGGTAAAGACCAGGTGCGTCGAGCTATCGCGCAGGTCATAGATAAAGAGACGGCTGCGCATATGCTGATTCTCCTCCTGTGCGGCGGCGGACTTTGCAGTGGCCGGTTGCGCGAGTAAAGCAGGCGCTAAAAAGCAAAGCGTCGTCACGGTCAGCGTGGAGCAAAATCGCAGTTGCGTCGAGAAAAGCTTCATATTTGTCGCACTCCTTTTCGGCTGGAAATATGAACGCCTTCGGTTCAGGACGCTCATTGATCATTCCAGGGTTTCGGCAGCTATTCTACACGGCAAGGCGCGCTGCATGGGCAGATTCGCGCCGGGTCGCCGTTGTATCATTGCACCTTGCATATTCATCCCGGCATTTGCCGTTCAGGAGAGAGAACCATGAATTGGGATCGGAGTTCGCGGCGTTCTTTTTTAAAACAACTTGGTGCGGCAAGCGCACTGGCCCTCGGTGCGGGCAGCACTGAGGCATTGGCCGTTCCGTCAAATTCAGCCGAAACCGAGGCTCAGTCCACCCCCAAGCCGGGCAGCCAGGCCGCTACGCGAGCGCAGCGGATGGACTGGTGGCATCAAGCCAAATTCGGCATGTTCATCCACTGGGGGCTCTATAGCGTCATCGGCCAGCATGAATGGGCCAAGGAAGTTGAGGGCGTTCCCATCTCCCAGTACGAACTGCTGGCCAAGCACTTCCATCCCAAGCCCAATGCCGCGCGGGAGTGGGCAAAGCTCGCCAAGCGTGCCGGTCAAAAGTACATGGTGATGACCACCAAGCNNCCAAGCACCACGAGGGCTTTTGCCATTGGGACACCAAGCTCACCGACTACTGCGCTCCGAAGCAAGGCCCGGGCCGCGATCTTGTCCGTGAATTTGTCGACGCAGCACGTGCTGAGGGCCTGCGCGTCGGCTTCTACTACTCCCTCATGGACTGGCATCATCCCGATGGCGCTCTTTGCAAGACCGATGAGGCTGCGCGGAAGCGCTTTGTTGAATACACGCACGGCCTCATCCGCGAGTTGATGACCAACTATGGGAAAATTGACGTCCTCTGGTATGACGTTGACTGGCCGCTCAGCGCCACCGAGTGGGAGTCCGAGCGCATGAATCGAATGGTTTTTGAGCTGCAACCGGAAATAATCGTCAACAACCGCAACGGAATGGAAGGCGACTTCTCCACGCCCGAACAGGAGATCAGGGCCGCCGAATCCGGGCGCGCTTGGGAAACCTGCATGACCCTCAACGACAGTTGGGGCTTTAACCGTGGTGACGATGGATGGAAGACGCCCAAAGAAATCGTCGCGAATCTTGCTGTTTGCGCCCAAGGCGGTGGCAATTATCTGCTCAACATCGGCCCCAAACCAGATGGCTCAGTGCCTGAGGAGTCCGTCGCTGTTCTGGAAGCTGTCGGCAAGTGGCTCGACACCAACGGCAAGGCCATCTATGAAACGGATCGTGGCTCCTTTACCTGGAACTCGAATGCCAACTACACCCGCCGCGGCAACACTTTCTATATTCATCAGAAGTATTGGCCCGGGCACACGCCGGCCGCGGAATGGCTCAGCTTCTATCAGAAGGAAACGGTGATAGCGCTCGGCGGCCTCAAAGCCAAGGTCAAAGCCGCGCGGCTTTTGAAGACCGGCCAAAGCGTCGTCTTTACCCAGGACGAATTCAATCTCCGCTTGACCGGACTGCCGCTGCAGGCTCCCGACCAACCTGCCACTGTTCTCGAAATCGAGTGCGACGGAGAACCCATCATCGATCACGACGCAACTCGTTTCCTGTGGACGCGAATGAAGGTCGGGGTCAGCTAGGCCTTTCGCCGTTTGATTCTGTACAAAGCTGGGTGCCCCAGGTCCCGATTTTGGGACCTGGGATACCACTACGCTCAACCATCCGACACGAAATCAAATGCTCAGATGCCTGGTCCAAATCACCAGCAGCCAAAAAAAGAAGGGCGCCATCCGGCGGGTCCCGGTGGCACCCTTGGAGCGGAGGAAGGTGCTCAGAGAGCTTCACCGTGCCCTGGCAGCAGCTTTAGAGCATTTCTCATGTTGGTTTAGAGCGGCTTTGAAAGGGAACGGCTTCAGCCGTGCCGCAAGATCCNNGGAATATTGCACTCTACACCATCAAGAGGGATGCTCTAGTTCTTCCATTTGCCGCTTCAATTGCTCCATCTGGAGCCGGAACTCTTCCATCTGTTTTGGGTTTAGTTCAAAGGTCTGCGGCTCGAAGTTCTGCCGAAACTCTTCCATCTGCTTCTTGAGCTGGTCGAGTTGCTTCTTGTCGATCTTGAAGTCATCGGTCTTGATGCTCTGCCGCAGTTTCTCAGCCTGCTTCCGCATCTCCTCGGCCTGCTGCGGGCTGATCACAATACGCATATCGCCTGACTGGTCCTTCAGGGCTTCCGCCTGGCCGCGCATTGACTGAAGCGCGGATTCGTCCCCGGCAAACTGTTGCACCATCTGTTCCGCAAACTCCGGGTCAAGCTCAGCCAGCATCGGGCAATTGTCCGAGGGGAATATCTCTTCGAACTCCACCTCGCCGTGGCGCTTGGAGTCCACCTGCAACGTCACTGTCTGTTGCTTCTTGTCGCGCAGGATGGTTACTTGCACCGGCTTACCCTGGTTGGCCCGCAGCGAACGATCCCAGTCCGCGAGCGTCGAAATGCCATCGTTGCCAACCTTGAGTATTACGTCAAAAGCCTTCAGCCCCGCGGTTTCAGCCTGGCTTCGGCGCGCCACCTGCTTGATCATCAACCCACTCTGGACACCAAGATACTCGGCCATCTGCGTCGTCAACGGCTCCACCATCGCACCCACGTTCAGGCCGCTGCCAAAACCGGGCATGTGGAATCCCCCCGGCATTGGGGTATCGCCTCCGGAAAGGATTCCCATCCCCTGTACCTGCGGAAACACATCGCCGCTGTTGCCGATCCTGTTCCAGATGTCGTGTTCCATCACGCGGCGGTCCACCAGTTCCACACTCAGCGTCTGTAGACTACCGTCGCGGCTGATCTCGACGCTGATCTTGCGGCCCGCGGGAATCTCCCTCAACATCCGGCGCAACTGTTCGGCGCCCTCCACGGGTTGTCCGTTCAATTGCAGCACAACGTCGTTAACCTTTAGCCCCACCTGCCCTGCTGGAGCGTCGTGATCGATGAGCGTGATCACCGCCCCGCGCACTTCTTTAAGTTTCAGCGACTGCGCCTTTTCCTGGTCCACGTCTGTCAGGTCCACTCCCAGGTAGCCCTGTGAACTGGAATGCAGCAGCGGGTTGGGCTCCTGCAGGATCTGCACCACCTGCCGCGATTGGGCCGAGACAACCGCGGTCGCCATCAGCACACCCATAGCAACTGCCACCCACGGTGTAGTTCCAGAATTTATGTATGGCCTCAAGAGCTGCTTCATGACTTCATCTCCCCCTCTTTAATTCTTCCTTCCGCACTCTTTGACGATGCGATCATCGGAAGGTAAGACCGTCCTACTGGATCTGCGGCACATGGCTCAGCACTTGCAGCGACGCGGTTCGAATATGGGAGTTCCGGTCTGAACTTGCAACCGAGTGCAGCACCTGGCGCACGCTTGTGTCGGCTTCCACCGGCTCCAGAATGCTGATGGCTTCTGTACGAATCCGCGGGTCGGCGTCGTTCAGTAACGCCTCCAGCACTGCATCCCGCACCCGCACGTCCTCCACCACATACGACTCCAAGCCTTGCAGAGCCTTTTGTCGCACACTGGCGTTCTTGTCGTAACGCAGGGCCACCATCAGCGCATCGCGAATGCCCGCAGCCTGGCAACCGTGTCCGGCGCGGCACTCGGCCGCCATCAGGCCCACAGTGTCTTCCCGAACCCCGGCCGAAGTCGAGTTGGCCGATGCCAGCATCAGCAACTGCCGGATCGCCGGATCGTGCAGCGAGCCCTGCATCCGATGCGGCACAACCTGGTTGTAGCTCACTTCAACAATCTCGCTGTTTGGCTGGCGCACAATGCCGGATATGTTGGCAATCTCGGTCGGAGCAGTCTGCTCTTGAATATTCGCTGCCGTCGTAGCCGCAGCCGCTGCATGGGCCGCCCGGCTCTGCGCAAACTCGTAGCCGCCAAGGCAACCCGCCCCGGCCCCGGCCACAAGCAGCAGGCAGGCGGCCGCAGGCGCAGCCTGCAAACCGACAAAGTTGTTGATGATCCGCTGGCTCAGCCGCTGGTACCAGTGCTTCGGGGGGAGAGCATCCAAGGCCTCTTCAAGGCGTATGCGCGAGCGGGCTATAAGGTTCGCCGGGGGTTCCTGAACCGGATTCGCAGCCAGCAGCACCTTTAGTGCCTGTAGTTGCGCTCGTTCCTGTTCGCAGTCTGGGCAGCCCGTTAAATGCCGCTCAAGCTCATGCATTTGTTCGTCGGGCAGTTCCCCATAAGCCGCGGTCACAATTCGCTCATGTGCAACTTCGCAATTCATCGCAACGTCCTTCCAGCCTCAACAAATCTCTAATTCGCCTCAAAAATCCGCATCCCTTTGGGGAATTGCCGATGGCGTTATCTACCGCAAATCTGCCAACTGCGCTCTCAGTTTCTTGGTCGCCCGGAAAAGTGTATTCTTGGCCGTCTCTTCCGTGGTGTGCAGCATTTCTCCAATCGTGCGCAGGCGGAGACCCTGGTAGTGCTTCAGTTCAAAAACCATCCGCTCACGCGGTGTCAGCTTGCCCAGGGCGAGTTGAATCTTCTCGCCGAGCACTTTCCGGTCCAGTTCCTTGCCCGGATTGGAAAACGACCGGTCGTCCGAGACGGAAGCCAGCAAGTCGATCTCGTCGCCGGAGCGATCCAGAACCACCGCGTGGTCTTCCCGGCGAGTCTTGCGACGCCGCAACTGGTCCAGGCAGAGATTCGTCACGATCCGGTAGATCCAGGTATAAAACGAGCACTCAAACCGGAAATTCCCTAGATATCGGTAAGCCTTGAGGAAGGCTTCCTGATAAATATCTTCCGCGTCATGCTCGGAGCCCGTCAGGTGCAGCGCCAGCCGCAAAACCTGCTGTTCATATTGCCGCACCAGCGTATCGAAGGCAACTCGCGAGCCTGCTTGCGCCTCGCGGATCAACTCCATCTCCGGCGCACGGGCCTGTGCGCGCTCCTGCCGGCCGTTCGGTCCGTCCATTGCCGTCGTAGCAGCCATACCTGGAGAGGATTGTACCCTCCTGGTGGCTGGCCATGCCAAAGCAGCCGGAATTGGAACCGGGGAAGTGGCGTGAATCACCGCATCCATTGCCATCGTTAGTGCTCCGGGGGAGAGAGAAGTGCCCGCAGTGGATAGACGGCTGGTCACCGTCTTGGTGAGCGGAAAAGCACTCATGTCAACACTGAATTTGCCGCCCGCCGCACTCGCCCCGGTACACTTGGAAGCGTGAACGGAAATCTCTTTCAAGATCTTGCCCCACCCGCTGCCGAACCAGCGGGCGATTGGCTCACCGCACATTGCGACGGCGGCTCCCGCGGCAATCCCGGGCCTTCGGGGTATGGCGCCGTGATCGAAGACGCCAAGGGCCGCACTGTCGCCCGGCTCAGCGAATTCCTCGGCAGCCAGACCAATAATTACGCTGAATACGCCGGCCTCCTCGGCGTACTGCGATGGGCTGCCGAAAATAACGTCAAGCGCCTTCGACTGGTCTCCGACTCTGAACTGATGGTCAAGCAGATGAAAGGCCTATTCAGAGTGAAAAACCCCGGCCTCATCCCGCTGTGGCAGGAGGCCAAGCGTCTGTCCAACCGGCTGGACCATTTTGAAATCCGCCACACCCTCCGCGGCGGAAACAAGGAAGCCGACGGCCTGGCCAACGAAGCCATGGATCGCGGTATGGGCAAGACGGCGAGTCATTCCGTGAGCGGTGCCGGCAGTTTTAGCGGCGCTAGTTCGACCCCAAGCCGGCCGCTGAGCCAACCCACGACCAATCGGCCCGCCGAACCGCACGCAGCCAAGCCCGCGCGTCAGGTTCTAGAAGGCTATGTGAAAGGCGGCGTAGTCCACCTGCTCGAAGGCGAACTCCCCGACGGAATCTTCGTCAAGATCATCCGGGAATAACTGTGGTAGTGACTATAATGGTCCGCAACGTCAAAGAGGCCATGCAGTGCGTAGACTTGTGTGTTTTTTGTTGTTGGCCTTGTTGGGTCCGGCGGCGCTCGCGGGTACGCGGGTCACTGTGCAACAGTTGGACCAACTGCTAACGACGCTGCACAACCAGTCGGACGGAAAAGTAGCCAAACAGCTTTTCGGCCTTGAACTCACCGAGCGCGCAAGCTCTCTCAGGCTCCGGCGGTGGCAGGCCGGCTTTCCCGGAAAGCGCACGCGCGAGGCACTGCTGGCGCTGGCCGATGCGTCCGCCTTCCTCGATCTTCCTTTAGCGGAGATCCTTCCCAAGGATGTTCCGGACGCCGACGAGCAGGAATGGACGTTTTCGCTGGCGGTTGAGTATGTAGTGAAAAACGCACGGGAACTGCCAAACTTCTTTGCCAAGCGCAACACGATGCACTTTGATAACGTGCCTCTCGTTGATCTTCACGCTGACATCCCCCGGCATTTTAGGCTTATGCACAAGACTGCTGTCACAGTCACTTATCGCGGTGGTGAAGAAGTTGAGGGGACAGGAGCGCCTGAAGGCGGTGAACCAGGCTCGCAAGGAGTTGGGTTGACCACTTCCGGGGAATTCGGACCGTTCCTTGCCATGGTCATCGGAGACGCCGTTTACGGCCAGGTCTCGTGGGGCCATTGGGAACAGGGCGCATCAGGGCGGCTGGCGGTCGTGCAATACCATGTGCCTCAGCAGGCATCGCATTACACTGCGTCCTTCGGCTTAATCGCGATAGGAAATGAGCGGCAGCAGAGTAAGCCGCAGATTCCCGCCTACCATGGGGAGATTGCGATAGACCCGGAAAGCGGCAGCATATTGCGCCTGACCTTGGAGACGGAATTGAATCCGCCTTATCAGGAATTCAGGCACTCCATAGCTGTGGAATACGGTTCAGTAACGATTGGCGATCGCGCATACATTTGTCCAACAAAGGCCGTTGCACTTTCCAGGATGGCCGTTTCCAGCACTCGAAGGCTCGCAGATCCCACGAACACAGTGCTCATGACCTATTTGAACGACGTTGAATTCACCGACTATCACGTGTTCCGATCCGAAACTCGAATCCTGCCTTAGGAAGCCATTACCGGATAGTCGGTGAACACCGGCACAGGTCTTTCTGGATTGACGATCATCATGCACAAGAATCATGCAAGCAGGTATACAGTGCGTAAACTCGTTGTTCTGTTTTTATTGGGAGCGTTTGGTTCAGCTTCGTTTGCCGGAACTCGCGCAAGCATGCATGAAGTGGAACAGATGCTTCGCTCCCTTCGTGACAAGCCCGATGGAGAGGTGGCGACGACCATAGCAAATCTCGAGCTGACCGAACGTGCCAGCTCACTCCGGCTCGCGCAGTGGCAGGCAGAATTCCAGGGAAAGCAGACCCGCGAAGCTCTGCTGGCCCTGGCCGATGCATCCGCCTTCCTCGAACTGCCCTCGGAGGAGATCCCTCAGATCGCCATGCCGGACGATGCGGAGCGAAAACAAATCTTGTCGCGGACCATTGAATATGTAAGAACAACATTACACAGACTGCCGAACTTCTCTGCCAAACGGAGCACAACGCATTTTGAGGACGTGCCCGAGGGGCAGTTGCTCAGTACTGGAATCGCGGGTTTCTATCGGAACAGACCTGCTGATTCATCGTCCTCCTATTCCCGTGTGCTACACGTCTTGTCGAAGGCCTCCATCGTCGTCAAGTATCTCAATGGCCTCGAGGTGGTGGATGCGGGAGTGTCGAAACACGGCAAGGTTCACTCGCCAGCGATGCGGTTGACCACGTCAGGAGAGTTCGGGCCAGTCCTCTCCGTTGTGATCGGAGACGCCATTGGCAGCCAGGTCTTCTGGGGCCATTGGGAGCAGGGAGCCGACGGGCCGATGGCTGTTTTGCGTTACGTAGTGCCAGAGGAAAACTCGCATTACGCAGTGACCTTGGGGAACGTCAGGGACAAGGAAAAGCCGCAGTTTCCCGCGTACCACGGCGAGATTGCCGTCGATCCCAAGAGTGGAACCATACTGCGGGTGACCATGGAGTCGGAATTGAATTCGCCTCATCGGACCTTCAAATCGGGCATTCTGGTGGAGTATGGTCCCGTAACCATCGGAAATCGTGCCTATATTTGTCCGATCAAGAGCGAAGCCCTCTCCAAGTTGACCGATGCCGGTGCCGGTGAAAAAGCCCGAAACGCAGGTGAGAATACGGCGAACATTCGGTACCTGACCTGCCTGAATGACGTCTCGTTCACCGACTATCACGTCTTCCGCGCAGAGGTTCGCATAGTGCCTTGAGAAGCCCTGGTCCCAAATCCCTAGTCCCTGCTTCTTCACCCTTTTCGGCCCAAATCGTTCCTCCACGCATGCCCCCAGCGTTCCAGCAGATGGTCTGAGCACTCAGGCCCCCACGCTCCAGCGAAATAGTTAGGGAAGACCTGGGGCCTCTTCGCTGCCCAGGCCTCCAGGATCGGCGTATACAGCGCCCAGTTGATCTCCACGCCGTCGCGGTGCGAGAACAGCGTCTGGTCGCCCAGCATGGCGTCCAGCAGCA
>PLZC01000435.1 GCA_003151985.1 Acidobacteriaceae bacterium
AAACCTGTGCGGAAAGGTATGGGTTACGGCACAGCTAAGTTCGCGTCGCTTATCCTGCAACAGAGTTCAATTAGAACTGCCAATTGCCACTTTGGGGTCGCACCCGATGAAAGCAATACTCAAGACGACGGCGCTCTTCATAGATGCAGATANNCAATTCCACAAATTCTGGAGATCCTGATGCTCGAATGGACTCCAATCAAAATGCGGGCGTATGGGACTCAGATTGGTCCAAGACAGAAGATACTCCGCGATCATGGAGTCTTGCCAGTGGAAGTCATCCCGGTGCTCCCAGGCAAGAGCTCTGTAGATCTTGTCCTGACCGTCGTCCGGGCCGAAGAACCAACCTGAACGACCATAACTTGGGAATCAAGCGAACCAAGGCCTGGAACGACGGCTGGCTTCGCGAATTGCGCGATCGCGGCCGGCGAATAGCTGAATATTTCCGGCGGGGTTCGTGAGCATCGTTGTGCATACCGAGCAACGCAAGCAGGGGCAACAAAATCTGCACAAACTCGACGTTTGTATGTAAATTGGTATGATTCTGTCGTCGATCTATTATGCAGGAGGGTGAGGACTGAAATGGCTTTCCTGAGCCTTATCTATACAGACGCCAAGGGCCAGCACGCAGTTGCTCTCGACCGGCATATGACAACGATCGGACGTTTGGCGAGTCAGGACGTTGTTCTGCACGATCAGCGCATTTCCCGTGAACACGCGATGATCGTCCGGGAGGACAATTCCTATTCAGTTGTGGATCGGAATAGTAGGCACGGGTCGTTTCTCAACGGTATCCGAATTCATTCGGCTGCACTGAATCCCGGCGATTTGCTTCAACTTGGTTCAGTCAATGGGCCGCGACTCCACTTCCAACTAGATACCGCGCGGGAGCGGCATCTTGCCTTTCACCACAGCACGGTCACCCGCCTGCTTTCCTCAATCACAGAGTCCCCAATTCCCGATGAAGAGCGCCAGCCGGCAGTTCGCGAGATGGAGCGGTTGAATTGGCTGCTGAACGCCGCACGGCAGTTGAACGCGGGTGGAGCGATCGAGGATATCCTCACCACGCTTCTCCACTTGACGCTGCAGTTCACCGGATTGGATCGCGGATTCGTTTTTCTGAGCAAGGGCGGAGAGATGGAACTTGCGCGCGGACTGAATTCGCAAGGTGAATTCGTTGACCAGGACTTGACTGTTTCACGCCAAGCAATTCAGAAGGCGATCGAGAGCGATGCAAAGTTCTCAATCAGCGACACGTTGATGGATGACGACGCGTCGGCTTGGGCAAGCGTGAGAGAACATAAGATTCGTAGTATCTATTGCATTCCACTGCGAAAACGCGATACGAAGCGGCAGCAGCCCGATCTGCTCGGGCTTCTCTATCTTGATAGCCAGATTGGCGCGGGGAGTCTGAGCGAAGTGGATCATCAATTACTCGGAGCCATCGCAACGGAAGCATCTGCCCTGCTGCAAAACGCGTTGCTTGCCGAAGCGGAATACAAGCTGCGCAGTGCACGCGAGGAACTCGCAATTGCCGCCAGGATTCACAGCGGCCTGATGTCCATCGCCATGCCAATTATCCCCTTCGCTGAATTGCAGGCTAGAAGCATTCCATGTTACGACATCGGCGGCGACTTCTTTGACGCAGTTGTCCTTGACGATTGTGTGTGTGTCGCCATTGCGGATGTTTCGGGCAAGGGCCTCCCCGCCGCAATCGTGGCCGCGACCATGCAGGGCATCATCCACGCGCAGTTGCGTTCTGGCCAGGGCCTCCCGGAAATTGCGTTGCTGCTGAACCGGTTTCTCTGCGAGCGAAATGTCGGCAAATACGCAACGATGGTGTTGCTTAAACTCTTCCCGGACGGTCGCGTTGAATTTATGAACTGTGGCCACATTCAGCCCCTGCTCATTGACGATACCGGCGCGAGATGGTTGGAAGAAAGCAACCCGATTGTTGGATTGCTCGCCGAGGCGACTTATTCCTCTGCACGCTTGACATTGCAAGGGGGGGATCGCATTCTTCTGGCAACAGATGGGTTGGTTGAAGCCGAGAACAGCGCAGGCGAGGCCTTTGGAGAATTGAGATTGACCGAAATCGCTCAGCATCTGGATCTGGACGGGATGCTCGATCACGTTGCCAGGTTCCAGGCGCCCAGCGAAGCTCAGGACGACTGCACCTTGGTAGAGGTCCGTTATGGCCGCGGAAGCAGGCTTTCCCCCCGCAAAACGGCCCAATGAAGGAGTCCGCTCGACTTAAGCTAGCCTCGCGAGGGAGCACGCTCCATGCGGCCAATCCATATCAAGTTCGGAGCGCTTTCATGGACCGATCCAAGGCGGGCGCCTGATCACGGGCCAACTCCGTAAAAATCTTTGGCACGAAATGTTCCCGTATTCCGCATTCATGAGTGTAGGCGATCGCACGGAGGACGCCTCAGACAAAGGAGACACTCTCATGAAACGGATCAGTGCAGTTTGCCTGTTCACCCTCGCTACTCTCGCGGCTACAACGGGACTCTTTGCCCAGGCACCCGCCGTGAAAGCCAACATCCCTTTTAACTTCACAGTAGGCGAGAAGTGGTTGCCTGCAGGTGAATACACCATTTCTTCACCCGACCGATACCTTCTCCAGATCCAGAGTGCGGACGGGCATTATAAGGAAATGGTCATAGCCACTCACAGTTTCGCTGAGCCGGGGGCCAGCTCCGAATTGGTCTTCGAAAGGTACGGGGAGTACTACTTTCTTCACCAGATTTCGTCTCCCGCAAGCACCTCGCTGAATCTCAACGTCGCATCGAGCAAGGTTGAAAAGAGGGTGCGAACCCAGGAGGCGAAACTCCAGACTGGAGAGCAAACGCTGGTTGCAGCGCGATAACTCAATCCGCCGAGAAGCGCCAGGGAACTGGGTCCGGGCGCTTCTCGGTGGGAACCTTAGACTTCTGGACCAGGAAACGTGACTGCGGAGGAAGGCGGGGTTCCGCGATCGACTCGCGCAATCGAATTGACTGATGTGACTTTGAGCCCCCATCCTACGCTTGTCAATTACAGGGCATTGCAGCGAATCGAAGGGCACTCTTATTCTTCGAATGCTCCGCTTGCCCATGAAGCGGGCTTTCAAAAGAATGTTATTGCAATTCCTTGTCTTTCGAGTAAGCTCATTTTGATGAGCCGCCTGCGCGGCTTCCCGATTCCAACTGACAAAAGCCCTGAAATAGCTCAATTCCCCTATCCGGTTACGCGAAGGCGTTGATTGGACAAAGCTATATGGGTAACTTGCAGGAACTTACCGAGCAGATCTTCGTAACGGCGTTGGGGCTTGACCCGAGCGAACGGGAGGCCTACCTGCGGACTGCGTGCCACAGTTCCCCGGAGATGAGGATTCGGGTGGACAAGATGCTGAAGGAAAATGACCTCGCCGGGAGTTTTTTGCAGCGTCCGTTCTTCGATCGCTCGCCCCTTGAAGACATTCAAGGTGAAGAAACTCCGGCACAAGATATGGATTCCAGGACAGGCGATCCCGTCAGTTCGCAATCTTACACTCCTCAGTTCGCTCCCGGAGAAGTTCTTTATGACCGTTTCGCAGTGGTTCGATTCATAGCAAAAGGGGGCATGGGCGAGGTATACGAGGTTGAGGATCGCCAATTACGAGGCGTTCATGTCGCACTGAAGACAGTTCTCTCTCAATACGCGGCAGACCCTTTGATGCGCGAAAGATTCGAGCGGGAAGTGCTCAACGCGCGTAAGGTCGTTCACCCCAACCTCTGCCCGATCTATGACATTTTCCACCGGACGCGGCCCGAAGGCCAACTCACCTTCCTGACGATGAAGCTCCTGGCTGGAGAGACTCTCGCAGCCAGGCTTGCCCGGATCGGTCCATTACCGGATTTGGAAGCTTCGCTGATCATGAGACAGGTCGGCTCCGGACTTTCAGCCGCCCACGATGCGGGCATCCTACATCGGGACATCAAAGCCGGTAACATTATCCTCGATGGCTCCGGGGAAATGGTCTACGCTTGCGTGACGGATTTCGGCCTGGCACGCGCCGAGTTGAGCGACACTACCGCATTAACCGTAGGTGGGGTCGCTGGAACACCAGGTTACATGGCCCCGGAACTGTTCTACGGCGGGCCTCCATCGAAGGCAAGCGATGTATTTGCTTTGGGCGTCGTTGCCTACCAGATTTTGACGGGGCATCTACCCCGGCTTTCGTTGAGCCCCTCTCCGGATAGTTCGGTAGAAGCTCTGACCCGGAGTTTCCCGCCGTCGTGGAGGCAACTGATCAATGGCTGCCTGCAGGCGTCCTTGGACCGGCGTTACAAAGACATCCCCACTGCTGTCCAATCGCTGGCGGAAACGTCGGTCGGGCCCTTGGACGATCTCCGCAGCCCACCCTTCCTCACGCGGAGAAGGATGTTTGCGCTGACCGCAACCGGCTGCCTGGCAGCCGCTGGGGGAGCGTGGCTGGAGCGAGACAGATTGATCGACTGGTTTGAACCGCTGCCTTCGAAGCGCTTCGTGGCGCTGATGGCCTGGCCGCCGGGGGAGTCAGAAGCTGTGGTCCTCACAGTTCTTGAGTCGATTGGAAATCGATTGGCTCGCGCGGAGGCCTCCGTCAAGGACCTGCTCATCATCACCTTTAACGATCTTCAGGATAGCGCCCATACGCCCGAATCTCCAACTTCTTCAGTCGCCGCACTGGGGGCAAATCTTGTGCTGGCGGTCTCGCTCCACGCCAACCCTTCCCTCCTGATACTGTCCTTGCAGGTGCTCGACGCAATGACGCAGAAGAAGCTGCGCAGAATCGAGATCAAGTGCGCCCCAGATCGATTGAGCAGTATGGTCGAAGATGCGTCAAAAGCCTCCCTGGCCCTGCTTGGCTTGCCTCAAAGAGAGATCCTGGTGAGCGACCAGGAGGAATTGAAGCGCGTATCGCCTGCCGTATTCCGCACTTTCAGTGAAGCAGAACAGCTTGTAAATGAAGCGAATGACACGGGCCTTACAGATGCAATCTTGAAATATCAGCAGGCACTGACGGATGATCCTCATTTCGCGCTCGGTTACGCACGCCTGGCAAGAGCTTACATCCAGCTCTCCGCCGTCAACGGCGATGCAGCGAACCTGGGCCTTGCCGAAAGGAATGCGTCGCTCTCGCTGCGTTTCAATCCTAACTCTGCAAGCGGACTACTCAGTGAGGGCCTTTTTCTTCTGTACTCGGGAAAACCAAATTCAGCAGTCGACTATTTCAACAAGTCGCTTCGTAACGACCCCGGCAATCCGGAAATCACACTAAACAAGGCGTGGGCATTTCGGAATCTTAATCGTTTTGCAGACGCCGAGCAGGCTTTTCGAGACATCATCAAGGAGCGGCCGAACTATTGGCCAGCCTACGACGCATTGGGTTTTGTTCTTTGGAGACAGGCAAAATACCAGGAGGCTGCCGCAGCTTACGACGCCGCGGCAAATGCAGCACCGAACGTTGCCGAGCCCCTCGCCAATCTTGGCGCGCTCTACCAGGTGTTTGGCAAGCACGATGAAGCAATCGCGGCGTTGAACGCCAGCCTCAAGAGAGGCCCCAGCGAGGAAGGGCTCACGGTGCTCGGAGACATGGCTTTCGCCGACGGGAAATTCACTGCGGCACTCGATTACTATCAGCGAGTCGCGGATCTGAACCCCAAATACCATGTGATCTGGCGTGAAATCGCCGATTGCTATGCAGTCCTGGGGCAACCGGAACTGGTACAGAAGAACTATGCCAAGGCTGCGGAGATTCTCGAAACGAACCCCCGTAACGCAGGTGATTGGGCCACGCTCGCCTTCTATCACGCCAAAATTCATGACGCGGCTCAATCCGAGGCGGACATGGCCAAAGCTCAAAAGGACAAGGCAGGAGCTAAAAGGGAAACCGATGTCCAAGCACAATTCATGATTGTCCAAGCATTGGCCGTGCTCGGCAGGAAAGAGGAAGCCACGCAGTTGCTATTGGATTGCATGCGTGGAGGGCTTCTTCCCTTTGAGGTGGAAGGGGCTCTCGATTTGGGGGATCTGCGGAAGGATCCCCGCTATCTTTCTTTTGTTCTGAAGCAGCAGACCAGCAACGGCCACGGAGCTTCGTAAGCACTCCAAACCATTCAAACTGAAAGGACGGATCACGATGGACTCGAGTAACAAAGTACACGAAAATACAAAGGGTCGCTTCAGGACAGTGGTTGGCGTCTGTCTCTGCTGCTTGATCCTCGGGTTTCTCCTGGGTGTCGCCCTGGACGCGAAATACCGCCCCAACAGGATTCTTCTGTACATCAACGCGGACGGCAAAGTGTCTCTTTCGCCGAAGCCCGGGGACATTATCAATTTTGCGGCGTTTGACGACGAAACAGGTGCGAACGTAAAGGTCAGTCACACTGCGGACTTGATACCTTGCGACCCGAAAGTCCCGCCCCCCACCTGCGTCTATGCTCCCTTTACCCCTGGTCCCGATCTGTATCTCTTTGGTTGCAAATCCAAGGATGGAACTGACTGTTTTGACCCCCAATACGGCCCCAAGTGCCCCAAATGCCCCGGGGGGCAAATAGTAAAGGGTCAATTCTTTGTCCTTTTCTGGCATATACTCTGGGAGGATTTGGAAGAGCTGCTTCGAATTTCACCGGTCGAACGGAGGCTTCCGGAAAACCAAAGTGGACCCTCAGGAGGAAGCGCCGTCAGCCATGCACTGGAGGCGCAAGAGCAGATCGTTTCCCCTCCTCCTCCCCGGGTGCAGGAATTCGTTGTGGCGTGCGACAAAAACGGAGCGCCGGGCGTCTTCCCAAGCGGGAGTGCCGATTCGATCGACACAAGGCAAAAACCCATTGCGGCGGAACCCTCCGACACGATCACGTGGACCCTCTATCCCCCCGCTAAATCGTTTACCATTTCGCCTCTTGACAAGGCCTGCAACGGCAGGAATCCAAGTTCGGACAGCCCAACCTGCAAAGTCTCAAACGCAGGCAGTTACGAGTTCAATTTGGACATGCCGGACTGCGCTTCTTCGACCTCGACTAAAGGAAGTTTGACCGTCGTGAAGCCGACTGCGGCTGCGAATGCTGCCCGGCCATAAGTCACCTCAAGCGCAGCCGGATATCGCTCGGGATCTCGGCGACCCCTGGGGCAGCAGCCAGGGGTCACTTCCCATTGATCTGCTTGAACAGCCACAGCCGCGCCAGCGCCCAATCGCGCTTGGCGGTGCGCGTAGACAAATCCATCACCGCGCCGACCTCTTCGAAAGAAAGGCCGCCGATGTAGTGCAGTTCGATGATTCTGGCCTGCCTGGGGTTCAGTTTCTCCAGTTGCTGGAGGGCATCGTCTAGCGCGATCAGCTCGCGGGAGCGCTCGGCGGGCAGGCCCAGAGATTCGGTCCATTCTACCTGGCGGTACTCGCCGCCTCGAGCCGCAGCCATGTGGGCGCGGGCGTGGTCCACCAGGATGCGGCGCATGGCATTGGCCGCCACACCGATGAAGTGAGCCCTGTTCTGCCAGTCGATCGTGGCATTCGCCAAACCCATATAGGCTTCGTTGATCAACGCTGTGGGCTGCAGAGTGTGATTCGGCCTCTCCCGGCGCATATAGGAGCGGGCCAACCGATGCAATTCCGAATAGACAAGCGGAAGAAGCTTTTCCTCCGCAGCGCGATCCCCATGGCGTAGTGCTTGCAGCAGCGAAGTTACTTCCCCTGGAGAAGTGGCCATATCGATCACCCCCACACTGGCATGATTGTTTCGCGGATACCCGTTTGGAGACAACAATAATATTTTGACATTGCCGTCGCGTCAGAGTCCTTCCTAACGCTGAAGGTCGCCCGACATCGCTGAGGCGGGTACCACAACCCGCCGGATCCCGATTGTAGGCACAATCATAAAAGAGTCACGGAGACAGCTTAGGAATCTCACTCTCTGAGTCTTCGGGTCCCCGGCAGAAAGGCAGGTTTGGGATCTGGCGTGGCGAGAAGGGGGATCCCAACTTCGTGCCGGTATGTACGGATGGATGTATCGGCGAAGTTGCGGCGGCGCAACTCCTCAAGCATGAGCCGACGTCTTTGGTTCACAGAGAGTCCTCCTTCTCCGCGAATCAAGATACCTCGGCAGCCTCAAATGTCGGTTCACAGACACGCGAATGCGTCTGCAATAGCAGCGGCTTCGTTCAAGGCGGCAAGTATCATGGACTCTGTCGGATGCGTACGAAGCGACTGTGTAGCCCATGATCCAAGTTATTGGCCGGTTGTCTCTACCAATGCACTCACCGACGGACGAATGAGTCCTCATATCGGCTTGCACCCCGAGATCCTTCCAAATACTAGTTTGTCTGTTGCATTGCAGCTTTCACAGGGTCGCCCGTGTGCCGTAACCCATACCTTTCCACACAGGTTT